>NZ_JAPPTJ010000014.1:0-111907 GCF_027586995.1 Vibrio sp. La 4.2.2
AATACCGAAGTATCTAATTTGATTATCATCAACGAGTGCCCACACAGATTGATAGGTCTATATTTTTAAAGAACATTTTCTAACTCTCAAGCCGCTTCGCGTCTCGTCGTTAGGGGTGCGTATCTTACGCTTCCCGTTTTGAGAGTCAAGCGTTTTTTCAAACTTTCTTTTCTCTCTCAACCGACTCCGCTTTGTGACTTTCGTCTCACTCCGTGTCGGTGAGGCGGCATTATAGAGATCACTCAAACTATGACAAGTGTTTTTTTGAATTTATTTTTCGTTCGCACAAAAAGCCATCGATACGGTGTTTTTTCGATAAAAATTCAACATTTGAAATACATCACACCAATTAATTGGAAAAATCACACTCAACTACGTAATATTCTTATATCTATTTGTTAACGATAGATGCCATTATTCGTAAATAAAAAAGTAGTACTTTAATATGGACTCCAATAAATCTCTTTTTCTGGTAGTAGCGATTGCTATATTAGGCGGTATTGTATTTTCTCAATTCGCTGACGTACCACCAGCTGTTGCTTTTGTCATCGGTGTAGTAGCCACCTTTTTTGTTGTTAAGTTTTCTACTGCTTCACCAACACCATCTGCAGAAACTACAAAGTCGACCAAAACTCTCTACGTCGGCAATCTTCCTTATAAAGCAAATGAATCTCACGTAAAGGAGCTCTTTGCTGAGCATGGTGAGGTATTTGCCGTTAGGTTAATGAAGGATAAACGCACAGGTAAACGACGTGGGTTTGGTTTTGTTGTGATGGCGAGCTCCGATGCAAAAGCGGCAATCAAAGCTCTAAATGAAAAGGATTATATGCAACGTACTTTGAAAGTGCGTATTGCTAATGATCCGAAGCACCCTGAATCGGCAACAACTGAACAGGAGTAAAACAGAGTTGTCGTAATGTTTTATTTAGTGCTTCTTCTTCAAAAGGAGGAGCACTACTAAACGCCTCCATGGTTCCTTGTCCCAAAGATGCCTCTTTTATCTCCAATAGACTTTCAACTCTTCTTGCAATTGCGGCTCCTGAATCAACTAATTCAACACAGTCTCCCAATACCAATGCTATTTCTTCCTTAATAAGAGGAAAGTGGGTACAGCCTAATACTGCTACATCAATTTTTCCTTTAATCGGAGAAAGTATGAGTTCCAACTCTTGAAGGTCGACCTGCTCATTCCTCAGCTTTTGCTCTGCCATTTCAACTAATCGACTATCACCTATCAGCTTTACTTCTTTATCAGTAGCAAAGTTACGAATTAAGTCATGAGTATATTGGCGAGTAATCGTTGCTGGTGTAGCAATCAAGCCAACTGCTGTTTTAGAGAGTAGTGAAGCTGGCTTAATGGCAGGGACGACGCCAACCACAGGAATGTCTATTCGTTTTCTTAAATGAGGGAGCACAATAGTACTGGCCGTATTGCAAGCAATAACAACAATATCGACCGCTTTGCGCCGCATCATTTGTTGTATCAATGTACAGGTGCGGTTTACTAGTGTTTCCGGTGCCAATTCACCGTAGGGATAAGCCTCATTGTCGAATAGATAGATATAGTTTTCTTGAGGTAAGCGTTGGACTATTTCTTTAAATACAGAAAGTCCACCCACACCAGAGTCAAATATTAGTATATTTTTTCGATTCATTGATTAACGTATCACGCTCACTACTAACCTGTTCGCCAACATAATACTCATAACCCTATTGTCGGTAAACTTATCCGCGAAGTTCTGACTCAACGCTGTATCTTAGATGACTGAATCTCGGCGCTGTCTCAATTTCAATCTGTTGAATGGAAATAGGGTGACTAAAATACCTCGAATTACAGACTAAGGTATGGAATTCCCCATCTTCTCCACAAGGGTCAACATTATTAGGTAATTCTTGAATAAGCTCGTCGGTATAAACTTTTCCACAGAATGTTTCCGAAAGCACATTTCTATCGACGGTAACCAACACTGTCTCAATCCCTCTGGCAATGATCTCCTGTGCAAGCTTTGCGCTACTTTCACCAACCAAAGGAAAAACCGCTTCTAGCCCCGCTGGTTCGACATAGCTTTTTCTATATTCAACAATTCCATTACAGAACATGTCACCAAATGCTATCCCATCTACTGCCAAGCCAGAAGATTTTACCCCCTCAATAACGAGCGCTTGGTAAACATCGTTAGGTGGAAAAACTTCTGGTAGCTCTATCGTTACTAATGGCATCCCTAACCTATCTGCTTGCAATTGAACGACTTCTAATGGGGTTACTTGAAATGGAACCTCACCTTTGACATGAGTAGTGTAAAGACCAACGACATTATAATCTGGAGATTCAATTAGTCGTTCGAAAGTAAGGGTTGAATCTTTGCCAGATGACCAACTGATGATGATGTTTTTCATTTAGGACTACCTATTAAAAAGCGCCTCTTAATTGGAGGCGCTGTTTGCTCTTAGAACTGATACATGGCATTCACGTAGTAATTACGTTCTGGTGTTTTATAGCCACTCACCGTTTCATACTCTTCATCGAATAAGTTGCCAACTTTCGCACCTAGACTTAGGCCGTTATCAAAGTAGTAGGTGCCGGCAATATCAACTAACGAATAAGGGTCTAATACTTGAGTATTGGCTGCATCATTATAGCGTTTCCCTTGATATAGGTAGCTTAGCTCGAATCTCCAAGAGGCAATATTATATGAGGCATTCCACTTCCCGCTATTGCGAGCTCGTCTTACTAAGTCCTTACCTGTGCTTTCATCTTTAGCATCTAGATAGTCGTACGACACCTCATGCTCAATCGCTCCGGTATCAAAACGAGTTACTAGTTCAATACCTTCAATCTTAGCTTTGTTTATATTGACGTTCGTTGAACCATTACTGGCAATCATCTTATCCACATTACTGCGATAAGCGCCTAATCTAAATCCTAATAAAGCAAACTCACCCTCTAAAGCAATTTCAGAGGTAGCTGACTCTTCAGGGACCAGATTTGGATTACCTTCATAACAGCCCCATGGACCACACTCTTTAGGCCAATACAGTTCATTAAAAGTAGGTGCCTTAAATGCTGTTCCATGCATGGCTACAACCTTTAATTGCTCTGTGACATTCACACCACCACCTAACTGGTAAGTGGTGTAGTTTCCATAGGCACTATTGTCATCATGTCGAACATTAGCTTCTAGTGATAAGCGTTCTTGATTGTAGAGTGCACCTAAGAAGACGGCTCCATTGTCTCGAGTGTCTTTAGTCATAGCTTTAGTTGTGTTATCAACTTTATCTTTGTACCAATCAATGCCGCCCAAGAAACTCAATTCATCATTGATTTTTACGTTGTTATTCCAATTTACTGCAACGCGATTGGTCGAAATAGTCCCTTCTGGCTCTCCTTGACCATAAGATTTCGCTTTATCTTGATTCGTCGTCAGTGTCAGCGAAGAATCAAAGTTATTACGCATATAGTCACCAGCAACACTAAAACTGTACAAGTCACTATCTGACTTATCTACACCAGTCCAAGGGTTATCAAATTCAGTATTATGTTTTTGGTAATAACCATTGGCCTTTAGTTGCCAGTTTTGATCCAATCGTTTACCCATATCGAGGACTAGATATTGACTGGTATAGCCATCGTCATCCGCATCTATTGGATTAGTGCTGGTCGGTTGGACATTGTAGCCATTACTAGACTGATGAGTGGCTGTCAGATTGAGCCATCCATTCTCCGCATCACCTAACGATAATGTTCCACCAAGGTTGTAACTTCCAAAGCTTCCCGCTCCAGCTTTAACTCTACTTGGAGAGCCATTTTTATTAGTGGTGATAATATTAACCACACCGCTTACGGCATCAGAACCATATACCGCAGCACGGGCACCACGGATAATTTCGATACGTTGCACACCATCAAGAGGAATGGCTGACAGATTCGCAGCACCTGTTGTTGCACTCCCAATTCGAACACCGTTGATTAATACCAAAGTGTTCTTACTAGAGCGACCTCGAATATACAGTTCGGCATTTTGACCAATGCCACCTTGGTTTGCGATCTGTACGCCAGGTAAACGTCGTAATATCTCAGAAACTGATTTAGCTTGAATAGCGTCAATTTGCTCACGATCAACAACTTCAATTGGAGCAAGAACATCTTTCAGTTGCTGTTCAACACGGTTCGCTGTCACGACCATGGTTTCATTTGCGAGTTTGCTTTGTTCACTTGGGTTTGTTGCTTCTGCCAGTGAAAAAGAAGCATAAGAAGAGAGCGATGCAGCCACTGCTATCGCCAAAAATGATTTGTTCATTTGTTATGTTGTCCTAAATCGCGTAAGTCCTACCAAGCTAGCGTTGTTATTTGTTAACGAAGCTTGGCTGCTGGCAGGTATTCGGACTCAAGAGCGTAAGGATCACAGTGAACCTAAACCTACTGCCTCGACTTCCCGTAACTCGTACAGTGTCATTTGAGGGGTCGTTCTCTTTTACCGCTGCGCGTCAGTTCTGGATTTACACCAGATTCCCTTTTCAGTGAGATTCCTTTGTCATTCTCACACCAGCTAGGCGGAATGGTATTAACAACATGGTAATTTGTCTATAACAGATTGAACTAAGCTATAGATATCCAGCCATATTGAGAGACAATTCTGGGAAAAACTGGACAACGACGGGAGATTGAATAAAATCTGCCCTCCTTTTAAAAACTCATTACCGACGATAGGCAACCACAATGGCAAATCTCGACTTCACACCAGAAGGCTACCAAATTCAGCTCGAAGAAAAATCTCAACGATTGATCGATATGATGGCGCCTTATTCTGCTCCTGAACTCGAAGTATTTACTTCTCCAGAGAAGCACTATCGCATGCGTGCAGAATTCCGCGTTTGGCACGAAGGAGAGGACATGTATTACATCATGTTCAATCAAGAAACTCGTGAAAAGTATCGCGTTGACCAATTTCCAGCAGCAAGCCGCCTCATCAACGATTTGATGCCATTGCTTATGGATGCAATGAAAGGTAATGACGTTCTGCGTAAGAAACTATTCCAAGTAGACTTTCTCTCTACACTCAGTGGTGAAATTCTGGTTTCGTTGCTGTATCACCGTCAATTAGATGATGCTTGGAAAGCAGAAGCAAAAGCCCTCAAGCAACGCCTTAATGATGAGGGGTTCAAACTCAACCTCATTGGCCGTGCTCGTAAGATGAAAATCGTCTTAGACCAAGACTATGTGCTAGAAACCTTGCATGTAAATGGTCAGCCATACCACTACCAACAAGTAGAGAATAGCTTCACTCAGCCAAATGGTCCCGTGGCTCAGAAAATGCTGGAATGGGCGGTGGACTGTACCCAAGAAAGCAAAGGTGACTTGCTGGAGCTTTACTGCGGTAATGGCAACTTTTCACTTGCATTGGCGCAAAACTTTGAACGCGTTCTCGCGACAGAGTTAGCCAAGCCTTCAGTTGACTCGGCACAATTCAATATCGCTGAAAACAAGATTGATAATGTACAAATTATTCGAATGTCTGCTGAAGAATTCACTGAAGCGATGGAAGGAAAGCGTGAATTTCGCCGTCTACAGCAACAGAATGTCGATTTGAAAAGCTATAACTGCAACACGATTTTTGTCGACCCACCGCGCGCTGGTATGGATATTGATACATGTAAAATGGTGCAAGGTTACCAACGTATTCTGTATATTTCGTGCAACCCAGAAACACTGAAAGACAATTTAGATGTACTAAGTGAAACTCACACTATTACTCGATTTGCGCTGTTCGACCAGTTCCCGTTTACTCATCACATAGAAGCCGGTGTGTTGTTAGAACGTAAAGCGTAATCCGCCACAGCATAAACAAAAAAACGAGCCCAAGCGGCTCGTTTTTTATTCGCGGACATTAATAATACCTATTAGGCTTCTTTCATAATGTAGCCAAGTTTCTTACCAATCCAGAACAGTAGAACCAATACAACGATGATCGCGAAGAAGTTGGAGCCGGCATCTGGGTACTGGGCTTTAGTGAAAGCCGAATGACCAAATGCGCCAACAAAAAACGCAGCCAAACCTACCATCGGGAAGTCTTCTGGAATTGGGTTCTTTAGGTACTCTTGATATAGCGCTTGAACAGATAGAACAAGAGCTATCAGAGGAAAAATAGAGAATGCGACTTCGCTAACAGTTAGCCAAGACAACATTGCATTACCACACATACCAGCGATAAGTGCTAGCACTAGGGTTTTCTTACCGCTATTACGGCTTTCGGAGGATACTTCATTGGACATTAGTTCAACCCTTCTTTTTGACGGTTTCTTTCACGTTCTTTGCGATACCAGTGTGCACCTTTGGCAACTATCCTAAGTTGGACAATTAACCTTTCTGCCAGTTCATATCTTTCTTTCTTATTAAGATCGAGTGCTTCAGCACCAGAACTGAATACCAAGATTACCGAAGCTTCAGCCTGAGCGATTGCTTCATCACGGTCCATGCCCGTGCTCACAAGGTATTCGGTTAATTCTGCTGAAAAATGCTGGATCTCACGAGCGACTGCGGCTCGAAAGTCAAATGATGTACCCGAACGCTCTCGCAACAATAAGCGAAAAACGTTAGGACTACTTTCAATGAACTCCATAAAGGTTTCAACCGAAGTACGAATCACACTGCCTTCTTTGACAATACGTTGGCGCGCTTGTCGCATCAATTGTCTCAGCAACAAGCCTCCTTCATCTACCATGGTGAGTCCCAATTCATCCATGTCTTTGAAGTGACGATAAAAGGACGTTGGTGCAATACCAGCCTCTCGTGCCACTTCGCGTAAACTCAAATTTGAAAAGCTGCGATCAGCACTTAACTGGCTAAAAGCAGCATCGATCAATGAACGACGCGTTTTCTCTTTTTGTTGTGCACGGATACCCATTGATTTCATGTTTTACCTAGGTTTACTTGTTGACTACCATTCATACGGTAATTGAGGGAGTGCTGGTAATATAGCGCGAATAGCCTGTTTGTATAAGCCTATGCAAAAGGATTTTTAATAAAACACTTTGTAAGTCTCACTTCACTTTGCAACTCAACATATTCTATAAAATTGGCAGCTTACAAAGGCTAAACCACATAAGGTATGGCAACTTAAGACAAATCTCGTGATCTTTCACACCCTATCACGGCAACTTGGTTTACCAAGGTTAATAATCCGTTAGAATCTCGCTAACAAGAATTTAAGCAATGTTAACGCCGCAATGCCTGCTGTTGTGCCTAAATAGGCAAGCCTAACTGGAGGTCTTTTGCGTGATGCAGTTAGGTACAACGAGGATATACACTATGAGTCGCTCCAAACATTTTGATGCCATCGTGATAGGAAGTGGACCCGGTGGTGAAGGTGCTGCTATGGGACTGACTAAAGCAGGACTGAACGTTGCCATCATAGAAAAAGAAAGCAGCGTTGGTGGTGGATGTACTCACTGGGGCACTATCCCATCAAAGGCACTCAGACATGCGGTCAGCCGTATTATCGAGTTCAACAGCAACCCACTGTTCTGTGGCAATAACACCAGCCTCCACTCTACCTTCTCTAATATTCTTGGTCATGCCAAAACCGTGATAGATAAGCAAACTCGACTGCGCCAAGGGTTCTATGACCGAAATGAGTGTACGTTACTGTTTGGCACGGCTCGCTTCGTCGATTCAAATACTCTGGAAGTCACGAAAACTGACGGCACCGTCGATACCTACACGGCCGATAAATTTGTTATCGCGACAGGCTCTAGACCTTATCGCCCAGACGATGTTGACTTTACCCATCCTCGTATCTACGACAGCGACTCTATATTGTCACTAGAACATGACCCAAGGCACATCATTATTTACGGTGCGGGGGTTATTGGTTGTGAATACGCCTCGATCTTCCGTGGCTTAGATGTCAAAACAGACCTTATCAATACTCGCGAGCGTCTGCTGGCATTTTTAGATAATGAAATGTCTGACTCACTGTCGTACCACTTCTGGAACAGCGGCATGATGATTCGTAATGATGAAACCTACGCCAAAATAGAAGGGACCGAAGACGGCGTCATCATTCATCTGAACTCAGGGAAGAAAATGCGCGCTGACTGCTTACTGTATGCAAATGGCCGAACGGGTAATACTGACGCGTTGAACTTATCTGCAGTGGGCCTAAGTGCTGATTCTCGTGGACAACTGAAAGTCGATAGTAACTATCAAACCGATGTTGACCACGTGTATGCCGTGGGTGATGTAATTGGTTACCCTAGTTTGGCTAGTGCAGCTTATGACCAAGGCCGTTTCGTCGCCCAAGCCATCACGCAAGGTGAAGCAGACGGTAAACTGATTGAAGACATTCCAACAGGTATCTATACCATTCCAGAAATCAGTTCTGTCGGTAAAACAGAGCAAGAACTTACCGAAGCAAAAGTCCCTTACGAAGTAGGGCGTTCATCATTTAAACATCTTGCTCGAGCTCAGATTGCTGGCAAAGACGTGGGAAGCTTGAAGATTTTGTTCCATCGCGAAACCAAAGAAATCTTAGGTATCCACTGTTTCGGTGAGCGTGCTGCGGAAATCATCCACATCGGCCAAGCGATAATGGAGCAAAAAGGCGAAGCAAATACCATCGAGTACTTTGTTAACACGACCTTTAACTATCCAACCATGGCTGAAGCCTACCGCGTAGCGGCGCTTAATGGTTTGAATCGCTTATTCTAGTGTTTAACGAAAGCATAAAAAAGGCGGCTTGATAGCCGCCTTTTTTATGCTTCGAGGAAGGTTTTGCTGCGCCATTGATGCAAAAAGATCATGGCTAACCCAAAGCCTCTTATTCCCATAAAACTCAGCATGGCTAACCAAAGTGCATGGTTACCCATTCCACTTGTTATATAGAAAATGGCAAAGAAGCTACAGGTCGCAACAAACATGCTGTTTCTCATATCTCGACCTTTGGTGGCCCCAATAAAGATGCCATCAAACAAGAAACACCACATCGACACCAAAGGCATAGCAATCAACCAAGGTAAGAACACCATCGCTTGTTGTTGGACATCGGGAATACTGGTAATTAAACCAATCAAATTACTGCCCCACGCCATAAAGACCACCGTCAGACCACTACAAATAATCAAACTCCAGAAGAAGGTAGCAAGCAGCGACTCGATTAGCGCCGTTCGACTCTTTGCACCGATCGCCTTACCGACCATGGCTTCCATCGCATAAGCAAAACCATCCATGCCATAAGAGATGATCATTAAAAAGCTCATCAACACAGCGTTAGCAGCCACAATGTCATCACCAAAAGCCGCACCTTGGAAGGTCATAAAGCTAAACGTCGCTTGTAGGCAAAGAGAGCGTAAGAAAATATCTCGGTTCAGTTTTACAAAACGACTAATATCACTTGCGACACCGGACAGCAATGAGCGTATAGCAGGCAACTGACGATGACTCCAAGTACGCCATACGCACCAAAGTCCGAAAGCACAACCCGAGTAATCGGCGATCACAGATGCTAACGCCGCCCCTTCGACTTTCCAGCCCAAGCCGATGACAAATAGAACATCAAGCACAATATTGACTACATTGGTGATGATTACCATCCACATCGGTGCTTTGGCATTTTGTGTACCCAGTAACCAACCCAGTAGTACAAAGTTGAGTAGTGACGCAGGCGCACTCCAAGCACGGATCGAAAAATACTGGTGACCATAGTATTTCACATCCTCACTAGCACTACTCAATGAGAAGACAAGGTCGGCGATGACGCTGTGCAGCAATAAAAATGCCAACGCAAAGCCCAACGCCATCAGTGTTCCCTGCAAAAATACTAAGGCGAGCTGCCGATTATCCTGAGCACCAAAAGATTGAGCTGTCAGCCCAGTTGTCGACATTCTAAGAAAGCCGAGTAACCAAAAGGTCACACTGATCATCGTGCTACCGAGTGCCACGCCTCCGAGATACCAAGAATGCTCTAAATGACCAATAACTGCGGCATCCACTAACCCCAGAAGCGGCACGGTAATATTCGAAAGCACCATGGGAATGGCTAATAGCAAGACACGGCGATGAAGTTCAATATTAGACAGAGTAGAGAAATATTGTCGAAACACGCAGACCCCAAAAACAACACCACCATAGAAACTATGGTGGTGGTTAAAAAATAGTTGGGGCTATAGTAGCGTTAATTGACCCTAGGTTCCTACTCCTACCATTCAATATTGATCACGTTCGGTGTTAATCGATGCTTATAAAGTGGCAGCTTGGCGATAATACGTTGCCACTTAGACCAGCGCTGACAATGTTGGTCGATGGGTGAAAGGAGTGACACTTTATGAATCCACGGCAACCAATTCAGCAATTTCTGAGTTGGGCGGCGCAGACCATGTTGATAACGCTCGCCTCCCATCCTTTTACCCAACCGCGAGGTCGTCAAATCACCGGCCAACACCACACACGCCTGAGCATGTTGAAAATAGCAACCGATCGATTGGATAAAGTGTGCAATGCGGTTTTCTCTTCTTTCAAGTAGTGCTTGCTCACAAACCACTAGTACAGGTCTGTCATTTGGAACCGATAAAGATTGTAGCCAGCTCATATCATCAATAGATCCGCACCTTAATTGATAACGTTCACTTTTATGGAACAATCGTTGTCGCCAAACAAGGTGTTCATTGGTATCCACTTCAACCCAATGACAACGACCATTATCAAGGCGATAAAATCGGGTATCGAGCCGAGCTCCAACGTTGATAACCCAGCCATCAGGGTTGGTTTCGAGAAAGCGCTTTACTTGAAGATCACAAATTTGTGTCAGAGTGGCATGGAGAAGCTGACTTTGATCTACATTACCGGTGAGACAATCGGGAGCGAGATGACAACGACGGCAAGCATGAGCTGCAATAGGGTCATAAATAATGCCATCATCTAATAGGCTTTCGCGACTTCGAAACCAAAGAGGTCGAAGCAACTTAGTTGGCACATCAAAATGCTCTGACTCACGACTCGTTTGATTTTTCATTTCCCACCCTCCGAAAGAGTGCAAATGATAATCGATATCAATTAACTTCACAAGACAAATGATAACTAATGTCATTTATCTTGTGAGCAAACGTAAAAAAAGCGACAGGAAGACCTGTCGCTTTCTATCGCCATACGGCGAAACTGTTAGCATCTTTTGATGCTTCACAAATATCCGTTTGTTATTTGTGCTTCCACTGCTAATTCTTGTTTGTCATCATCCTGATGCGTTTTCGCGTTCCCTAGCAAAGCCATTTGCGCGAGTTCTTCCTAAACCCTGTCCGTTTAAGTTCTCATCCTGAGAAAAGTTGACCATCCTTATCCGCCTGTACTCCTAGTACAAGCCAATCCGTTGTGTTTCTTCTAACCTTCCTAGTTAGACATCCTTGAAAACCATCTTGGTCTGAAATCCCTGTGCCTACTTCCTGTCGACAAGGAACAATTTACCCGAGCGAGGATTGAAAACAACCTGCAGAGCACTTTTTTCATGTTGCCTTTACAGAAGAATGAACAAAAACCATTAATTTCAAACACTTAAATTTAGTTACTGGCAGTTTAGTGACAGCAAGTATGGCAAATATCTCACAACCTCATCAGCCAAGTAGAACAATGAGAGCAACACGCTTAACGAGCAACTCGTGAGATAAGTCACCAAAAACAACAATGCCCCTTCATTCGAAGGGGCATTGTTCGCTCGGTTTGGCGTAAAGAAACTATTGTTGGGCTGCTAAGTTGTTGCAACGTTGAATTGGATTAGTGTAGACCGCCTACATACTTAGATAGGGTGTCGATATCATCATCATTCAGCTTCTTAGCGATATCACGCATCATAGCGTTCATATCGTTAGCACGGTCACCACTGCGGAATTTCTCTAACTGAGCTTTAACATATTCAGCGTGTTGACCAGAAATTTTAGGAAAACCAGAAAGTTCTGTACCGTTACCACGAGGGCCGTGACAAGCAATACAAGCCGTAATACCACGTTCTGCATCACCAGCCATGTAAAGTACTTTACCTTGGTCAACGACATTCTCAGGGGTACTGTTTGGTGCTAGAGGCATTGAAGAGTAATACGCAGCAAGATCCGCCATATCTTGCTCAGATAGCGGCATTGCCATACCACTCATCACAGGATCGTAACGACCTTGTTTACCACTACTCGTCATACCGAGTTTCAGATCTTTTAGTTGTTTTTCAATATATTTGGCGTGTTGACCAGCAATGCTAGGGTACATGGTTAACTGACTGTTACCATCAGCTCCGTGACACGCAACACAGGTTTGGGATTTTGCTTTACCAGCTTCAATATCGCCTTGGGCCCATACTGAGCAGCTGACTACAAGACTCAAGATTAGCGCTAATTTTTTCATGACATTCCATTATAATTATCAAGCTTCCAGTACCACTACACGCCTCGCGAAACCCAACAGAATGGTGCCAAAAGGACAAAGTGAGGTAACACGGGCAATTAATACCGTTCATGGTACAATGTGTGGCCATATGCCGAGCACGGTTATTTTACACAATTTCACAAAAAAGTAATCAATCGACTACACAAAGTCGAGATGGAGTTAACAGTGAGCGTAAAAATTCATTATCAAAACACGCATTTCATAACAAGTGCACCTGATATTCGTCACTTGCCAGAAGATGAAGGAATCGAAATCGCGTTTGCAGGACGCTCCAATGCAGGTAAATCGAGTTCACTAAACCGTCTAACGAACCAAAGAGCTCTGGCTAAAACCAGTAAAACTCCAGGCCGTACTCAACTTATTAACTTATTTAAGGTTGATGAAGGTTGTCATATCGTTGACTTACCAGGATACGGCTTTGCTCAAGTACCCCTAGAAATGAAAAAGAAATGGCAAAAGTCACTGGGTGAGTACTTACAGAAGCGCAAATGTTTAAAAGGTCTTGTGGTCCTAATGGACATCAGACACCCAATGAAAGATCTCGACCAACAGCTAATTCAATGGGCAGTAGAATCTCATATTCCAGTACAAGTGCTACTGACTAAAGCAGACAAACTAAAGAGCGGTGCTCGTAAAGCGCAAGTGCTTAAAATTCGTGAAGCTGCGCTGGCCTTTGGTGGCGATGTTCAAGTAGATGCGTTCTCTTCTTTGAAAGGAATTGGTGTCGACCAACTGCGCAGCAAACTTGATACTTGGTTTGCTCCAGCATTTGAAATGTTAGAAGACGATATCAACGACGATATCGAAGAGTAAGCCTCCAGAAACAAAACGCCCCGCCATCCTGGCAGGGCAATGGGAGAGAGAAGATTTAGTTATTGTTTGCAAAAAGAATCTATCAAGTCCGTTGATAATTCAATTGCCTACCACGCAAAATGTGAGCTAGTCTTCTCTACCACCCCAAATACCTCTCGTAACAAAACCCATCCTAATCTTTATTTTTCATATAGTTATACCTGAATTATGAACCTCTAAAGATGGCTTAGTTCTATGTGTAAATTATCAATACTGTGAAGGTCGTTAAATTACAAATTGGATGGTAAATGGGCGTCAAAACAGAAGAAAAATGACAAGGCGTTTAAGAGATGATGCGGTAGAGAAATTTTCTTTGCCACAAGAAAAAACGCCCCAGTCAAATACTGACTGGGGCGGCTGAATCAGCCTAATCCAATAACGTGAAACAAAAGGTCTGAAAGATAGAACATCTTACCTCTGTACCCTACGCGTCCTAATGTACAACAACTGATCAGAAAATGAAACCGTTTTTGTAGTTTTTTTTCATGAAAGTTTTGTTAATAGACATAACTGTTTTAGATATAAAAACTTTTTTAATGACAAAAAAAAGCCAACGACTGTGCGCTGGCTCATGTTAATTTGCTCAAATTGCTCAAAAATTGTCTAGTGAGCCTGATCCCAGTTGTCACCGTGACCAGCTTCCGCAACCAATGGAACATCAAGCTCTGCTGCTGATTCCATCAATTTTTGTATTTTACTTTCAATTTCGCTCAAAGATGACGATTCCACTTCAAATACCAGTTCATCGTGTACTTGCATAAGAAGCTTAACCTTACCCTCACCTTCCGCTTGCACCCACTCATCAACGAGTAACATCGCTTTCTTGATGATATCTGCAGCAGTACCTTGCATAGGCGCGTTGATCGCCGCTCGCTCCGCTGCTTTACGACGCATACCATTACGCGATTTGATTTCTGGTAGATGTAGACGACGACCAAAGATGGTTTCCACGTAACCTTTTTCAGCAGCCAATGAGCGTGTGTCTTCCATGTACTGCATCACACCTGGATAACGCTCAAAATAGGTATCCATATATTGTTGTGCTTCACCACGAGGAATACCCAACTGCTTAGATAAGCCAAATGCACTCATGCCATAGATAAGACCAAAGTTAATCGCTTTTGCACGGCGACGTTGTTCACTGGTCACCTGATCAATATCGACACCAATGATCTCTGCCGCCGTTGCCGCGTGAATATCTTTGCCATTTTTGAACGCATCCAATAACGCTTTGTCACCAGACAGATGAGCCATGATTCGTAGTTCAATTTGAGAATAGTCGACTGCAAGAATCTTCCACCCATGCGGCGCAATAAACGCTTGTCGAATACGGCGTCCTTCTTCATTACGAATTGGAATATTCTGCAAGTTTGGATCAGTCGACGACAAACGGCCGGTCGCCGTTACGGCTTGGTGGTATGACGTATGAACACGACCAGTCTCTGGATTGATCATCTTAGGAAGCTTGTCAGTATAAGTCGACTTCAGTTTAGCCAACCCACGGTATTCCAAAATCAGCTTTGGTAATGGATAGTCAAGCGCTAGCTCTTGTAGCACTTCTTCATTAGTAGAAGGCGCACCGGATGGCGTCTTTTTGATTACAGGTAAGCCCATCTTCTCAAAGAAAATGGTTTGAAGCTGTTTTGGCGAGCTTAAGTTGAACTCTTGTCCGGCAATCTCAAACGCCTTTTGTTCCAGCTCATCCAGTCTTGCTGCAATTTCCTGAGACTGCGCGCCTAGCAACATATCATCAATCAGTACCCCCGTACGTTCAATACGAGACAGAACTGGCACCAGTGGTACTTCAATATCTTGGTAAATACGATTCAGTGCTTCATTTTTCTCAAGCTCTGCATTCAAACGCTGATGGAGTCGGAAGGTCACGTCAGCATCTTCAGCAGCATAAGGCGATGCTTGCTCAAGATCGATCTGGTTAAAAGTGAGCTGCGCTTTACCTTTACCTGCAATTTGTTCGAAAGAGATACAGCTATGTTGCAAGAAACGCAGAGCAAGGCTATCCATATCATGCTTGCCCCCAACACTGTTGTAGACATAAGACGCTAGCATAGTGTCAAATTTGATGCCTTTAAGCTCAATATCGTAACGAGCTAATACGCTGGCATCGTATTTTAGGTTTTGCCCAACCTTAGCAATAGCATCATCTTCTAATAGCGGCTTCAACTGCTCTAAAACCCACTGACGATCAAGCTGCTCAGGCGCGCCAATATAGTCGTGAGCTACAGGGACATATGCCGCCACCCCTTCTTCAATCGCAAATGACAGACCAACAAGATTCGCCACCATATAATCTAGGCTGTCGGTTTCAGTATCAAAAGCGATAACAGGAGCAGATTTCAGTTTCTCTAACCAGCTGTTAAAACTCTCTTCAGTCAGGATGGTTTCATAGGCACTACGATCAATGGTGACTTGTGACGTGTCCATCTCAGATTGTTCGTCACTTTGAGATGCACTGGTGGTTTTTCTTGCTGCGCTCTCCACTGCTTCAACTTCACCAGTACCACCTTCAAGTAGCTCATTTAACCATGACTTAAAGGTAAGCTGACCGTACAATTTTGTCAGTTCATCCACGTTCGGTTGCTGCTTTCGAAGAGACTCTGGTGTGCAGTCTAACTCGACATCAAGCTTAATCGTCGCTAACTCATAAGACAAAACTGCATTATCTTTATGCTCTGTAAGTTTCTTAGCCATGGTTTTAGAACCACGGAAACCAAGCGGTGCGATATCATCTAAGCGTTCATAAAGATCTTTGATCCCACCAATGCCTTGAAGCAATGCCGTCGCGGTTTTATCGCCAACGCCAGGGACACCTGGAATGTTATCCACTTTATCGCCCATTAGAGCGAGATAATCGATGATAAGCTCTGGAGGAATACCAAACTTCTCTACCACACCTTCTCGATCCATCACTACGTTGGTCATGGTATTGATCAGCGTAACATTATCATCCACAAGCTGAGCCATATCTTTATCGCCCGTGCTAATAAGCACAGGCATACCTGCTTGCGATGCTTGATGTGCCAGCGTACCGATAACGTCATCCGCTTCCACGCCTGGTACACAGATCAATGGCAGACCCATTGCTTTAATCACATTATGCAGAGGCTCAATCTGACATCTCAAATCATCAGGCATTGGAGGACGGTTTGCCTTGTATTCCGGATACATATCATCACGGAAAGTTTTACCTTTCGCATCAAACACCACCGCAATTCGCTCAGAAGCAAATTGACGCATCATGCTTCTCAGCATGTTCACTACACCGTAAACCGCATTGGTTGGTATTTCACCATTGCTCATCGTTTCTGGGTAGGCGTGGAAAGCTCGGTAAAGATAGGAAGATCCATCAATGAGAATCAGTGGGTTGTCTGGTATATGAGCCATGTCTAATTATCCAAGATTGCAGGTTATAAGCTATAAGAATGCCACGTCTCATGGCACTATGCCACGACCTTTCACTGGCTATATACACAGCTTAAGAATAATATTGGCGATTATGACATCATCTTCTGTGGATAAGTCTGTTTATATAGTTGTTTTAAATCGAAGTGGATAACTGAAAAAGAACAAAAACTTTAAATTAAGCCTTTGTTTTATATGTAAATATATTCAGATCTACATGTATAACTATGATCCTTTCAGGATCACGCCATGTGGAAAACCTTCTTTTACAGAAAGCAATCGTTGCAGAATTATGTTCTATTTATAACCGCTCAAATAATACTCAGTCACCAGACAGAAAAAAAGCGACATCATGGATGTCGCCTAGCAAAAATAGGAGGAGGTTATCTCATTATCTGAGTACATCTAACCGACCAAAAAGCTATAAATACACTGGAAGCAATGTGAGCAATGTCGTGTCAAAAAGAACCAAGCTTGATTGAAATCTGGTCACTAGTGCGACTGAAGTAATCAGAACCTTTTTCCTTAGGACGAGTTAATAGTAATCATTCTCATTTAAATCGTCAACAACTAATTGAGAATTTTTCTCATTAAATTTTTATTACCATCACCCATATTCCATTTATTTATATTTTACAGATACTTAATGAACTTAATTCTGGTTTCAATCACTAACTGCTTCGGCTCACAATCATAGATAAAGTATCCATTTTTTATCAGCAGCCTTAACATGGATGGAAACTGATTACGCGATTTAACCGTAATGTGTTGGTAACCTTGTTGCTTCGCCCAGCGTTCTTGGTACTCCATCAGAACTTGAGCAACACCCTGTTTTCTTGCCACAGGAGAGACTCCGCCGAACCAGCTATAAAAATTAGCCTCATCTATCTGATAGCCAATTTTAAAGCCCAGCAAGACTCCCGCTTTTTCTGCCACTAATATCAGGTGCTTGTGGCCATTCAAGCGTGCTTGCAGGCTTTCGATGGTTTCTTTGTGAGCAAATTCCTCGATAAGTTCAACGATACTCACCACCTCTTCAAGCGTTCCTTCACGAACCAACATATCATTCACTCCTAACTGTTATTGGCAAAACCAAAAAAGCCGGTTTATACAACCGGCTTTTCACACTCAAGAATGTCGCTAATCTAAGCTAACTATTTCAAGAAGGTCTTTGCTTGACCATTTTCTTCAGCTAACCACTCCGCGACATCTTTAGCAAAGTAAGTAAGAATACCATCTGCGCCAGCACGCTTGAAGCAAAGCAAAGACTCTAAGACTGTCTCACGCTCTTTCAACCAGCCATTTTGAATCGCAGCTTTGTGCATCGCATATTCACCGGACACTTGATAAGCAAAAGTCGGCACTTGTAGCTCACTTCGTACACGACGCACCACATCCAAATAAGGCATACCTGGCTTCACCATTACCATATCTGCGCCTTCATTGATGTCCATTGCTACTTCATGCAAGGCTTCATCACTGTTAGCTGGATCCATTTGGTAGTTTTTCTTATTCCCGCCCTTCAAGTTCGAAGCGGAACCAACGGCATCTCGGAATGGACCGTAGTAATTTGACGCGTATTTTGCAGAGTAAGCCATGATCTGCGTGTGAATATAGCCAGCTTCTTCAAGCGCTTCACGAATTCGACCAATACGCCCATCCATCATGTCTGATGGGGCAACCACGTCCGCACCAGCTTCTGCATGAGATAACGCCTGTTTGACTAGTACTTCTGTCGTCTCATCATTTTGCACATAGCCGTCTTCATCGATGATGCCATCTTGACCATGCGTGGTAAACGGGTCGAGCGCCACATCGGTAATCACACCCATTTGGGGTACATTCTGTTTTAGTAGGCGCACTGCACGTTGCACCAAACCCTCTGGGTTGTGAGCCTCAGCTGCACAAAGACTTTTCGCGTCTTGGGTGACGACTGGGAAAAGAGCAATGGCAGGAACGCCAAGCTGAGCCAAATATTCCGCTTCTTCCAGCATCAAGTCTATAGATAGACGTTCAATACCCGGCATAGAATCTACCGTCTCTCTGCGGTTTTTCCCCATAAGAATAAACATTGGATAGATCAAATCATCCACCGACACTTTATTCTCCGCCATCAAACGTCGGCTGAAATCATGCTTGCGCATACGGCGCATACGTCGTGCTGGGAATTGACCTTGAATCGATACAGACACCTTTCTCTCCTTGTCTGGACAAATGCGAAAACCAAGCATATCACTCTTGTTTCATCATGCTAGTAGTAAAATTGGAAAATGCTAAATCAGAAACGATATACTCAACCTATTATTTGATCAGTGAAACTACAATGACGCGACTATGATAGATACACACGCTCACATCTACGCTACAGAATTTGATAACGATCGCGACGAGGTCGTACAACGAGCTCGCGCTGCAGGCATCGAACATATCCTGTTACCCAACATTGATTTAGAGTCTATTGAGCCCATGCTGGCCACCGAAGCCGCCTACCCAGAGGTGTGTCGCTCAATGATGGGACTTCACCCTTGCTACGTGGATGGCGACGTCGAGCAGACCTTAAAAACCATTTACTCTTGGTTTGATAAGCACAACTTTATCGCCGTTGGTGAAATAGGCATAGATCTGTATTGGGACAAGACCTATAAAGCGGAACAAGAACGCGCTTTTATTACCCAGCTAAACTGGGCAAAAGAGCTCGACTTGCCAGTTGTTGTTCATACCCGAGATTCAATTGAAGAAACCCTAGCTCTGCTAAAAGGTGAGCAAGATGGCAACCTTTCTGGCGTATTCCATTGTTTTGGCGGTAACTTGGATGAAGCCAAAGCCATTAATGACCTAGGCTTTCATCTTGGTCTTGGTGGCGTATCAACATTCAAAAACTCCGGCATGGACAAAGTGATACCAGAATTAGACTTAGGCTGGGTGATTCTTGAGACAGATTGTCCTTACCTAGCGCCTGTCCCACATCGTGGTAAACGAAATGAACCGGCTTACACTGAGTTAGTCTTAAAGCGTATCGCAGACGTTCGAACTATGAGTGAGCAGCAGATCTTGGACATCACTACACAAAATGCTAAATCACTATTTAAATTATAAATTGTTGTTTATTCATATCAAACCGTGACATTTCCTCACCTTTGAGATGGCACAATTGCATATCAAGAACATAAAGTTCGTGACTGTACAATATATCAACGATTCAACAATAAAAAATAGCGGCCAAAGTAGCCGCTATTTTTTATTGTTTTTGGATGCTTATGCGTCTTCTGCTTCAGACTCTTCCTCGTCATCTTTGCGAGTATAAAATCTTGCAAAGAACAACCCGACTTCAAACAGCAAACACATAGGTATGGCGAGCAAGGTTTGAGAAATCATATCTGGTGGCGTCAGCATCATACCGACAACAAACGCACCAACAATAATGTATGGTCGCTTCTGCTTGAGGCTGTCTACCGACGTCGCACCTGTCCAACACAATAAGATAATCGCGACAGGCACTTCAAAGGCAATACCAAACGCCAAGAAGAGTGCAAGTACAAAGTCGAGATAGCTCGAAATGTCCGTCGCAAATTCTACCCCTCCTAAGGAAATGGCAGTAAAGAAGCCAAACACTAGTGGGAATACAACAAAATACGCAAATGCCACACCACAGTAAAACAGCAGCGAGCTTGAGAACATCAATGGCATCACCAGCCGTCTTTCATGCTTATACAAACCAGGGGCAACAAACGCCCATACTTGATAAAGGATGAAAGGAACCGCAATAAAGATGGACGCAATGAGCGTCAATTTCAGTGGCGTAAAAAATGGCGAAGCAACGTCAGTTGCTATCATCGTTGCACCTTCAGGTAGTCGCTCTACCAAAGGCTTAGAAACGAAATCGTATATATCGCCGGAGAAATAAACCAAAGCCAGAAAAACCACTAACACAGCCGTAATCGCGCGTAGTAGTCGATTTCTTAGCTCAAGCAGGTGACTGATCAAAGGCTGTGTCTGTTCGACGCTAGACATGAAAACCTCGAATAAAATAAAAGTGCTAAGAGAAGGTTTATCTCATTGGCACTTTCGGAATGAAAACGATAAGGGCTGAAGCTCAGCCCTTATTAAGATCTTTTTCTGGAGACTCATTCTCAACAGGCTTTGCCACTTCAGCAGCTGGTGCTTCTGCACTGGCTTCCGATGTCGACGCTTTTGGTTTGTCACTCGCATAAGGACGAGTCACCTCTTGCGCGGCCTGTTTCAGTTCCTCCACCGAACTTTTCAGTTCAGGAGAGAGGTCTTCCATGCCCATTTTCTCAGCTTTTTTCAGGTTCTCTTGAAGCTCTTGCACCTTGAGTTCGTGTGAAAGCTCATCTTTGACATTATTTGCCATAGCCTTCGCAGAGCTGATAAAACGAGAAACACTTCGGATTGCAGTTGGTAGACGTTCTGGTCCTAGAACGACTAGACCAACTACTGAAATGAGTACCAGTTCCCAAAAACCGATATCAAACACGAATTATGCCTGCTCTTTATCTTTCTTCGCTTCTGTCGATGCGTCTGCTGTTTGCTTTTGCTCGATGTTCTTTGGCTCAAAATCAGCGTCTTTCGTGTCTGATTTCGCCGTTGTGTTGTCATCTTCACTCATGGCTTTCTTAAAGCCTTTCACCGCACCACCAAGATCGCCACCGATACCGCGTAATTTCTTAGTACCAAATAGCAAAACAACGATCACGGCAATAATAAGAAGTTGCCAAATACTAATACCACCCATTCTTTCTACCTCGGGTCTTGATTAACAAATAAAAAATTAATACGAGTTTATCGCTTAACGTCTGTAAGTACGCCAACTTAACAGCCAAAATGTGATACCAACAGTGCCTGACAATGCAGATAACTGCTGATATGGCCCTCCCAGTAATATGGCAGAGCATACGATTAAAGTTGCACCAACGCCAAACAAAAATTTACCTGTACCTTGTTGCCGTTTTGTTTCACGGTATCCTTGATACAGCATGTCCATGCGTTGATTCATAGCCTTACCTTGTTTAAGGCTATCGTACAGCAACTCTGGTAGTTCCGGTAACTTTTCTGCCCAAAACGGAGCGCGTTCTTTAATTCCGTTTATAACAGCTTGCGGCCCTACTTGGTTCGCCATCCATTTTTCTAAAAATGGTTTCGCCGTCTCCCATAAGTCTAGCTGCGGATAGAGCTGTCTGCCTAACCCCTCGACATAGAGCAAGGTCTTTTGCAGCAAGACAAGCTGGGGCTGTACTTCCATATTGAACCGGCGCGCGGTATTAAATAGATTCAGTAACACATGGCCGAAAGAGATTTCACACAAAGGTTTGGCAAAAATTGGCTCACACACCATGCGAATAGCAAACTCAAATTCATCGACGTTAGTATCGGTTGGCACCCAACCAGAGTCGACATGCAGCTCAGCCACCTTACGATAGTCACGGTTAAAGAAAGCAAGGAAGTTTTCCGCCAGATAACGTTTATCTTCGCTATTTAACGTGCCAACAATGCCGCAATCTAAGCCAATCCAAAGCGGATTCTCTGGGTGCTCATAGCTAACAAACACATTGCCTGGATGCATATCGGCATGGAAAAAACTGTCACGAAACACCTGAGTAAAGAATACGCTCACACCACGTTCCGCTAACAGCTTCATATTAGTGCCATTCGCTTCAAGTGTCGGAATATCAGACACTTGAATACCGTAGATTCGCTCAGAGACCATTAAGCTTTCGCTACTAAAGTCCGGCATAACCTCAGGAACATAAAGCTCTTCACTGCCTTCGAAGTTGCGACGCAATTGAATTGCATTGGCCGCTTCACGTCTTAAATCAAGCTCATCCAATAAGGTCTTTTCGTATTCGCGCACCACTTCAACAGGTTTTAACCTGCGAGCGTCAGGTAGAGCTTTCGACACTATCCTAGCCATGCGATACATCAGCTTAAGATCTGCATCAATGACAGGGCGAATATCTGGACGAATCACCTTCAAGACAACTTCTTGCCCAGAGTCTTTCAGCTTAGCAGTGTGAACCTGAGCAATTGAGGCCGATGCCAAAGGCTCAATATCAAAATCATCAAACCATTGTTCAATAGGGCCACCGAGAGCCAGTTCCATTTGCGACTTAGCTAAGTGTCCATCAAATGGCGACACTTGGTCTTGAAGTAGCGCAAGTTGATCAGCAATATGCGGAGGGAATAGATCCCGACGCGTTGACATCATTTGACCAAACTTAATCCATACTGGACCCAACTCTTGCAGTGCCAACCTAAGCCTTTCACCAAGCGGCTTGTCTGGATGTTTATTCTTCATCCAGAACAAAGATTTGCGTGCTAGCAACGGTGCTTTGGTGAGCTGATGCGTGGGCATCAACTCATCTAAGCCGTACTCAAGCTGAACCTTTATGATTCGATAAAGACGTTTGATTTCACTTGGAGTCATGCGCGCTCCGCCGATGCATCATTAGAATCATCGCTTGATGTCGCTTCAATTAAACGCTCCAAACGCACACTCAATCTATCTGCTTGGCTACGCACTTCATCAACGTCGTCACAAAATGCTGCTACCGCTAACGGTGGCGGAGCAATTTTCCACTCTTCCGTTAATACTTGACCAAAGTGGTCTTGGTGCTTTGCAGCTTGTGATGCGAAGAAGGAAAAGAGCCCTTTTGCTCCTTGAACCGCAGTATGTGCCACCACATCACCAGTTACACGGGATAACCACTCTTCTAGATCTGGTTTGCAATCGGTTAGCAGAGCAGAGAACTTCTGAGCCAGCTGAATGTCACCTTCCAATTGCAACTTATCCTGTTTGATAAGCTTGGTGATATTCGCCTGCTCTTTTAGTTCAGGAAGTACCGAAAGGTTTAAAGATAAATAACAGTCCGGCTCGCCCTCATAGTTGGAAAGGACATCCAACTGATGACTAAACACAAAAGTGAGTGACTTATTAAACTCACGCAAATGAACTTGAATAATCTGACCTTTAAGACGTGCAACGCGCTTAACCAACGCATCGTCATCTTTGATTAAGGTATTGAGCGTGGTTTCCACCACCGCGGTGACTAATGGGTCAAAGGGCATAGCTCAGTCCTTAGAATTTGTATCCACGGTGCAGCGCAACAATACCACCCGTTAGGTTGAAGTATTTGGTCTGCTCAAAGCCAGCGTCTTTCATCATGCCTTCCAGAGTCTCTTGATCTGGATGCATTCGAATAGATTCAGCAAGATAACGATAACTTTCTGCATCGTTCGCTACCAATTCACCCATTTTCGGCAACAGATGGAAAGAATACGCATCGTAAACTTTAGATAGAGGCTCAAGGATAGGTTTTGAAAACTCAAGTACCAGTAAGCGACCACCCGGCTTCAATACGCGATACATAGAACGCAGCGCCTTGTCTTTATCGGTCACGTTACGTAGACAGAAACTGATAGTAATACAGTCAAAGTAATTATCTGGGAATGGCAGCTCTTCAGCATTAGCCTGAACGTAATGAACGTTACCGACAATACCAGTATCACGCAATTTGTCGCGCCCCACATTCAACATGGAGTTGTTGATGTCAGCGAGAATCACATGACCTTTGTCACCAACGATACGAGAAAACTTAGCCGTCAGGTCACCAGTACCACCACCAAGGTCGAGGATACGTTGACCCGGTCTCGCACCACTGCAATCAATAGTAAAGCGCTTCCATAAGCGGTGAACACCACCAGACATCAAATCGTTCATGATGTCGTATTTTGCTGCTACCGAGTGAAATACCTCAGCAACTTTTGTCACTTTTTCTTCTTTCGCGACTGTTGTGAAACCAAAGTGTGTGGTTTCGTCTTGTTGATTAAGCTGATTTGATTGCACGTTACTATCCGTCATTATTCTTCCTCTTAGGCGGCGCAACATCACCTACGCCGCAGACGGTCAGTTTACTTTATCCATGTCTGGTTGTCTTTCCACCAACGCATCATTTTGTGCAATTTCTGTCAGAGAAGGAGAAATGGAGCGTTTCACTTCCACACCGAGTTGCTTAAAACTCTCCGCTTGACGGATCGCATTGCCCCTTCCGGTGGCCAATTTGTTCATTGCACCTTGATAACTTTGGTTCGCTTTATCGAGTGCGCCGCCCAGCCCTTCCATATCATCAACAAACAAACGCAACTTGTCGTAAAGCTTGCTCGCCTTGTCAGCAATCACCTGTGCATTCTGATTCTGGCGGTCGTTGCGCCAAAGGTTATCAATAGTACGCAGCGCCACCAGCAAGGTCGTCGGGCTGACCAAGATGATGTTGCTCTCCATCGCCTCTTTCACCAAACTCGGATCGGCTTGAATCGCCACTTGGAATGCAGGCTCTACCGGGATAAACATCAAGACGTAATCGAGCGAACGGATACCTTTTAGTTGATGGTAATCTTTTTGCGACAATCCTCGAATATGATTACGTAGCGCAATCAGATGATCACTCAATGCACGATCGCGTTCGGCGTCTGTCTCAGCATTAAAGTAGCGCTCATAGGCCACTAGCACCATTTTCGAGTCGATAACCACTTGCTTCTCTTGGGGAAGATGAACAATCACATCTGGCTGATATCGTTTACCCGCTTCATTTTGCAGGCTGACTTGGGTTTGATACTCGTGACCTTCACGCAGTCCTGATTCAGCCAGCACGCGCGCCAGAACCACCTCACCCCAGTTACCTTGCTGTTTATTATCACCTTTTAGCGCTTGGGTGAGGTTCATCGCCTCTTTGGTCATCTGATCGTTAAGACGTTGTAGGTTCTTTAGTTCATGAACCAAGGTATGGCGTTCTTTGGCTTCCTGACTGAAACTATCATTAACTTGCTTTTTAAACCCTTCCAACTGCTCTTTGAGTGGCGACAGGATGCCCTCTAAGCTTTGTCGGTTTTGTGCGTCAACCTTAGCCGTTTTGGCTTCAAACACTTGGTTGGCTAGACGTTCAAACTGCTCTTTTAAGCGCAATTCAGATTGCTGTAGAAGCTCAAGCTTTTCTTGGTCAGACCGCTGTTGTTGCTGATAAGTCGCTAACTGCTCACGCAGCTCGGCTTCAGACTGAGCCCGCTGCTGCTTCACATATTCAAGGTCAGTCGCATACTGCTGACGTTCTTGCTTCACCGCTTCAAAGTAACGCAACTTTTCCATTGCAGCCATGACTTTGCCATGCGCTTGCTTAAGCTCAAACGCCGATTTATCTCGTTCGTCATCCAGTTCGTCAAGCTCTTGCTTTGCGTCTTGAAGGTCGTGGCGTAAGCGTTCAATTTCTTGCTCTAAAGCGGTCTTTTCTAACTGCGCTTTTTGCTCAAACATCTGCTCCATCTGACGTGACTTAAAGTGCAGAATTGCAGCGGCGGAAAATCCGAGGCAAGTTGAAATAGAGGTGATTGAAAGTAGGAGGGTTTGGTTATCAATTATCCATTGCATTGTATACGTGCCATCAGCCTAGGTTCTATAGCTAATGGTAATTTATACTGGATAAATGTCCAGATATTTACAAGGCACGCCGCTTGATACGTGAGTTGATGATATCTTCGATAAGCTTCTGTTCACGCTTTGCTTTTTCGTAGTTTTGTTTTTTACTCCAACGATCCAGCACTTGCTCTAGTCCGTGCACTCTTGCCGCTTTTTGTTGCAGCTGTTTCTGAACCGACTGACACTGTGCTTCCATCACCGCTTGCTCATGCTTTTGATGATTCAGCATTTTTTGCAGCATTTGGTCAACAAGGTTAAGGTTCATCAACCCCATGCTATTGGTTTGATTTGAGCCACTGTGATTTAATGTTTTCAGTTCAGACAATGCCAGTAGCTGCTTAGCCAAATGCTCATTTTGGTGGCGCATAGATTCCAAACGCGCACCAATCTGATCACGTCGTAATTCCTCTACTTGGGTTATTTTACCGACTGCACGAATTTTACTGTCCATAGTTTTTGGTTAGCGTTTGGCTTCCTGCTTAATTAGGGTTTTGAAATAGCTGCGCCAACTCCGTTAACGATGTCTGAAAATCCACCGCATCATTGGCCGCTTGTAATAGATAGTTTTTGAGTTGAGGGTGCATCGCCACCGATTGGTCGAGTTCAGGGTCTTGGCCTGGCTGATAACCGCCTAAAGGAAGCAGCTCTTTCACTTGCAAATAGTTGGAATAAAGCTGACGAAATTGATTGGCTAGCGTACTGTGCGCTTCAGGAGTACATCCTGACATACAACGGCTGATCGACGCATTAATATCAATCGCCGGATAGTGTCCTTGCTCCGCCAATGAGCGAGAGAGTACCACATGCCCATCTAGAATTGCGCGGGCAGAATCCACCACAGGATCTTGTTGGTCATCCCCTTCTGCTAAAACCGTGTAAATGGCAGTCAAACTGCCATCGGGATGCTCACTGTTACCGGCACGCTCCAACAGCTGAGGCAAGACACTGAAAACCGAAGGTGGATATCCTCTTGATGCCGGAGGTTCACCTAATGCTAACGCAATTTCACGCTGCGCCATGGCATAGCGAGTTAAAGAATCCATTAGCAACAACACATCGTTGCCTTTATCCCGAAAATACTCGGCAACTCGATGACAAAGTAATGTGGCTCGTAAGCGCATTAATGGTGACTCATCCGCAGGAGCCGCAATAATAATGGCTTTCTTACGCGCTTCTGGCGTCAAATTACGTTCGATAAACTCACGCACCTCACGGCCACGCTCACCAATCAAGCCAACAACAATGACATCAGCTTCGGTGTTTTGAGTAATCATCCCCATCAACACACTTTTACCCACACCGCTACCTGCCATTAAACCAATGCGCTGACCCTTGCCGATAGTGAGTAAACCGTTGATCGCACGAACACCAACATCCAGTGGCGTATCAACGGGACGACGTTTTAATGGGTTTATTGGTTTCGGCTCTAAAGAGACACGATCGCCTCCTTTTAGCACCGCGCCATCATCCAATGCTTCACCAAGTCCATTCACCACACGCCCTAACCAATGGCTGCCCAAATTAACCGAGCTATCACCATCAAGCGGTATGACTTTGGCACCGGCAAATAATCCCCCCAACTGACGAACGGGCATGAGGTAGGCAATATTATGGTCAAAGCCCACCACTTGCGCTTCAATCATATCGCCTTCATCTGTCTCAACCAGACAACGTTGCTCAAGCTTAAATCGACACCCAACCGCTTGCAGCATTAAACCGTTTACCTTTACTAATCGACCTGTGACTCGCGCAACAGGTACTAGGTTAAGCGACGCAATCGCATCGTTTAGGCGGTCATGAAGTAGAGGGGAGGAAGCACTAGTCATCGTTACTCGCTAAATCAATAGGTGTCACTTCATCCAATAAGTGCTCTTTTACTGCATCCATACACGACTCCAATCGAGAGTCGCAACTGGCATCAGCTTCAGCATCTTCTGTCACCAAATGACAGCCACCAACGGGCAGTTCTGGTTTGGCAACTAACTTCCAACCGTCAGCTAACTCAGGGTTAATCTGGGTAATACGCTCTAGGTCTTGTGGGTTTAGGTGTACGGTGACCTTTTCAGTTTTACCCGGCATGGCCTCCAGTGTCTCATCGACTAATGCCAGAATTTGCTGAGGCATCAGCGTCAACTCAGCACGAATGACTTGCTGCGCCACTTTTTGCACCAACTCACAGATGATATGGCGTTGTTGCTGTTCTTTTTCTTCCTGCCAGCGAGACAGTGACACATAGATATCATTAACAGGTTTAACGGCATCAAGGAACGCTTGCTTGCCCGACTGTTCACCCGAGACAAAACCTTTTTGAAAGCCCTCTTTTTGACCTTCCAATAAACCCTGTTGCTTACCTTGTTCAATACCTTGGTTTAACCCTTCTCGATGACCACGCTCTAGCCCTTGTTGAAAGCCTTCTTCAAGGCGTTCCTGTACGTCGATTTGTGTCGGTGCGTCATCCCAACTGAGTTCAGCGGTAAACTCATCCACTGCTGAAGGTTGTGCCAATGGCGGGAAGCGGTGTTGTCTATAACCACTAGGTGGCAAGGTAAAAATCGCTTTTTCCTTCATGGCTTACTCCACTGTCTGCTCTTGGTATAGCGACAACTCGATCTCGCCCGCTTCCGATAGCTCTTTGATGATCTGCATAATGTCATTGCGAGCACGCTCAACCGCACTAACAGGCACCGCGCCGCGCAATTGCATATCGTCTTCCAGTGCTTTTACCATACGCTGTGGCATCGAACGTTTGATCGCTTGCTGCAAGGTAATTTCCGCCCCTTTTAACGCCACCGCCCAAAGCTCAATTGGTACTTGCTGAACTAACGTATCCATGGTGTCTTCACGCTGCCTACCTAGCACCATAAAGTCGAACATGTTCTCTTCAATTTCACTGACGACGTCTTCATCATGCAGTTTGAGCATTTCCATCAACATTGCTCGGTCACCCGAGAAACGGTTGATAATGTCGGCTACTTGTTTAACGCCAGACATAGGTGCACTTTGACTTACTGAGACCTGCTCAATACAGCGTTCTATTAATTCGTTAAGATCCGCTGCCACTTGATGGTCAATATCTTGTAAGCGAGCAATGCGATACAGCAACTCATCATGATAATCTGCAGGAAGGTAACTCAGTACCGCCGATGAGGTCTCTGGAGGTAAATACGCTAAGAATATAGCCTGCATCTGTGGGTGCTCTTTCGCTACAAATCTCGACAAGATCTCCGCATCAACCCATTGCAGTCGCTGCATGTTATTGCGAATTTCATCACCATACAGGTTGTTAAGTAATCCTTTAGCTAAATCATTACCTAGAGCTTTACGCAATGTGTTCGACAGGTATTCTTTTGAGGCGCCACGAATACCACTGTGTTGTCTAAAGTCTTCGAAGAAGTGTTGAATCACCCCTTTGGCATTATCACTTTTGATGCCACTTAGGCGTGCCATCGCTCGGGTGACACGCTGTGTTTCATCGCGAGAGAAATGACGCAGCACCTGAGCAGCGGCATCCTCCCCCATACCTAAAAGCACAAGAGCGGTTTTCTCAACATGACTAAGCGTTGCTGGCGTTGACTGTGCTGTTTTCATTCACATTTACCCATTGTTTAAGTACTTCCGCTACGCGCTCAGGCTCTTCATTGGCAATAAGCTGTAGATGTTTAAGTTGAATTTCCAACGGCGACCCTGGAGGGGGCAGCATGTCACTGCTAGCATCAAGACCTGAAGAGGTGGATTCTATGCCTTTCTCAGACAATCGACGATTCAGCATCTCTTCACGTTCGCGCTCTTCACGAGTCTGAATATTCTCTTGGTATTCCTCTTCTTGAGGCTCAGCGAATTCAAGTTCGTTGCCACGCTTGTCCGCTCCCGTTAGGTGCATAATCAATGGACGAAGTACAAAGAAGATCATCGCCATTCCGAGCATACCGCCAATGACATAACGCAGAGGCTGTTGCACTGTCGGGTCTTGCCACCACGGCATAGCCGGTGGCGCTTCGATTTCAATTGGGGTGAAGTTAAAGCTCATTAGACTCAAGCTGTCTCCACGATCGGCGGAGATACCTACAGCATCGGTGATCATCGTTGATATTTGTGCGCGTTCGGCTGGTGTCCATGCTGTACCATTTGGCGCAGCACTTTCATTAAGGAGTACAGAGACACTTAGCTTAGAGATTTGACCTTGCTGATATTGAGTACGGCGCACGCTGCTGCCTACCGCGTACTGACGATTTAGCTCACTGCGTGCATTGGTATTTTGACTATCATTGGTTGGCACTTCACCTGTCACTGGCGGTTGGTTACTCAGAGAGCCCGGAATACCAAGTGCTATTTTATCAATGGTATTGTTCTGAATGCTGTGCTCGTTGCGCACCACCGGATTAGTGTCGAGGATTTCTTGCGTTTCTTCCACTCGACTGAAGTCCATATCCGCCGCAACCTGGACACGATAGTTACTCGGACCTACAATCGGCGTAAGCATATCTGCCGCACGTTGAATGATCTGCTTTTCAACGTTCTTTTGATATTCCAGATATTTCGCATTGACCTTACCTGCTTCTGCCGAGCCAACATCGGCACTCAACAGACGGCCATATTGGTCAATAACCGAAACAAACTCTGGTTTCATTCCCGTTACGCTACCCACCACCAAGTTGATGATGGCTTCGACTTGGTCGGGTTTCAGATCTTCGCCCGGCTTAAGCTCAATCATCACCGACGCCGACGGCTCTTCACCTTGTTGGCGAACAAACAATGTCTGTCTTGGAATGGCTAAGTGAACACGAGCATTAGAGATGGCATTAAGAGAAATGATGGTGCGTACTAGTTCACCTTCGAGTCCATGACGGTAACGGGCATTTTCCATGAACTGGCTCGTTCCCAAAGAGCTGTCTTCTTTGAGTGAGTCCAATCCGGTTGGCAGTTGAGCTTTAACACCCTTCGCCGCCAATAACATACGGATTTTCGCCACTTGACCTTCTGCGACTAACACTTGACCGTTCTGCTCTTGCAGTCGATAGGCAATACCTTCGGACTCTAATACCGAGACAATTTCACCAATATCAAAACGTTCTTGTTGGCTGTATAGCGGACGATAACTTTGCGAAGAACTCCACAGCGCCACCACAATAATGGCTGCAACAATAGCAGCCAGTACTGCTGACAATACCAAGTTACGCTGCGAGCTTGACCACAGCTGCTTCACCTTGGCGTTGATATCGTTCATATTCGATGAGTTTGCTGTTTTGGGGGCAACATCGATTGGTCCCGCTGCCGCCACAGTTTGAGGTGCTAATTCTGACATGTTCTACACCGGCATCTTCATAATATCTTCAAAGGAAGCAACTACCTTGTTGCGAACTTGCATTAGAGCAGAAAACGATAAGCTCGCTTTCTGGCTAGCAATCATGGCTCCAACAAGATCATCACTCTCCCCAGTCTCTACTGCTGTGATTTTCTGTGATGCCGTAGATTGATGCTGGTTCACCATATCAAGCACATTTTTCATTGCACCAGAAAATGCCATCGGTTCATTAACCTTGTTCACATCGATTGGGTTATTGGACACCACAAAATCAGGCTGCACGTGCTGCTGCATTACCTGCATTTTTGTCAGCATTAATTGCTCTGCGGATAACGCGTTATTTATAGGTTGCATCGCCATCAAATTTCTCCTTTACGCAGCCGAGCCAATGGCTGACTGTAGATCGATTCCTTGCTCTCGCATCGCAGCTAATTTGTAGCGCAGTGCTCGCGTAGAAACCCCTAGAGCGTCCGCCGTTTTAGTTCGGTTTCCGCCAAATTGACGTAGTTTTTCTAAGATAAATTGGAATTCCGCCTGCTTTTTGACTTCCACGTGCCCCATTAGGTTTTCATTGGACACCACAGGATTAAAAGCAGGGATCTCAATCGGCAACATCAAGTCGTGAGCCGTAATATAGTCGCCGTGGCGCATGACGAGCGCACGTTGAATCACGTTCTCTAATTCACGAATATTGCCGGGCCAGTGGTATTGACTAAGCGCTTGCTGCGCATCCTCAGATAAGTAGCAATTGGCTTGCTCTTTGTATTTATTAATAAAGAATTGGCTAATAGGTAGGATGTCATCTTTGCGATCACGAAGTGGCGGCCAATGCAGCGGCAATACGTCTAAGCGGTAATACAAGTCTTCTCTAAACGTCCCTTTTTGAACCTCTTCGCGAAGATCTTTATTAGTGGCCGCAATCACTCGAATATCTAAAGCAATCGACTTATGGCTACCCACACGCTCTACTTCTCTCTCCTGAAGCACTCGCAATAACTTAGCTTGAACGGCTGGTGACATTTCGCCAATTTCGTCTAACAAAATTGTGCCACCGTTAGCTTCTTCAAACTTACCGGTTTGTGAACACGTCGCGCCGGTAAATGCTCCTTTCACATGACCAAACAGGACCGCTTCTAACATGGACTCAGGAATAGCGGCACAGTTAACGGCTACAAAAGGCTGCTGTGCGCGAGGCGATTGATCATGGACGTAACGAGCGAGTACTTCTTTGCCGGTACCCGATTCCCCAGTAATCAACACACTAGCACTGGTGCACGCCGCACGGTGCGCCAATTGCAAAACTTGTTTGCTCCGCCAAGATTCCGCCACAATATTGGCCATTGGCTTCTCTAGCGCTTCAACGCGACGAATCAAGTTGACCAGTTGCGCTGCTTCAAATGGACGCAGCAAGTAATCTGTCGCCCCCGCCTTCATCGCTTCTGCAGCTAATATACCTTGGTCTTGTTCGACAATGGCAATGGCGACACCAGGGTTAGCTTTTCGCTGATGACAGGCAATCCACTCACGAATACTCATATCGGGCAGATTGGAGCTGACTAAACTGATGGAGCTTGAAGCGGTTAACAACGCCGAACGACCAGTTCGAACATGATTTACGCTAAAGCCCTGCTCCGTTAATAGGTCGATAATAGGTTGAGCGTTTTGCTCACAAGGCTCAACGTAGAGAATATCCTTTTTCATTTACTGAACCTCCGTCTTCAGATCCGTTGAAGACGCTGTGTTGGTGGAAGGGTGACGAACCACTCGAACCGTAACTCGGCGGTTCTTAGCTTGACCAAACTCAGTCTCATTGCTGCTCACTGGGTAACGGGCACCATGGGCTCGTACTTCGATCAGTTTGGCTGGCGTCCCTAACTCAGTGAGTACACTGGCGACGTCATCGGCTCGTACTCGTGACACCTGTAGGTTGCTCAATGACGAACCAACATTATCCGTGTGTCCATCCACTAGCACTTTTGATATGTGGCCATCTGCTTTGATATAGCTGGCTAATGATTGCAGTGTTTGACGCTGTTCACTGGTGACCACTCGTTGGCCAAAATCAAACTTCAACACCACGTCTCTCGCTTGGCTGTAGTTCATTTCAGGTAATTTGGAGCGGCACTGATTGAAGCTAAAGTACGCCGATTCAATTCGAGTGGAAGGTAAAACAAAGGCATCACCTACTTGATTAGCAGCTTGCATAGAGCTCACTCTGATCCAAGCCCCACGAGTGGTGGCTGCTAATAAAGCATCAATATCCACATCAAAGATGGCGTAGCCACGCGTTGTTTTCGCAGCATCATCAATCATGGTGTGTTGCACTGGGGTATGCCATGGTGCCGACAGTTGAAATAGCTGTGCTTGTTTGATGTTATTGTTAGGTAAATGCAGAACTGCCGACAATTGGTTATTAGGTTCCGCATGGAAGTAAAACTTCCCCCTATTATTTGGCAAGGTCTGAACAAGCTGGCACTCAAATTCTCCCTCTACAAATTGCCAATTAACCAAATCCATCGGAATATTTACTTCCGCTGCGTGTGAGATCTTAATCCCAAAAAACATCCCCATTAATAACGCCAATGGATACATCTTATTAACAGCGAAAGTGTGAATTTGTATTTTACATTCTCTTGACCGAGAAAAATCTCGACATAATGAGAAATAATATTTTTTAACTAAGCCATAGATCATATTGCTGTCCATCTATATCTCTTTCACATAATACATAGAAGCCTACTTTCATATGAGAGAGACGTTTTATAAAATCCCTTGATAGGCGTTATAAAACATAAATTTAGATAAAATACTCACTCTGATTATTGCTATACAAGGGCTATGCGCATTATTTAGTCGCTATTTTGCCCATGAAATATAATTATTATTTAATTAAGCTACCTGTATTTATTTTATATTTAAAGATGCTTTATATAGCGAAAACAAACATATGAACCAAGTTCACAAATTTACATTAGAGGGCTAAAAATAAATAAAAAAACCAGAGTAGACTGACGAAAAATGACGCTTTGTTATTAAATAGCAACACATAATTACAAATGAAACCCCACTCAGATTACGTTTGGTAAAGATATGGATATGCAAAAAACAGAGATGCCTGAACAGGTGCAAACTCTTAATGTAGAATTATTAGGTAAACCCATTCATATCATTCGCAATAAGCTCGAAGAGTTATTGATTAACTCATGCCAACAGCTAAGCCTTGAACTACAAGCTTGGTTAAAAACACAACAAGTGTTAGTCGAATTGGACCATGTTTCGCTTACTGAACTACCACAAACTAACGTAGATGCCACCAGTGTTTCAGTCCTCAAACACAACGATGACGGCATGCTCTATGTGTCGATGGAACCCACCATGCTAATGCGCTTATCTGACCAATTTTATAGCACTAGCATGGAACGCAGCGGCGGGGAGCTCACTAATAGCGACTTGCGATTATTACAGCGCATTGCCAAGTGCGCCTCACAGTGGATAGCGCCAGAAACCACATGGAAGCAACATGAATTCGAGGTTATTCCGGGCATTGGTATTGCTGCCAAGCTATCCATTTATGTGCGTAACCAACAAGCTCTATTGGCCGTCACATTAGATAGTGCTCTGATTCAAACGCTGATCGACGAACTGGAACTAACACCCAACCCACACATGGCAAGTGACTTCAATCATGCTTTGCACAAAACCCCGGTCCGCTTAAACGTTCAATTGAGTAAGACCGTGTTGCCTTTGACACAAGTACTCAAACTCAAAGCCGACGACATTCTCCCTATTGAACTGCTCAATAACGCTCCAGTGAACATTGGTAAAGAGACCCTATTCACAGGGCGCGTGGCAGAGCAAGAGGGGCAACTTGTTTTAATTTTAAATGATGATAAGGAAACCAACCGATGAGCGATTCGCCAGAACAAAGTGTCTTCGACGGTGACGAACTGCGCTTCGATGACTTTCAACTTGAGGACTTTGATACCGACGCCCCAATGGCCGCTCCAGTTCAATCTGAGCGAGATATTAGCTTCTTCAAAAATATCCCCGTCACTGTGACGCTTGAAGTCGCCAGCAAAGAGGTCGCACTGGGCGATCTGATGTCTGCTGGTGAGGGCAGTATTATCGAACTTGATAAGCTAAATGGCGAACCGTTGGATGTGAAGGTGAATGGTTCTCTAATGGGGCATGCCGAAGTCGTCGTCGTCAATGAAAAGTACGGCCTGAGACTAATTGATGTCGTTGATTCTGCGCTCACTTCTATGGGTAAGTAGCTCGTGAAACTGCGTTTAGCTGGTATCGCTTATCCTTCGAACCTACGCCTGCTCCTCATAGGCCTGGTCATCGTCATGCTCGGTTTGTTTGCTCATCCCGCTTTAGCGGATAACGGGCTGACTTTTCTGACCGTTAACGATGGTCAATCAGAACAAGAATACAGCGTAAAGCTGCAAATATTGCTCTTGATGACAGCTTTGAGCTTTTTACCTGCGTTCATTTTGATGGCCACCAGCTTCACTCGCATCATTGTCGTGTTAGCGATTTTACGTCAGGCTCTGGGCTTACAACAAAGTCCCCCCAACCGAGTATTAATCGGTATTGCACTCAGTCTGAGCATCCTCATCATGCGGCCCGTTTGGAGCGATGTGTATGAGCACGCTTTCGTTCCTTATGACCAAGGCGAAATCACTTTGATGCAAGCTTTTGCTACCGCAGAAAAGCCGGTACGCAATTTTATGCTCGCACAAACACAACGTAATTCACTCGAACAAATGCTGCGCATTGCGAACGAGCCAGTGGATTCAAAAGTGGAGGACATTTCCTTTGCTATTGTTCTTCCAGCCTTTGTGATCAGTGAGCTGAAAACCGCGTTTCAGATCGGCTTCATGTTGTTTATTCCTTTTTTAATCATAGATTTGGTAGTCGCAAGTGTCTTGATGGCAATGGGTATGATGATGCTTTCGCCATTGATTGTCTCATTACCATTTAAATTGGTGGTGTTCGTTTTGGTTGATGGTTGGGCGATGACAGTCGGAACCCTATCCGCCAGCTTTGGCAGTGGATGAGAGCGTGAATCATGACTCCAGAACTGACCGTTACTCTGTTTTCAAACGCCGTCTGGCTCATCATCAGTATCGTGATGGTACTGGTAGTGCCAGGACTGCTTGTGGGTTTGGTTATCGCGGTTTTTCAAGCTGCAACTCAAATCCAAGAACAAACACTTAGCTTTTTACCTAAATTATTGGCCACCCTGTTGATGGTCATTTTTGCCGGGCATTGGATGCTACGCAAAATCATGGAGCTATTCGACTTCTTGTTCCATAACATTCCAGGGATGATTGGTTAATGCAGATTACGTTCGCCGAAATATCTCAATGGTTAGGTCAGTTATGGTGGCCCTTTTTCAGGATTGGGGCTGCCTTTCTGGCCATGCCATTTTTCGGTGATGCGTTAATTCCAGTATGGGTCAGAGCCCTACTTGCCTTATCTATTGTGGTGATCACGGCACCGCTTATGCCTGCAATGCCTGCTGTTGATTTGCTGTCGATGACCTCTCTGTTTTTGGCCTTTGAACAGGCTATGTGGGGACTTTTTTTCGGACTCATACTGCACCTTTTTTTCACCATCTTCACCATGCTAGGGCAAATCGTCTCGCTACAAATGGGGCTTGGTATGGCGATCATGAACGACCCGGTCAATGGACTCTCCGTTGCCATTTTGGGACGAATTTTCTTGCTGCTGTGTACGTTATTATTCCTTGCACTCGAAGGGCATCTTCTGGTCATTGATATTTTGGTGCAGAGCTTTGTGGTATGGCCGGTCGGCTCTGGCATCACCATCGCCTCTTTAGACAATATCGTTTCTTTGTTTGGTTGGATGTTTGCTTCAGCCTTAGCTTTGGCGTTGCCAGCCATCGTCTCCATGCTATTGGCGAACATCAGTTTTGGTGTCATGAACCGAGCGGCACCCAGCCTAAACGTTTACGCCCTTGGCTTCCCAATGACCATGTTGCTTGGTTTGTTTAGCATCTTGCTAACAGTTAGTGGCATCCCTAGTCGCTATACCGCGCTGGTACACGAAACATTGAGTCAACTTAACCTGTTTATGGCGGGGGGCGCATGAGCGAGCAGTCCAGCCAAGATAAAACCGAAAAGGCCTCACCCCAGAAGATCAAAAAGGCGAGGCAGGAAGGTCAAATTCCTCGTGCCAAAGAGTTCACTACTGCAGTGCTGTTTTTGATTGTTGCCATCTATTTTTATATCCAAATCGGTCGTATTTGGGAGCACATTTCTGGTGTATTTCGCTTCAATATGGCACTAACACGTCAGGACCTAGAAAACCCTAAACAAATGATTGAGCAACTGGGTCAAAGCCTTGGCATCATCATCGAATTACTACTACCCATGTTTATGGTTATCGTCATTGCCGCTATCGGCAGTAGCATGATACTTGGCGGTTGGATGTTTCGCCCAGCGAATATCCAACCCAAGTTGAGTAAGCTCAACCCCATTTCCGGTGTTGGACGTATGTTTTCAACACGTTCATTGGTTGAGCTGCTGAAGTCGTCACTCAAGGTCACGGTGATTTTTGCCTTACTGTATACCTATTTGGATAGCAACTTTTCTCAACTACTTGGCATGCAAAAGCTCACCCTATCTCAGGGCATCACTATGGTGATGACGATTTTGTTTGAAGGTCTATTACTGATGGGTGTGGCTCTGCTTATCTTCGGCGTGATTGATATTCCTTACCAACGTTGGGAGCATCTCAAGCAGCTTAAAATGACCAAGCAAGAGCTGAAAGAAGAGTACAAAAATAATGAAGGGCGTCCGGAAGTAAAACAGCGTATTCGTCAGATTCAACAGCAGTTTGCACGCCGAAAAATCGACAAAGCCGTCCCCAAGGCTGATGTGGTGATCACTAACCCAACGCACTACGCCGTGGCTCTAAAATACGACACCTCTTTGTCAGATGCGCCATTTGTGGTGGCGAAAGGTATCGATGAGACGGCGATGCACATTCAACGTATTGCCCGCGAAAATCAGGTAGAAATATTACACTCGCCGCCATTAACGCGCTCTATCTACTACACCACCGCCATAGAGCAAGCGATCCCAAGCCAGCTCTACATCGCCGTGGCACATATTTTAACTTACGTGATGCAATTAAAGGCGTTTCGCCAAGGCTCGGGAGACAAACCGCTACCACTTCCCGTGTTCTCAATACCTAAACATTTGCAACACTAACGGATAACTAGAACAAGTAACAAAGGAACTCTCATGTTGAATCGTCTTAAACAATTTAGACGCTCAGGAAAAGGCTATATTGGCATCCCTATTGTGTTGCTGATGATTTTGGCTATGGTGATTTTACCATTGCCGCCTTTGCTACTCGATGCGTTGTTCACGTTCAATATTGTTCTGGCTATTTTGGTGCTACTGGTCAGTACCACCGCCAAAAGACCGCTCGACTTTTCCATCTTCCCAACCATTTTGCTTATCGCAACCCTAATGCGACTCACCTTGAACGTGGCCTCTACTCGTATTGTCCTACTCGAAGGTCATAATGGTGGAGACGCGGCTGGTAAAGTTATCCAAGCCTTCGGTGAAGTCGTGATTGGTGGTAACTACGTCGTAGGTATGGTTGTCTTCGTCATCTTGATGATCATTAACTTTGTGGTGATCACCAAAGGTGGTGAACGTATTTCTGAAGTTTCGGCTCGTTTTACCCTTGATGCGCTCCCTGGCAAACAGATGGCGATCGATGCAGACTTAAACGCAGGACTGATTGATCAAGAAGCGGCAAGACAAAGACGTAAAGAAGTCGCCAACGAAGCTGATTTCCACGGTTCGATGGATGGTGCCTCTAAGTTTGTGCGTGGCGATGCTATCGCAGGCTTAATGATTCTGTTTATCAACATTATCGGCGGTATCAGTATCGGTGTGTTTGAACACGGCTTACCCGCTTCTGAAGCTTTCAAGACCTATGCACTACTGACCATCGGTGATGGCTTAGTGGCACAGATTCCATCACTGTTACTGGCAACGGCAGCGGCCATCATTGTTACTCGCATCAATGATAGCGATAACGATATGACCGATACCATGCATAAGCAGTTATTGGCGACGCCAGCAACCTTATACACGGTTGCCGCCATTATGCTGATTATTGGTCTAGTACCAGGCATGCCACATCTCGCCTTCTTCACGTTTTCTGGTGTATTAGCGTTTGCAGGCTGGCGTCAATCCAAAGCTCCTGTTAGCGACCCGCAACTTGATGAAGTTGAAGCGATTTCTGCTGCCATGCAAGCAGACAATGAGCAACCACTATCTTGGGATGATATCCCACATGTACACAGCTTATCGCTAGCTTTGGGTTATCGATTGGTTCACCTAGTGAATAAAGAGCAAGGTGCGCCGCTGACACAGCGTATTCGAGGGGTACGTAAAAATCTTTCCGAACAAGTGGGCTTCTTAGTTCCAGAGGTGAGTATTCGAGATAACCTGAGTCTTAAACCTAACCAGTACACCTTATCACTTAACGGTGAAATCATCGAAGAAGGCTTTATCGAACCCGATCGTCTGATGGCTATCGCTGTTGGTGAAACTTATGGCGAAGTGGATGGTATCTTAGGCAGTGACCCTGCTTATCATTTGCCGGCGGTTTGGATCGAACATAAAGACAAAGCCAAAGCACTTAATATGGGCTATCAAGTCGTCGATGATGGCACCGTTATCGCCACACACATTAGTAAGGTGATGAAGTCGCATCTAGCGGAATTATTTACTCATGATGACGTGGATGCAATGAATCTGCGCTTAACCCAACAAGCACCTAAACTCTCCGAAGCGCTCGGTGCAGCTTTAAACCCAGCACAACAGTTAAAGGTGTACAGGCAACTACTGCTCGATCAGGTTCCTCTTAAGGACATTCGCACCATTGCCAATACCATGCTGGAATCAGCAGAAAATACTAAGGACCCTATTCTTATTGCTGCCGACGTGCGTTGTGCACTGCGCCGCACTTTAGTTAACCTTGTGGCTGGGCAACGTAAAGAGCTAAGCGTGTACGCACTTTCTGATGAGCTCGAACAGATGTTGATGACGTCACTACAACAAGCTCAAGCCAATGGCAGCGTCATGTTAGATAGCTTCCCAATTGAGCCCAATATCCTAAGTCAATTCCAGCAAAACTTGCCGCTGATAAAACAGCAGCTTAAGCAACAAGGGCTTGCGCCCATCTTATTGGTCATGCCCCAGCTAAGACCTTTGATCGCTCGATATGCCCGCACCTTCTCGCAAGGATTGGCGGTACTGTCTTATAACGAAATCCCAGAAAACAAACAGATAAACGTGGTAGGAAACCTTGGATAACCTAACTTCAAACCAAGCGCTGTATCGCTACCTACATCAGCTAGTGGAGCAGCATGTCGTTACGGAAGACGACCAGATTATTTTTGACGCTTTTGAACAAAATGACATTCGCCATGCCTGTCAGGCCATTCGCGACACCAAAAACGGGGAAGTCGAGTTTCAGCATTTAACGCTGCGATTCGGCAGCCAAAGTGAGCAAAGCGTCTACCAGTTTGACCTTTCTGATACGATGCGCTTTTGTCTCGATTTGTACAGTTTGTATCTCGCCTTGCGCCAAACCAAGTTCCAAATAGAGACCTTTCACCCAGATCTCACCAGTAATGTCGTCGTGCCTATTAGTAGTGATGCCCTGCTGTGGGAATCGGGTGAGCACTTTCTCAAACAAGTGATTCGATACCACGCAGGCGCGTTCTACCATATTATCCCTTCACTGCAACTGGGTGAGACCACCCCTTTGCATGAGCGGGTTAATGCATTAACCGAAACCCTCAAAGAGCAAGCTTTCGCATTATGGTTCGACGTTGACCCGAGCCAAGGTATGTTCGAACAGTTACTGCCCTTCGAGCCCGATGCGCTCAAAGTAGCAGCAACGTTAGAAAACAAACAAGACCGAACACGGTTATTACCTTTGGTGAAATTCTGTCGTAATCATAAGTTAGCTTGGGTGGCAGGACGAATCAGTAATCAAGATGAACTCACCCAATTTAAGCGCCTTGGTGCCAGTCATTACTTTGGCTACTTCAGTGATATTCCGACCTCAATGTCATTTAAGTCATTCGGTGATGCCGGTAATGATGAGTACTAACCAAGCGCTTATTTAAACCACATCGGCGCCTCTCCTTTCACTCTTTCTAGCAGAAAAGAGAGGCCAACTTCCCTAACAAAATCGCTGTTTTTTCGGAATAAACCTCACACTTTCCCACCCAAAATCAATAATTTCCAAGTTTTTTTCATTTTCCAATTAATCCTAGAAATTAACCGACCGCCTCTTGTTAGTGAGCGGGGCGAATGTCCCACATTGATATAGATTCAAGGAGAATGACAATGGCTTTATCGATGCACACTAACTACGCTTCGCTAGTTACACAAAACACTCTGAACAACACAAACGGTCTGCTAAACACAGCAATGGAGCGTTTGAGCACAGGTTACCGCATTAACTCTGCAGCAGATGATGCGGCAGGTCTTCAAATCTCTACTCGTTTAGAATCTCAAACTCGCGGTATGAACGTTGCAATGCGTAATGCACAAGACGGTATCTCAATGATGCAAACTGCTGAGGGTGCGATGGACGAGATGACAAACATCGTTTACCGCATGAACGACCTAGCAACTCAAGCATCAAACGGTTCTGCTTCTACAGCTGACAAAACTGCACTGAACAAAGAATTCCAACAGCTTAACGAAGAGCTAGTAAACATCATGGATTCAACTAACTTCGGTGGTCAAAAGCTGTTTAACACGACTGGTTTCGCTGCGGGTGCAGTTAACCTACAAATCGGTACTAATGCTGGTGAGCAACTAGCAGTTGACGTATCTACAGACATCACAGCTCTAAACACAGCAATCGGTGCAGCTGGTGGCTTTGCTCTAGGTGATATCTCGACAGAAGCTGGTGCTCAGACAGCACTTACTACTCTAACAGGTGCAACAGGTGACACAGGTCTTCTTGCTGATATCGGTACTACACGTTCAAGCTTTGGTGCGAACATCAACCGTCTAGAGCACACTATTGTTAACCTTGGCAATATGGTTGAGAACACATCTGCTGCGAAAGGTCGTATCACTGACGCTGACTTCGCTGTTGAGTCTTCAAACATGACGAAGAACCAAATGCTAATGCAAGCGGGTACAACAGTTCTGTCGCAAACTAACCAGCTACCTGGTATGGCGATGTCACTACTTCGTTAATAAAGCAAGCATCCTTAATAATTGGTGCGGTGATCGCTACCAGCCAACCGCATCGGTTATTTTTGGATATGATGAATTTTCCTTCGTTAACTATTCATCCGTCCTTTTAACCTCCTTCGGGAGGTTTTTTCATTACTAGGTGGTGCTTGATGGGATGTGAAGAGATGAAAACAAAACTAACTCTGAACCCAGATCTCATATTGCCACTTATCTTATCACCAACGATTAATACCTCTCACCGTCAAGTCGCCTTAACCCTCTGAGTAATAGGCAGTTTACTGGTGGAAAAGCGGAACTAGCACAATGGAAACCCCGCTTCCGCCCACGAGAGAAAACTATCCTAACCAATTGAATTTTAATGTTTTAAATCATGGCATACATCTTGATTTAACCCACTAAGAATACTGTGCTGTCCATCCCTATCGCACGGCGAGCAGCAAAACTAAGGAGCACTCCAATGAGTTCGTTTGACCCAATCACTATGGCGACCAACCTTGCCACTTATGATGTGCAGCCATTTCAGCAGCGTTATCAAATGCAAGCAGATAAGTATCAGGCTCAAATTACTGCGCTAGGTAAAGTGGAATCGGCATTGCGTGAGTTCCGAACTGCCGTAACCAACATGAACAGCAGTAGCTCGAACATCATTAAGAATACAGCAACGGTTTCACAAGAGGGTTTCCTTTCTGCGACGGCCAATGCCAGTGCCATGGCGGGCAGCTATCAGGTGTTTGTGGAACAAGTTGCCACCGCACACCAACTCTCAACGGGTATGCCAGCCGACCTAGATGCCAACACTGAGATTCCAACAACAGGCACGCTCGATTTAACGGTTGACGGTAAAACCCTATCACTCGATCTATCAACAGTTGATACCGACGGCGATGGCAAAGCAACTATGGCCGATTTGGTTTCAGCTATTAATAACGACCCTGATAACCCAGGCGTCAATGCCACTCTGGTTCGTTCCAATGGCCAGACGCACTTTATGTTATCAAGTACTGAAACGGGTGTTGCCAATACTGTAAACGTGTCAGCTTCAGGCACTGGAGCATCCTGGTTTGAAGATGCCTTTACTAACACCAGCAATATCAGTACACCGCAAGATGCCGTCATTTGGCTAGGCGCTGAGGGTAGCGGCCTAAAACTGACCAACAGTAGCAATACCTTTACTGGCGTTATTGATGGTGTTGACCTGACGGTCAGTAAGGCGCAGGTCTCGGGAGAGCAACCGCTGACGCTGACTATTGGTGCCGATGATGAAGCGACAAAAGAACAAGTTAACGCCTTCATTGACGCTTACAACACTCTGATGTCTACCATGGATGAATACACTGGTATCGGCGGGGAGGATAAAGCACGTGGCGTGTTAGCGAGTGACCCAACACTTCGCTCTATTGAAAGCCAACTTACCAGCATTATTCGTGGTGAATACAACGGAATGCGCCTAAGTGAAGTGGGTATTGAGATTGATCGCAGCGGCAAGATGACACTGGATACTGCCAAGTTCGAAGAGGCGCAAAAAAATAACAGTGCCGCGCTAGAAGCCATGTTTAACGGCGACGGTAATCTTCTGGATTCCATCGACACCATGGTTGACCCATTTTTGAAGTCGACCACCGGTCTTTTCAAAACCCGTAAAGACTCCTTACAACAGAACATTTCGCGCATTGACGACAAACAAGCAACGTTAGAGCGCAAGTACGACATGGCGTACAGCCGCTACCTCAAACAATTCACTCAAATGAACACCTTAATGACACAAATGAACCAAACCATGAGCATGTTTGGTTAGGGCTAGGAGTACAAAATTATGCTAATGGATTCAGGCTACGACTCATATCAGCAGGTCGATTTAGATGCCCAAGCAGCAGCCGCAAACCCACATCAACTAGTGGTGATGCTGATCGACGGTTTACTTAATGAAATTGAACGTGTGCGCGGTCATATAGGCGCAGGGCGCTTAGCTGAAAAAGGTGATGGTATCAGCAAGTGTATGAACATTCTTGTCGGCCTCGATAGCGCACTTGATGATGAAAATGGTGGCGAAATCGCCGAGAACTTGCACCAACTTTATGACTTCTGCCAAATCGAACTCTATCAAGCCAGTATTCACAATGACGTGGAAAAACTCGCCAGTGTAGAGCGTGTGATGGGCAATATCAGAGAAGGATGGTTGAATTTTGGCAATCAAGCATAAGGTGTCCCCTGAGCGATTCCGACACCTCAGTAAACTTATTGAAATCGCGACAAAAACGGAAGATTGGCACGCACTAAAACGCTACGACGTACAGCTTCGTGAGCTTTTGGACACCCATAGACCTTACTTAAAGGACCCTAGGTTAGCGCCCGAAATTCGCCATGCTAGACAGACTCATTTAGCGGCGTACGAAGCGTTGTCCGTTGCAACCAGTGAACTCAAAAAACGCCTCCACAGTGTGAGCGAGGAAAAAGAGCGAACGGTGGCTTATCAACTTGCGATGACATTGGAGTAACCCCATGCTAACCATGACCAATATTCAAAGTGGTGACAGTTCGGCGCGTGTTAGTGATGGTTCATCAAACCAGAGCATTAATGCAGCAAGTACCTCATCACCTAAGGACGCTGCTGTCCCTTTTGGCCAACTCGTTAAAGCGCCAAAACAACACGATCAATCCGTGGTTGATGACCCTTTGTTAACCAACGAGGCAGATAACGCTGACGAAAGTGCTGTGCACGCTACACTAGCGACACTGATTACCGAGCCAGAGTTGCCTCAAGGTTCTGCCGTTGCAACAAGCCAAACACCTGCAACCTCACTGCAGCAACAAGCTTCCGAGCTACTTAGTCAGTTTGTGGTCAATGCCAATACACGCCATTCCGCGGCACCTCAAGTTGAGGCACATGTCGCTCACCCATCAATAGCGATAGGTAAAGAAAACTCACCACGTAGCTCGGTCAACTCGGCTCTGCTGGTGACACAAGCAGCTCCAGACAACACCATCTCTCGCCCCATTAATGCAGAGATAGCTAACTCACTAACAAACTTAAGTAGCCAGCCAGTGACAGCCCAACAAACTCAAGGTCACCAGACTACTCCTGCGCCAGTATCCACCACACCTTCCTCAACAGAATGGGCACCGGTTCGAGTGGACACTCAAGCAGGTAAATGGGGGGAGCAAATGCTGCAAGTGCTCAACGACCGAGTCACTCTACAAGCTCAACAAAACTTGCAAGAGGCTCGGATCAGATTAGATCCGCCTGATCTTGGCAAATTGGATCTTATGGTTCGTGTTGAAGGCGATCGCTTAAGTGTGCAAATCAATGCCAATGCCGCTGCTACACGCGAGGCATTAATGCAGGTCTCAGAACGTCTTCGATTTGAACTGCAAAATCAGAACTTTATGCATGTTGACGTTCAGGTCGGTACTGGAGAAGGCCAACACGAATCACCGCAGCATAGTCAGGAGGAAGAGTCGACGGTTCTCGCCTCTCGTCGCTTTGATGATGACTCTTCATTTCAATCCACCTTTACCACTGCTGAACACTGGCTCAGTACGCAAGCCTAGTGCTATGCACTAAGTACCTCATAGGAAATAAATTATGACTAAACCGCAACTCTTCGCCATGTTCATCGCCATGATAGTGACCAGTGCCTTGGTCTCTGCTGCTACTGTGTTTGGTGCAGCCTGGTATTTAAAGCAAGCGGGCGATGACCGCAGCATGATTGAAGACACTCCACTGTCGTTTTTGACCCAAGACAACCAAAATAGCCAAGGCCCAAGCTTTCAATCATTGGACAAGGTAGTACTGAGTGTCAGAGGCAAGAAGCAAACTCACTTTGTAATGATCGAGCTAGCGGTAGAAACTCGTCGCCCAGATCGACTGCAGAATATCAATGACTACATGCCCATTGTCCGCAATGCCATGCTCAACTTGTTCAGCCAAAAAACTTATGAAGACCTTCATGGCGAACAAGCTCTTGCATCGCTACAGGACGAAGTAAAAAACACTGTGATGATGGCGTTTGCTAAAACTGAGGTGATACGCGATATCGACGATGTACTGCTTACCAAGTACGTCGTGCAGTAGAGGCCGCCTATGTTGGATATGAATTACACGGACAGTTATGGTGTCGCCGACGAGGTGAATTCGCCAACGACACCCATTGATGAAAATCGTCTTCTGAGCCAACACCAGATTTTGGTGAAACGAGTGGTCAATCAACTGCGTAACCATGCTACGACCCATTGCAGCATCGAAGACATGCAGCAAATAGGATTGATAGGGTTACTGGAAGCAGGGCGTCGCTATGGCAATATCGATGACCCCAACTTCCCTGCATTTGCTGTGTGTCGTATTCGAGGCTCTATTTTGGATGAGCTACGCCGACTTGATTGGCGTTCACGTAAAACACGCCAGCAAGCGCATGAGCTCAACGATATCACCCGCGATCTCACCAAAGCACTGAAACGAATGCCGACGGAGCAAGAGATCATTAAAGCCCTTGGCACCGATCAAGCGGATTATCACACTCGGCTCAGCGCCTCAATGGCTGGCGAGATGCAAAGTCTCGATCAGTTGATAGAAAAAGGGCTGGAAGGTCAGGTAGATAGTGCCTATGAAGGTATGAGCCATGAGCATATTCGCCGCAGTCTAGAGGTCGCTCTCGCAAAATTGCCAAAACGAGAACAACTGCTGATGACACTGTTTTATCAGCACGAACTCAACCTACATGAAATTGCCTTGGTACTCGAACTGACACCACCACGGATCTGTCAGCTCCACAAACAAGCGCTAAAACAACTCAACCAATTACTATCTTCTTAGGAGTCACATATGCAAAAGTTTATGGGCGCGATCATTATTCTGATGTGTGTCTTCGGCGGTTACGTTTGGGCCGGGGGAAGCATGATGGCCATTTGGCAGCCAGCCGAATTTCTGATCATCATAGGTGCCACAGTCGGTTCATTGATCATAGGTAACCCTCCGCAAGTCTTGAAAGAAATGCGCAGCCAGCTTCGCTCTATTATGTCACCTCACAAGGACGAGCAAGCGTTCTACATGGAATTAATGGCATTACTGCAAGTCTTGTTAGAAACCGTTCGCAGTGGTGGCTTCAAAGCACTCGATAAACATATCGAGAACCCTGAACAAAGCCCGATTTTCAACCGTTACCCACTGGTTAGCCGTGATTATCGTCTTGTTTCTTTCATTACCGACAATTTGCGTTTAATGGCAATGGGACAAATGTCGCCTCATGAATTAGAGGGACTACTAGAGCAAGAGATTGAAGCGATTGAATCAGACCTGCTGCTTCCATCTCGCTCAATGCAACGTACGGCAGAAGCTCTACCCGGTTTTGGGATATTGGCAGCCGTTGGCGGGATCATCATCACCATGCAAGCTATTGATGGTTCCATTGCCTTGATTGGCTATCATGTCGCCGCCGCTCTAGTAGGTACATTTTTAGGTATTTTTGGTTGTTACTGCTGTTTAGACCCAGCCAGTAATGCCATGGCTCAACGCGTTAAGCGTGATATGTCAGCCTTCGATTGCATCCGCGCGACACTGGTCGCCTATGTGGCGAAGAAGCCGACGTTGCTCGCGATTGATGCTGGCCGCAAACACATTCAGCTCGACATCAAACCAACCTTTAATCAAATGGAGAGGTGGCTAGCTGAACAGGAGGGATAATGCAAAAACAAGAGCAAGTCGTCTTTAAGCGTTCAGGACGCCGCCATGACCATGAGTACCATGGCGGTGCTTGGAAAGTCGCCTTAGCCGACTTTATGATCGCGTTAATGGCTCTGTTCCTCGTGTTATGGGTAATGCAAGTGGTCGACAAAGAAGAGCGCAAAGCGATTGTCGCCCACCTTCAAATGGCCAGTGTTTTTGATAAGAGCACTGGCAGCCTTTTCGATACTTCACAAAGTATCTCCCCTATTGATCTTGCCTCCGACTCATCGGTGACCAGCCGTCATGATTCAGTGCATACCGTGACCTCTTTTTTCCAGGGTGATCGCGATGGACCAGAGTCTGACTCGCTGATAAACGGCACCTTTGATACCCAAGAGCGCTTAGAAGCCTTGGCGAAAGTGGTCAATGAAATGATGCGCCAGATTAATGCTGATGGGAACGTTGACGTCACGGTCACCCCACAAGGCTTAAGAATCGTGCTGCAAGATGACTACAAACAAAACATGTTCCGACGAGGTGGTTCAACGCTTACTCCTTTCTTTGAAGACCTGTTATTGGCATTAGCACCGGTATTCCAACGCGTTGAAAACCCGATGATCATTAGTGGACACACCGACGCAACTCAATACCGTAAAGCGTTTAGTAGCTCCTCTAACTGGGAACTGTCCTCGTCTCGAGCCAATAGCGCCCGACAAACCTTGGTCGCTGGCGGTATGCCTGAGCAAAGAGTGCTACAAGTCACCGGAATGTCTGACCGAGCGCTGCTCAATCAACAGGATCCTAAATCGAGTGAGAACCGCCGTATTGAACTGTTTATCTTGACCACTCCAGCTGCCGAAGTGATCAGCACCTTATTTGGCGAACAGCCGACTAACGAGGTCGAAAAGGCACGTGAGAAGGCTCAGTTTAATCAACCTGTGTTCCGAACCGATACCATTCGCTTTGAGTCGGAAGGCACCTCTTCCGTTGAGCCACAAGCACTTTAGCTTGCGCGCTTAATCAGGTGTTCTATGCTTAGGTAGAACACCTAAATATGCTAATAATTTCTTATTGATTTCATCGAAGTAGAGCGTGTTATGCGTCAAACTCATCCTCACATTGCAGACAGCAAATCTGACCCGCTTCAAAAAGCATTTTTGTGGCTGATCATTATTGATTACGCGTTGCTTGCTCTGTTTTTAAGTCAGTTATCCACACTGTCTTTAAAAGGAGGAACGGGGATCAGCTTACTGCTCGTGGTCTATAACGGCCTACTGACTTTCCTCTGCTTCCGCCGAACCAATAAGCGCGACGCCTACATCATCTACCCCACTCTTTCAGCGACGCTGTTAGCGTTTATCTGCTTTTTGTATTTTTTCTTTTTGGTGTGACTTGAACCCTATTTAGTAAGTCATTTACTTCAGGTGTCATCCCCCCAAAAAAACGTTCGTCATTCCCTTGAAAAAGGGAATCTCATACAGTGCATATCAAACCCAAATAACATGACTTACTTTTAATTTTCAGTCATCTACGCGATTTAGAAATTCTTCGTTGTCACGAAGATGACCATCTATTTGAGATTGCAGGAGACAGGATGCCGCCGTGACAATTTCTCTTTTCACGGGCAGCTGAAAATCCTCACATCCGTGAGGAGAATGATTTGTTTCCGAGGTTTTTAGAAGGGATTATTTAAGCAACGCAACTACAGTATGACGACGAACATTCGCTTGTGCGTTGAGGGCTTTAAATGTAGTGGTGAAGTCTTGAGAGAGCTGAGTGAAGTCATTGAGCTTTTGGGAAACTTGTTCTGAAGATGGCACATTAGACTGGCTTTGAATGCGCGTCATTTGGGTATTCAATTGAGATTGAAATTGTCTGGCTTCGTTTAAGCTTACTTGTGCTTGCTGTAGATGTTGATTGACCTTAGCAATGGACTGTTTGATTCCATCTCGAGACGCTAAGTCGAATTTTAACTCCGCCATGCCATCAGGCTCAGCTTGAATATTGAATGCGTTCGCTTGTCCGGCAGGGAAACGGTGTCCTTGCCCAGTGACCAGAACTTGTTGCTGCATGGCCGCATAAGCAGATTCATGGACATCAAACAAAATGCTGCCATCCTGCGATAAAGAGGCACGCATACCCATAGGTATTAAGCTGCGATCAAGCTGTTTCACCGTTCGAACACCATCAGATTGGCCATCAAACTGCAACACAACCGAACCGCCACTTGGGAAATCCAGTCGAATTTGCTCGGCCCTTTCGCTCATACGATGGACGTTGAGTCCTGGAATAGAAAAACGGCGCACATCGGCGGTATCGAGCTTAAGGTTAAGCTCATTATCCACCACTCGCTTGCCATCAAACCTCGCTTGATTCAATGTCGCTTCAATCGTGGCTTTAGAGCGTACCAACGAATCAGGCATGTTACTGTTAACGCCATGCGAAAGCGCTTGGGTCAGTTGGCGTTTAACTTGGGTGAGTTCTTTACCGACACCTTGCAGTGCCTTAGTGGCAATCTGCACTGAAGTAGCGTGTTGCTGACCTTGTGTAAGCAACACGCCTGAAAGTGAATAAGCTGACGTAATGTCAGCTTGAGGTCTTAGCAGGCGCTTTGACAGTGAGGTACTGGTATCAGTGGACGCTTGTGAGGGCGCGATACTGGCCGCTTCTTGCCCTGTTAGCTTGATACTATGCGGTCTAACTTCAACCGTACTTACTGCCATAACACCTTTCCTTGTTAACTAATTCTTAGACCTAAATACGGTCGAAAAGCGAGAGATCGTTAATTTTTACATAGCTGGCTTGAGTTGCTTGTAATGCTGCCATGTAGTTGCTGAGACGAACGGATGCTTCACCATAATCCAATGCAGAAATATCACTGGTCACTTTATCAACGAATAACTTGTTTTCACCGTGTGCGCCATCCATCAAATCAAGGTTATTGTGGCGACCACCGATCTCTGTCATCGCCCCAAGCACGTTACCCAAGGTATCATCTATGGCGTTCAGGCTAGCATCAACTTCAGCTTGGAAATTTGGACTCGGGTTCTTAAATTCGACAATCAACGCATCGATTTGATTAAGTACGTTGTTTCCTCCGCCAAGCTCAAGAATATCCTTGGCCGTCATGTTCGACTCCATGGTGACGCCTTTCGCAACCGTCACCACTCGCTTATCGCTGTTACCATCCACGACATAACCTGCCCCAGAGTTTGACAGTGCTGGCGTATCAGTTTTGGTGCCCGAGAACAAATAGTGCCCTTCTTCATCCTGAGCATTAAACGAAGACTCGATGGAATCACGTAGACTTTCCAGCTCGGTGATCATGCCGTCGCGGTCTTCGTCCGTTAGCGTGCCATTAGATCCCCACAGCACCAATTCACGCATACTTTTTAAACTCTCATTGACCGAATCGAGATAAACCTCTTGGCTTGATAGCGTGGTTTTCACATTAGCAATATTGCGTTGATATTGATTAATTGCGCTGCCTTCACGGTCGAGGTTCAACAACTGAATCGAGGCCATTGGGTCATCAGACAATTTAGTTAGCCGATCACCGGTCGCCATTTGTTGTAGCACTTTGCCAAGCCCAGCATTATTGGTCTGCAAGCTTTGCAGCATCATCTGGCTAAATTGAGTATCACTGATTCTCATACTAACTCCTTAAAATAACTGCAAAACGGAATCAAACAGCTGGTTAGCCGTACTGATCACCTTCATATTGGCATTGTGCGCATTGGCAAAGGTCATTAGGTTTGCTGCTTCTTCATCACTATTAACGGCACTGACGTTATCGCGCGCTGCCACCGACTGTTCAAACATTGACTGTTTCGCTTGGTAATCTGAATCCGCTTGGCGGGCTTTGATTGCCGTTTCTCCGACCATCGCAGTAAACGCGTCATTCAGCGACAGGGAACCAAAGCCAGTAATGGTCACTGGTTTGTTACTGATGGCAATCAAGTCCTTGAGGTTATCACTGTTACCTGGGTTACCATCGCTCGAAAATGCTAACTCATCCGACTTAATATCCGTGATAGTTAAGCTGGCAGCTGGGTTAGCTGGGTCGTAGCTAAATAAGGCTTTACCCGCATTGCCATTAAGATCCTGACCTGCTGCCAAGACCGCATTCACTTCATCCGCCAAGCTACGCGCCATATCATCAATGGCGTCTTGATAGGGTTTGAGTACATCCACTTGATAGTCATGAAGTGAGCCCAACTTACCGCCAAGGTCACCTTTAGCCGCAAAGGTTTGATTGCCAAACTCAATATGGATGTCGGCAAGATATGGATCGCTTGGGTCAGGAATCGCTTTAATCACACTGGCATCGCTGCCCATTACTAAAGGCTGCCCTGAAGCCAATGAGACTTGAATACTGCCATCCGCTTGATTGGTGGTCTTCACTTCCATCACTTTGGAAAGTTCTCCCACAAGCGCATCACGCGTGTCCATCAACTGCGCAGGGTTACCACCCGTGCCTTGCATTTCAACAATTTGCTTATTCACATCCGCGATATTGGACATCAAGCTATTTGCATGAGAAATGGCGGCGTTACGCTGGTCATGTACATCTTTATGTTGATTGTGCAGCGATTCGGTCAAAGTATTGAAGCGGCGAGCTAAGGCCTCCGACTCATTAATCACCTGTTGACGCAGTGGGGTTGATTCAGGCTTTGTCGTTGCATCGTTCAGTGCTGCAAATAGAGAATCTAAGCCCGCCGATAAGCTAAAGCCATCAGCCCCTAACATGTTTTCCAACTGACTCATGGCGCTGGTATAACCCGATGCGTAGTTAGCGGCACTGGCCGTTGACCACGTTTGCTTCACCAAATATTGATCGGTCACTCGGCGAATACTGGTCACTTCCACCCCCATTCCGGGGTTGGTTTTATCGTATTTCCCCCCAGCCAACGACGCCATCACCGCTTGCTGACGGCTGTATCCCGGCGTATTAATATTGGCGACGTTTTGAGCGGTCACATCCAATGCCACTCGGTTGGCATTCATGCCTGAAAGCGCAATATTGACGAGGTTCATAACTAGAGCTCCGTTGTTCTAATAAGAGGCTGAGAAAACGCCATGGTCGTGGCCGCCTCGCTTGGGGACTGAATAGTGAAGGCGACGGAATGATCGATGCCATTAATCACATCGTCACTGTGAAGCGAAGCTGTTGTGCTAACCTGTGAAGTTGCTTCCATATCGTTAGCCGACCCTAGGGTGCGTGTTAAGCTAGGGTCGAACTGCACCTCGAGGTTCGAGGCTGATGCTTGAGTAGGGCTTAGCTGTTTCACCAGCATATCGGCAATGCCAGAATTCTGCTTTTTGGCAAGTTCGATAGCCAATTGTCCATCATGCATATCTCGAAACACGCCATGTTGCTGCGACGAGAAAGGGCTGTCTTCATCGGCCAGTACGTCACTACTGCTGCGCATTTGGCGCAGTACCATTTGCAAGAACATGGCTTCGAACTGCCCTGCGACTTCTTTTAGTGCACCTTGCTCATCGGCACTGTGTTTAATGTTGGTCAGAGCGGCATTGTCGTGATAGAGCATGCTATTAATTCTCGTGCTGTCATTCATCGCGTCTATTTTCATCACACTCTCCTAGATCACTACCAACTCAGCATTGAGCGCACCCGCTTCATGCAAGGCCTGTAGAATGGACATCAAATCGGTTGGGGTTGCCCCTAAGCTGTTGACGGCATTCACAATGGTGTTGAGCTCTGTCCCTTCAGGCCAGATCACCATTTGCGCTTGGTCTTCACTGATATCAATTTTCGATTGATCGACCACAACCGTGTCACCGTCAGCGAAAGCATTCGGTTGGCTCACTTGTTGAGACTCAGTAATCGATACCGTTAGGTTGCCATGGCTTACCGCTGCTTCAGTCACTTTTACGTTTTGTCCTACGACAACCGTGCCGGTACGCGAGTTAAAGACGATTCGAGCAGGTTTGCGTCCCTCTACAACACTCATTTCTTCTAGCATCGACATCATGGTCACACGCTGCTGAGTATCTTTTGGCGCGCGCATATCGACACGCACTTTATTGATGGCAATGGCCACATCTGGACCAAACGTACCATTGATTTCACGAGCGATATTTTTTGCCGTGGTGAAGCTGGCTTTACGCAGATTCAACGTGATTTGAGAACGAGAGTTAAAGTCCGACGGGATCTCACGTTCCAAAGTGGCGCCATTAGGCACTCGTCCCGCGGTGGGCGTATTTACTGCGATTTTAGAACCGCTGCGTCCTTCAGCAGACACACCTCCAACCACCACATTACCCTGAGCAACTGCGTAGACTTCACCATCCACACCTCGCAATGGCGTTAAGAGTAACGTGCCTCCACGTAAACTCTTGGCATCACCAATTGACGAGACCACTATATCCAACATTTGCCCTGGGCCTGCCATCGGGTCCACCGAAGCAGTGACACTCACCGAGGCGACGTTACGCAATTTTGGATTCGCATCATCACCGATTTGTACCCCAAATTGGCGCAGCATATTGGTGATAGACTGAGCGGTAAACTTCACTTGGTTGCGGTCACCTTGGCCGTCGAGACCCACAACCAAACCATAACCAACAAGCTGGTTAGTGCGCACACCCTGTACGTCCACCAGATCCATAATTGGGATTTCTACCTCGGCTCTGGCTGATGACATCATACCGAGAGCAAATGCCAGTAGAATTGAAGTAAAGAAATAGCGTTGTTGAGTCATTAGAACGGCATCCATGGGCTGGTAAAGAACTGAGTGAGCCAACCAGCAGAGTTGCTGTCAGCTAAAGCACCACGTCCAGAGTAGGTGATGCGCGCATCCCCTATGCGATGAGAAAACACTTGGTTGTAACGGTCCACATCGTCGGCACGAATAATGCCCGTGACGCGAATAAATTCATCGCCTTGGTTAAGACGAATCCATTTCTCACCGCTAATTTTAAGTACGCCATTGGGCATCACTTCATGTACCGTGACCGTAATAGCGCCTTCTAACTTATTACCTTGGGAGCTAGCGGCACTGCCATCAAAAGCTCGGCTGCCATTAAGACCCACCGCCGTCTCGTCAAAGGTGTTTCCACCAACGGTTGCCGCACCAAAATCCACTTTAGACGTCTTGCCGAATTTGGTATCCGCTTTCTTGCTCGATTGCGTTTCTTCCACCAGCAAAATCGTCAGTACATCACCCACTCGGTACGCTCGACGGTCTTGGAATAAGGTTAAGTTATATTGATGGCGATAGAGGCTTCCTCCCGTTGCTTGTGGCAGCGCGTAATTGAGCTCAGGCGGCGCATACTTTTGTTCATCCGGCTCTGGTGGTACAAACTCTGGTCGAGCTGCACAGCCAGTAAGCACGAGTAGCCCAATTACCACTCCCCAGCGAGAAAGCCATTTCATACCACTTATCCCTTTTCCGTTAATTCCCAACTTTACTAACCTACACCGCTTGTGCGACGAACTTCAGCATGTCATCGGCAGCCGAGACCACCTTGGCGTTCATTTCATAAGCGCGTTGGGTGGTGATCATATCGACCATCTCTTCCACTACTTGCACGTTTGAGCCTTCTAATGCGCCTTGCTTGATACTGCCCGCCCCTTCTTCACCGGCAATCAGCTCTTCTGCTTGCCCACTGGCTTCGGTCTCTTTAAACAAGTTGCCTCCAATGGCTTCTAGACCGGCTGGGTTAACAAATTTCGCTAGGGTGATTTGTCCTAGATCCTGTGGCGCAGGACCGTCTGCCGTGGTCGCCGTCACCGTGCCATCAACACCAACAGAGAGTGTCAAAGCGTTATCGGGAATCTGAATTTGAGGCTCCAATGGCAAGCCTTGGCTATTTACCATCAGACCTTCTGAGTTGACATGGAACTGACCATTTCGGGTATACATGATCTGGCCATCAGAGTTTTCAATCTGGAAAAAGCCTTGTCCCATCACAGCTAGGTCTAGGTCTTGCCCTGTGTTTTGCGCGCTGCCTTGAGTAAAGACTTTTTGAGTGCCCACCACACGCACACCACTACCTAACTGAACCCCAGTCGGTAGTTGGTTCACTTGGTCGACTTGCGCGCCTGGCTGGCGCTGAATGCTATAAAATAAGTCTTCAAACACCACTCGATCGCGTTTGAAGCCTACGGTATTAACGTTGGCAAGGTTATTGGAAATCGCCGTCATTTTTGTATCTTGGGCGGCCATCCCTGTTTTACTGACCCATAATGCTGAATGCATGGTTTACTCCTTGGCGCGAGCGATTAGCTCGCACTCATTAATTTGTTGCCGGATTGCGCAAGGGTTTCCGCCGTTTTCATCATGCGGATTTGCATCTCAAAGTTCCTGGTAAGTGACATAACGCTAAGCAGCTCATCAATGGCTGACACGTTACTGCCTTCGATATGTTCCGGGGCAAGGTTTACCGTTGGATCAGCGGCAAAAGGTTGACCATCAAGGCTATGCAGCAAACTATCGCTTTCCTTTTGCAGTTGATTCATATCCGGTTTGACCAACTTCAATGTGCCTACTTCCACTTCGGCACCACCGCCTGGAGGAATCACCGAAACACGACCACGTTCACTGATCTCTACCTTTTGGAACTCAGGCAGTACCATCGGGCCATTATCACCAACCACGGCAAAACCATTGATGCTCATCGCACCCAGTTCATCGACTTTGATGTTACCGGCACGAGTGTATGCCTCATTGCCGGTAGGGGTTTGTACACTGATGTAGCCTTCACCCATGATGGCAATGTCTAGCGCTCGGCCCGTTTTCACCACATCGCCAGCATCAAAGCGTGTCGCTGCCGAGTTGGTGACCACCATAGTACGGCCATCAAAACCAGAACCTTGCAGGGGAATGCTTTTAACGCGTTCCATATCGGCGCGAAAACCTGCAGTGTCCGCGTTCGATAAGTTGTTGGAGCGAACGTGTTGCGCTTTGAGTACTCGGCTCGCCCCTGTGGTTGCTGTGAATAACAAGCTATCCATGCTCTACACCTTATACTGCGTTAAACAGAGCTTGAGTGAGCTTGTCAGACGTTGAGATGGTTTTGGCGTTAGCTTGATAGTTGCGCTGTGCTGTCATCAAGTTCACAAGCTCAGAGGTCAGGTCAACGTTCGAGCCTTCTAATGCACCCGGCGTTAGGTCACCTAACACACCAGAGCCCGGGGTACCCATGACTGGCGCCCCTGAGCCATAGCTTTGAGTCCATGCGGTACCATTGGTTTTCGCAAGCCCTTGAGGGTTGGCAAAGTTGGCTAACACCACTTGTCCTTGCAGTTGAGATTGACCGTTGGTGTAGGTCGCAAACACCATACCGTTATCTTCAACGCGCACGCCTGCTAATTCACCAGAGGTGTAACCGTTGGGATTGTTGGTACTCACACCAAATGCCGCGCCAAACTGAGTGCTGCCTTCAAGGCTAATATCGATGCTCATGGCATTCGCACCTGCCGCCGGAAACGCAACGTTAAAGCTGCCCGTTGGTGAGGCTAGTGTGCCATCCGGATTGAAGGTCACCGGAACCGTTTGTGCTGGCGTACTACCACCGTCAACCTGAACATTCACTTCCCAAGTATTGTCTGCAGTCTTAGTGAAGTACTGAGTCACCGTATGCGAGTTGCCTAAGGAGTCATAAACTTTGGAGGTATATGATGAGTTGAAAGAATCTGGGTCTGCTGGGTCAAAAGGATTCACCGTTTGATCGACCACTTTTGAGCTGGCGTCAAAGTTAGCCACAAAGTCCAACTTATCAGTCGCTTGTGCTGCTAGTGATGAAGTACTGATCTTCAGATCACCCACTGAACCCGTCAGTAGATTATTGTTGCTATCAACACCATAACCTTGCAGTTTCGCTCCCGTATTACCAACTACATAGTTGTTTTTATCGGTACCAAATACGCCCGCACGGGTATACAGCGTTTGCCCCATATGGTCTTTAGTGACGAAGAAGCCATTACCATTGATGGCCAAGTCCATAGCACGACCTGTTCCCGAAACCGAGCCGTTCTTATCAAAGTTTTGCGAGATGGATGCGACTTCTACCCCTCCGGCTTGCATACCGTTATACACCGCAGAGAATTCTGTGCGCGCTTCTTTAAAACCGTAAGTCGATGCGTTAGCGATATTGTGGCTGATGGTATTAAGCTGAGTGTTAGTAGCGTCCAAGCCACTTAATGCGATATCAAAGCTCATAATGTCCTCTAATTCTGATAATGTGTCTCAGCACGTTGTTGTGCGATGAGCGTAGGCGCTAGGCACCAAACTGACTGATTTGATAGAAAGGCACATTGCCAACACCAGCGATATTCACCATGGCTGCGCCTCCGTTACTTGGAATTCGTACTTGCTTCACTTCACCGGCAAGTAATAAGTTAGGGTCTGCCTGACCTTCTTGAACCTCTACCGATAGCGAGTACTTACCGGGCTTAAGACCCAACTCTTCAGGGTTGATTGAAAAATCCACGTCTCCCGCAGGGTGTGCGCCAAGCGGTACTTTGGTTTTCTGACCGAACTCGTCTTCTACAACTAAGGTCACTTGATTGGATGAATGCGCCAGCTCAACGCGGCCGTTTTGTATCCCGTCCGATAACTCCACTTCATTACCACTGACATACACGGTTTGCCCCACGAGCCCTGCCGTTGAAAGCACCTGCATGTTATCCAGCAGTACCATACTGTTTTGCATCAGCATCGACATATTCTCGGTACTCTGTACCTGTGAAAACTGTGCTAATTGGCTGACATACTCAGTGCCGTCTAGTGGGTTCAGTGGGTCTTGGTTTTGAATCTGCGCCACCATCAAGGTGATAAACTCATTTTGCAGTGACGTTGCGCTGTTCATGTCTTGTGGGTTAGCCGCGATACCAGCATTACTTTGACTCGCAACCGGCGTGTCCGTATCCAGAGCGGTAAATTGCGCGATACTCATTAGCGTCCTTCTCCTAGTCTCAACAAGCCTTGCTGCATGCTTTTCACATTAGCCAGCACTTCAACGTTGGTTTCAAAGCTGCGAGTTGCCGACATCATATCGGCCATTTCCGCCACCACATCGACACCTGGGTAGTACACATAGCCTTCTTCATTTGCCAGCGGGTTATTCGGTTCAAAACGCTGATCGGCTTTGGCATCACTTTGCACCACATCAACAATGCGCACTTCCGCATTCGGATACACATTTTGTCCCGCGGCAAGTTGAGTTTGACTGTATACCGTGGCAAATACTGGCTTTAACGCTTTGTAAGCATCATCTGGGTTAGCCGACACGGCATCAGCGTTTGCCAAGTTACTTGCCACTGTGTTCAATCGCACAGTTTGCGCCGTCATCGCAGAGCCTGCGATGGAATAGATATCAGTGAATGACATGATTAGCGTCCCTCTATCGCTTTAGCCAAACCACTGAATTTCATATTCATAAAGGTCAGACTGGTTTGGAAATCCATGTTGTTTTGGGTGAACTTGGCTTGCTCTACACCGAGCTCAACGGTATTGCCGTCTTTACTGTTTTGGTAAGGCACTGAGTATTGCGTCGCAATGTCCAATTTTGGTGTTGGCGTATGCACACCATTTGGATTGGCTTGCTTCATCACGGTGGTAAAACTCAAGTCTTTGGCTAGGTATCCAGGGGTATCGACATTTGCTAAGTTACTAGCAAGCACCTTGGTACGCTGAACCCGAAAGTTGAGTGCTTGTGGGTGAACCCCCAATGCACTATCAAAACTGATTGCCATGTCTCTTGTCCTTAAATGGGCGAAGTACCAAGGGAAATAACAAGATATGTGCCAATTTTTTTATAAAACAAAAACAATGACTTACATATTTATCAGGAAATGGAACTTCCGTTTTACGGAAGCAAGACGTGGGATGAGGAAGTGGCTAGGAAGTGCTTTTTTGCTGCTGCTTACTTTACCTTCACAGGCCGAAATTCAGCAAAAAATGACGCCACAAGACGTGGAAGTGGCAGTACAACAGTCCGTCTTGGCGGAGATCGAACGCACCGCCCAGAGACAAAACTGGCAACACTACGAAACCAATCTGGTGATGTTCGTTCCAGAGTCAGCAAAACATTTAGCGAAATGCCAAGCACCATTGATTATCACAAGCCGAGATAGTCAGGCACTGCCTGTAGGCAACTTAAGACGCAGTGTGCAATGCCAAGATGGTCACAACGATTGGCGCATCAATACCAGCGCCAAAGTGACCTTATCGCTGCCTGTGGCCGTAGCCAGTCAAACATTAAATCGAGACACTCAGATCACTGCTGCATCAGTACAACTGGAAACTCGCACTCTCAATCGCGCCGTTCATTTCGTTGCCGATTTATCACAAATCATTGGCAACCAAGTCTCTCGCCGTATGCGAACAGGGCAAATCATTGATGCCAGCTTCGTGGTCAAGCCCCCGCTCGTCGAGAAGGGCAATGAAGTCGTCATCATTGCAGCAAAAGGAAAATTCAATGCCAGCACGAAAGGCATTGCGTTGGAAACCGGTGGATCTGGGGAGCAAATCGAGGTGCAAAATAGCCAATCTAAGAAAGTAATTCGAGCTGTGGTAACAGGTTTGAACCAAGTTCACACTCAGTTCTAATTTCTGGCTCAAGATAACAATTTTCGATTTTAGTGCTCGAATCAAATCGGATTTCTACTGTAAAAAAATAAAAAGACCCAAATTCATCAAGGCAGATTTAATACTGCCTTCACTTTTGCCGCCCTATACTGTTAACAACACAGCGACAGGACAACATAGCAATGAAAATCGACAAGGTGGCCGGTGGGCACGTCCCTCAAACCAACTTTAATCAATCTAAAACACAGACCACTGAAGCTCCGACGCGCAAGACCGTTTCTGAGTCGGCGTTTAATGCCAATACAGCAGCATTGGATAAAGCCCAAGCCGAACTTGCCGCAATGCCGAATGTCGATATGGCAAAGGTTGAGGCGGTTCGTAATGCACTGGCAAAAGGTGAGTTGGGACTAGACGTCAAAGCGTTATCACAAGCAGTAATGCGTTTTCATACAGGACATGAGTCTTAGCCGTTATTTAATGGGCTATGTCTCAGCAAGAGGACAACTAAATGGCAGCAACAAGGACAGAGCTAGTCCAGCAATTTGTACTTTCAATCTCTGAAGACATCAAGCTTTATCGCAAGCTATTGGCACTGCTACAGCATCAAAAAGCGCTGTACTTAAAGTTTGATGGTGAAGCATTGAGTAACAATATTCATAACCAACTGCCAGTTCTCAAGCAACTAGGAAGCAATGCCAGTAAACGCAGCCACACGTTGCAACAACTGCAACTACCATGTTCTGAAAACGGAGCTAAAAAGCTCATTCGCGCTCTGCCAGCCAAGCTGTCCGATAGTATTGCCAAGCAATGGCAAATTCTAGAGGCGCTGATTAAAGAGTGTCAAAAGTACAATCATGACAATGGACAAAGTTCGGCCGCTTTCCATGAGTTACTCGGGGAGTTAACAGGGCAAGAACAACACTGTTATGGGGAACATGTCAGGTAACCTGAACCGCAACATCTACTGTTACCACTTACTATTATGGGTGGGAATTATCTTTGCGTGTCTCTGGTTTCGTCCTAGTCATGCGAATAGTCAGCCGCCAGAGAGTGCAATCCAGCCCCATTTAGACACTCTAAAGCCTTACCAAAAACAGATCATGAAGAAGTTTGAAGAATTCAACCCTTTGGTCGATGAGATCTTCAAACAGCTCTCTAAGCGTTCTCTGCCAGACAGTTTAGTTTTAGTTCCCATGCTTGAGTCCTCCTATAACCCTAAAGCTATTTCGCCTGCAAAAGCAGCCGGGCTTTGGCAGCTAATGCCGGCTACTGCGAAACGTTTTGGGCTCACAGTGACTCAGCAGCACGACCAACGTTTTGAGATAGCGCCGAGCACACATGCGGCGATGCAATATCTCGACTTTCTGTATAACAAGTTTGACGGTGATATTAACCTGACTCTCGCCGCCTACAACGCTGGTGAAGGGCGTGTACAACGAGCCATCAAAAGAGCGGGTAGTCGGCAATTTTCAGATTTACGATTACCCACTGAGACCACACACTACGTTCACCGGTTTTATGCTCTATTGGCATTAGTCGACGTGAATTCACTAAGACAAGATCGCGTGACGACAATGTGGCTGTTTGCCAGCGAAACCCATTGGCAACAAGCACCGCTTATCGACTTAACACCACTGCCCCCCTTGATTTCGCTGTGACTAAGCTAACAATCTAAAAATTGCTTGTTCCCATCACCTTATTCACTGGTAAGATGCTGACATTCTAACCTATTCACCCAGACTCACTTTCATGCATAACGAACGCAAGGCAATCATCTTCGGATTGTCCGCTGTCCTCCTGTGGTCAACAGTCGCGACGGCATTTAAATTGACTTTAGCTGAATTCACACCAGCACAAATGGTCGCAGCAGCCTCATTCGCCTCAACCCTTGCCTTAGTCGCAGTCTGCGCATTTCAAGGTACCTTGTCGCAAGTAAAGACCACCTTTGTCTCAAACCCATTTTATTATCTGCTACTTGGTTTGATTAACCCGCTAGCGTATTACCTAATTTTGTTCAAAGCTTACGACTTGCTACCGGCTTCGCAAGCTCAGCCCATCAACTACAGTTGGGCCATTACCTTGACCTTAATGGCCGCGGTTTTTCTAAAGCAGAAAATTCGCCCTCAAGACTGGTTTGCATGTGCGTTGGGCTATTTAGGTGTTGTGGTTATCGCCACTAAAGGCGATGTACTGGGATTACAGTTCGATAGTCCTGCTGGCGTCGGTTTAGCCCTGCTTTCTACTCTACTTTGGGCGGGTTATTGGATCTTAAATACTCGCAATACCGCCGACCCTGTTGTTGGTGTGTTACTCGGTTTTTTAGTCGCACTACCGTTTGCCTTTGCCGTCGCACTTTATGAAGGCGCAGCGTGGTCAACCATCAGCATCAAAGGTTGGCTGGCGGTGTCTTATGTGGGTCTATTTGAGATGGGCATAACCTTTGTCTTATGGCTAAGTGCGCTGAAACTAACACAGAACACCGCTCGTATTAGTAACCTTATATTTGCATCACCGTTTATTTCTTTGATGTTGCTAGCATATGTTATCGGCGAAGAAATACATCCATCCACGTTAGTTGGCTTGGTACTGATTGTTATCGGACTAGTTGTTCAGCAAATCAAACGCAAAGCATAACTTCACTCCGCTTATCAACTGCAGTAAACCAAGCGTTTTAAACGTTTGGTTTACTGCATCATCAGCCGTTTTTTTCATACTTTTTTTACCTAGATCTCAAAAACGAACCTTTTCCGCCCCTCTCTTTATCAGCACAAAACTCCAGAAAAAACCACCAAAACAATCATTAATTCCAAATTGGAAAATGACATGGCCTTTTTGGCATTGCATCACTCTAAAAAACCTGTAGAAATGTAAGCGCACTAAATAAATTAATAATCAAAGTGTAAATATTTAGATACAGCCCAACACTCCCTCTACGGATAATAATGACAAAGGAAATGCTTTATGGATAACTCCATTCCTTCATCCAGTGCCGCTCGTCCCGGCATCTCTCAATTAATTCGTTCACTTGGCCCCGGCATTATGATGGCTGCCGCCGCCGTTGGCGGTTCACATCTCGTCGCTTCAACCAAAGCAGGTGCTATTTATGGTTGGCAATTAGCTGCACTCATTCTGCTCGTAAACCTATTTAAATACCCATTCTTCCGAGCAGGTGTTCAATATACCGTAGGTACTGGTGATAGCCTTATTCAAGGCTACGCGGGACTTGGTCGCGGCTACCTTTGGGTCTTCACGATTCTCAATGTTATTTCTGCAGTGGTAAACACCGCAGCGCTTCTACTATTCAGTGCCAGCCTACTTGGTTATTTCCTACCTTTTGAACTACCTTCGTTAGCTCTATGTGGCGTGGTCTTAGTGACTTGTGTAGCAATTCTGTTTGCAGGGCACTACAGGGCATTGGATGGGCTGTCAAAAGCCATCATGGCAACACTCACCGTTGCGACGGTTACAGCTGTCGTTATCGCCGCTTCTAACGGCAGTGTAGCTCCGGCAGATTATCAATCCCCTTCTCCTTGGACGATTGCCGCCATTGGCTTCATTGTGGTTACCATGGGTTGGATGCCTGCTCCAATTGAGATTTCTAGCATCACATCTATGTGGCTCAAGAGTCAGTGTAAGAAACAAAAAGTAACTGCTGAGTCTGCTCTGTTTGATTTCAACGTCGGTTATATTGGTACAGCAGTATTGGCGATTGTTTTTGTCGCCTTAGGTGCTTTGGTAATTCATGGCTCTGGTACTGAGCTTTCAGCATCAGGCGTAGGATTTTCCCATCAGTTGGTGAGCATGTATGCTTCGACCATCGGTGAATGGTCTCGTTATCTAATTGCGGTCATCGCCTTCTTCTGTATCTTTGGTAGTACTATCACGGTGATCGACGGTTATTCACGCGCAATCGCGGAGTCACAACGTCTGCTACAAAATCAAACGGAAGAGAATCCGAAGACTTATCAAGCCTGGGTCATCGTGGTTTCTATTGTCGCGATCTCTATCATCGCCTTCTTTGCTCAAGCGCTAATGCCAATGCTCAACTTTGCGATGATCATGGCCTTTGTGACGACGCCTATTTTTGCTCTTTTGAACTACATTCTTGTCTCTAAAACGGAGCTACCGACAGCTCTCCAAATGGGCAGTAAGCTAAAAGCACTGTCAATTCTAGGCTTAATCTATTTGTTCGGTTTCCTCGCCTTATTCATTTGGTGGAAATGGATAATGTAAAAACAGCAACGCCGAGCTCAATGCTCGGCGTTTTTTTAGGCTAGCGTATAATTATGTATTTGATTACAAGAACGCTAAGAACGGAGAGATACAAAGCAGGATACCCGTTACGATAATCATATTGGTCGCCATGCCTTTATACTTCGCTAAATGCGGGACTTGATACACCAAGTACGCTGGAATCAAACAGCCAACCAAACCAAACACAGGGCTACAAATCGAAGTAAATGATAGGATTGGAGCATTGATGGCGATAGCACCCCAAGCAAGTAAAATAATGAAAACAGTAACCAACTTGCTGATCAATTTAGCATCTACTTGAGACTCATCGTATTTACGTAGAATCACATTCATAGCCAAACCAGTACACGCTTCCTTGAATGCCAAGAATACGCCGAAGAAAGACGTCACAACAGCAAAGATATTGATTACGATACCAGCAATGGTCGCCCAGCTGCCTGGGAAGTATTTAGCAATAATCGCTAACGCAGAAATGTTTTGGTTCATTGCATCAGCCGCTTGGTCTTGGCTGATAGCAAACGTAAAGGAAACAGCAAAGAAGAATACGATAACAAAGAGAATCGCAAAGGCAATCTTCATCGCACGGGTCGCTTTATAACGCGCAACTTCGATAGACTTCTCGTGAGAGCGATAAGAAATCACCATCGGGCTAAGAGACTGGATGAATAAAATTGAGGTCAGCGTAAATGGTAGAGTAATAATGGCATCTTTAATCATAGGGCCTATATTGCCCACCGCTGGAATATTATTAAAATCCCATCTTGCAACCAAAAGCACACCCATTAGTGCAACCAGTGAGAGGACCGTTACTGCCATAAACCCAGACAGTTTAAACAACAGCTTTTCACCTTTAGAGCCGATAAAAGAAAGCACACAAATAAGTGCTAATCCATAAAAAACATTATCGCTTAACTTCGTTTCTGTCACTCCAAATGAATGCAGGTATGATGCACTGTCATTAGTCACTGCTAGGGAATAAACTAACACCCAGATAACTAGCATGATGAAATATAATGCACCTAAAGCCATACCCCAGTTCTTGCCTAAATAGCCAGTAATGACTCCCGGATAGTCAGTACATTCTTTTGATTCAGCCAATGTATTAATGAACAGCTTTTGGAATAAGTACATGGCAGGGTAACCAATAACCGAAGAGAGTAAGAAAACCCAAAGTCCCATTACCCCGACTTGAACCGGAAGAAATACGATACCAGCACCAATAGCCATACCGATACTCATCACAATCCAACCAATATCTACGCTATCGAATTTAATGGCTTTTTGCCATTCTTGCAGCGACATTCCTGCTTTTTCGTAAGGCGTTTCTTGCTCTCTTAGCTCGATGCCATCACTAATCTGTGTCATTGTACGTCTCCGTTTTGGAATTAATTATTGTTCTATTTTTTTGTTATTTTCTAAGTGGAACTTAGATGATTTTTAGAGAGTACATTAACAATATGAGAAAAATTTTTTCCTTTTCTTAAATTAAAATAGATAATTAGAATATAATTCTACTCATAGAGACACCGCACAAAAACAATTTCTCACTTTGATTACAATCAATAAAACCCACCTTTAAACAATGCATATTTGTGACATAGCACAACATTTAACAACAATAAAAACGTTAACTAATATGTCCTTCAAGTTGAACAAGATCACACAATAAGAAATAAAATAACCAAAAATAAATAACCGAACCAATTCCCTCTTATTTTATATCTGCACTAATAATAAATAACAATATATAAAAAGCCTTTTATTTCAAATAAGAATAATAAACCCTTTTATGAAATTTGTTCTAAAATCTACTTATAGGTATTTCTTTGCAATATAAATTCAACAATTACACAGAAAATAACGTTAATAACAAATATTACTAACATGCTATTAAGCACGAATATACGCTCCATAAAGAGAGGAAAGAAGGTGGTTTTAGGCTGAAGAAAACAACCCTACAAGAAAAGTAAAAAAGGCCAATGAAGCATTGGCCTTTTATTGTATTCAATTTAGCTTATTTTTACCTGTCAACACATAGAACAATTTGGGCACCAAAGAGCGTTACTTGTTCACCATGATCTCTAGAATTTGAACATCAGTCTGAGTCATCGCACCATTTGCAAGACTAGAAAGATTACGAATAGACTCATCCACATTTTCTGAGACAATGCCTTCGTTTCCTGTTACGCGAATACCATCCAACGCCATCAATGTCGCCTTAAAAGCAGCACCAGCAGAGGATGAGACCTTCATAGCGCAACTGGTTTTCGCACCATCGCAAATCATGCCTGCCACGTCACCAATCATACTGCATATCGCATCGCTAATTTGCTTGAAGTTACCACCGAGAAGCCATGTCATTCCGGCCGCAGCTCCCATCGAAGCGGTTGTCGCTCCGCATAGTGCCGACAATTTATGTTGATAGCTCTTAATATAGACTGCCATTAAATGAGATAACATCAGTGCTCGAATCATGGTTTCTCGGTCAGCATGCACATGCTCAGCTACTACCACAACAGGCATTGTTGCGGAAATACCTTGATTTCCCGAACCCGAATTACTCATCGCTGGCTTCATCGCACCATCCATACGAGCATCCGACGCAGCCGAAGTTCGACAAAGTACGTCCGTCATCAAGCTTTTAGCAAGCAAACCTTTGTCGACATTACGCTTAAATGTAGCGCCAACTTGCAAACCATAGTCTTGGCTTAACCCTTCATGGGATAGGTCATTGTTCAGCTGATAGGCTTGCTCAATAAAGCTGATGCTTTCTAACGGCGCATTCAGAGCAAAGTCAAAAATGTCCTGTGCACAAGCATCTTTCATTGGACTTTCTGTTGGCTCAGAAGCTGTTTCTGCCTCTTGCTCTTGTGTATTGATGTAAGTGGTTAAGCCATCCTCTTCAATCGACACTACATTAGTATGGCTGTCTGCAATGGTCACAGCGACGCGATGTTCACCATCACTGACCACGACTTTGGCATAAATAATGTTGAGCACGTCGGCTACTTCGACCGTCACTGCACTTTGCAATGATTTCGCTTGAGTCACATCTTCCGGCGTAATATTTTTGAGAACTTCAAGCCCAGCCTCTGGCTCACCAGCCACGGCACCGATAGCGGCCGCGATCGACAACCCAACCATTCCAGTACCTGGAACACCAACACCCATACCATTTTTCATTAAGTTAGGAGAAACATGGACCGAGATCATCTGGATATCTCCAGCAAGCTTTTGAGCGGCAATCGCACTCGCTAGTGCAACCGATACTGGCTCAGTACAACCCAATGCAGGTACGACTTCTTTTTTAATTAAGCGGGTAAAACCATCCCAAAGTTCAGTTCTCATAAATACACCTATACTCACCAAGCCTCAGAATTCCAAGACCGAAAATTATGAATCTCAACCCGTTCAACAAGCGTTTCAGGCTGATATGCTTTTAAGCGAATAGGTACACTATACGAGCTTTGTTAGAGATTTTTTTTACCTTATTTACTATCAAAAACCAAAATTGGAGAATTATTTTCTCCAATTACCTCTTTAAAAGTAAGGTCTTTTAAGTGCATCACATTTTTAGATAGGATAAAGAGAGTTGAAGATGAGAGTTAGTACACGATGGGCTTCTCTAAATGTGTAGAAGCCCAACGAGAGAGAATGCTGAATAAGGGTGGTTAATTAAACATGCTGACCAGCTACAAAACCGGAAGACCAGCACCACTGGAAGTTGTAGCCACCAAGCCAGCCTGTGACGTCCATGACTTCGCCAATAAAGAACAAACCTTGGATCGATTTGCATTCCATCGTTTTAGAAGAGAGATGATCGGTATTCACACCGCCAAGCGTCACCTCAGCCGTTCGATACCCTTCAGTGCCATTCGGTGCGATTTTCCAGTGCTCTAATGCTTCGCGAATTGCCACCAACTCTTTGGCGTGGTACTGCTTCAATGGTTTGTCTGCAAATACTTTGCGCTCAATAAGCACTTCCACTAAACGTTTAGGAAGCACACGTGCCAGAGTATTCTTCAAGCTTTGATTTGGATGCTTTTCCAACGAACGAGCAAGCAGTTCATCAATATCCGCTTCTGGAACTAGGTTAACCGACACACTTTGACCCGGCTTCCAGAAAGAAGAAATCTGTAGCACTGACGGTCCAGACAGACCACGGTGAGTAAACAGCAAGGCTTCTTTAAACAAAGTGCCGTCATTAGCGGTAATCTCCGCAGGTACCGCAATACCCGATAGCTCCGCAAAATCCTCTTTGTCTTCCTTGTGCAGAGTAAATGGCACTAAACCCGCAGTTGTAGGTTTTACTTCGAGACCAAACTGCTCAGCAATCTTATAACCAAACGGGGTTGCCCCTAGTTTAGGCATCGATAACCCACCAGTAGCGACAACCAATGATTCACATTCGATAACATCAGTATCAGCGTGCAAAGAGAAACCGGACTCCGTCTTCTCAATACTGTGTACGTCGGTTTGATAGCCGAAGCGAATATTCGGTGTTTCACATTCTGACAGCAGCATCTTGACGATATCTTTTGCCGACTCTAAACAGAACAGTTGGCCGTGATCGCGCTCTTCAAACTCAATGCCGTATTTGCTCACCATGGCAATAAAATCCCAGTTGGTATACTGAGACAGGGCCGATTTCACAAAGTGTGGATTGCTACACAGATAGTTACTGGCAGAAACGTCGTAGTTGGTGAAATTACATTTACCACCACCAGAGATAAGAATTTTTCGACCTGGTTTTTTGGCGTGATCAAGCACGAGCACACTACGCCCACGTTTTCCCGCTTCTGCTGCACACATTAAACCTGCAGCACCAGCACCAATAACAACCACATCTACTTTTTGACTCATCACGACGTTCCGACAAGAATTTCAATAAAAAAAGGATGTGCTGATTGCACATCCTTTCGACAATTTGGCGCTATTTTAGCGACTTCATTAAATAAAGCCAACTCCCCGGAGCCATCAGCCCGGTTTGCGACAACGCTTTATCCTTGTGTTACCTCAATCTCACCTTATAAAAGGTGCCGTAATGCTTTGTCGTTAAAGCAAAAATCCAGCAAACAAAGTGACACCAATAAGCGCACAGCAAAGTACAAACAGCTCACGAACTCTGTCGCACTTTCCGGTAAACACTGGATCGTGGTGGTGGAGGTATTCTTTAGTTTTGAGATAGTGATACAGTCTCACTTGCTTCGACATATTGCCGTGCGCCGTAAAGAAGCCTCGTCCATCCACTTGCTGATAGAGCAACGGATGCGCTTCACGCATGATGAATATAAGTGCGCGTAGTGCTGTCAGATACCTCGCCATATTGACTGAGGTAATGAGCATCAATGCTAATAGAATAGTGTCTCCACTGATCATCTTTTCCTCCCTACATCTTCCTAGACACCCAAGAGAAAAAGACGAACAGTCGACTTTTAGACGCTGAGATTACTCAGCTGGGGCGTCCATAATGGAAGAAGAACCCTCTTTTGCTAACACTGCTAAATCTTTGTCGATAAAGAATAGCGCCTGACCATTCTCACCTACGAGTTCTAGCTTATCTAAGATCCCTTTAAACAATTTTTCTTCTTCATGTTGCTCCGCAACATACCACTGAAGAAAGTTAAACGTTGAGTAGTCCTGAGCGGTGAACGCCACATGAGCAAGCTTGTTGATTCTTTCAGTAATCATCTGCTCATGCTTGTAAGTTTCACGGAACACATCGCCTAGACTTTCGAAATCATGTCTTGGAGCTTCGATGCTACCTAAAATCGGTAACGCACCAGTCTCACTCACATAAGTAAACAGTCTGTGCATGTGCTGCATTTCTTCGTCAGCGTGTTTACGAAGAAATAGCGCCGCGCCTTCAAAACCTTTGTCTTCACACCAAGCACTCATTTGTAAGTATAGATTGGATGAGAAGAATTCGAGGTTAATTTGCTCATTCAGATGCTGAACCATTGCTGGAGAAAGCATTCTAGACTCCTAATTTTATTTCAAAAGTTAACGCCACTATAACATAACTTATTGAGGAGTCTCTGATCTCAAACCCAAACTCGCAACCTGCTGGATACTCAATCGCTACTTTTGATTCTAGAAAACTTTGGCGACTTTGCTCACAATTTATTGTCTTGTTGCTGAGAATTAACTTTATGGACTCCACTTTTTCATCTCTAGCTGGCGCAAAACAGGCTCTCTGTTCAAACGCGATATGTCTTCACAGGATCACGAATGACCGCCTGTAATTTGTACTTTGGATAACGATTTGAGATCACATCAACATAATTTTAAGGAGGAAAATGCTATGTTTTCCATAGTACTAACGTCAGGAGGAGTGCGTTATGAGTTATAAACATATTATGGTCGCATTAGATCTCTCAGAAGAAAGCAAAATGCTCATAGACAAGGCGGTCTCTCTCGCGAAGCCACTGGATGCAGAGGTTTCATTTATCCATATTGATGTCAATTATGCCGAGCTGTACACCGGGCTGATTGATTTAAACATGGCCGAGACGCAACATCAGGCGATGGAAGCCTCGATGACTCAATTAAGAGATTTCGCAGAATACGCAGGTTACCCAATTAAGCATTCATTAGTAGGTAGTGGTGATTTAAGTAATGAGCTACGCGATACCATTGGTGAATACAATGTCGACCTTGTGGTATGTGGTCATCACCAAGATTTCTGGAGCAAAATTCTGTCTTCGACTCGCCAGCTTATCAATACCTCACCTGTCGATATGTTAGTGGTTCCGATTAAGGACTAACTTGCAGTAAAAGGCTTCGAAAGGAGCCTTTTTTGATCCGATCTGTATTGATTCACAAAGATGTTACAATAGCTCCATCATTCACATTAACAACATGTTTAAGCAATGGGTTATCTTTATTCTGTCACTCTGCTTTGGGCTTTTTCTTTTAGCCTAATCGGGGTCTATCTAGCGGGTCAGGTGGATTCGTGGTTCTCAGTTCTAATGCGTGTGGTGTTAGCCGCGTTAGTCTTTTTGCCTTTTACTAACTTTAGACAAGTGCCAGGTGCCTTAAAAGCCAAGCTGATGGCCATTGGTGGTATCCAACTAGGCTTGATGTATTGCTTCTACTATCAGTCCTTCTTATTGCTATCCGTACCTGAAGTGTTGCTATTCACTGTTTTTACTCCCATTTACGTAACACTTTTCTATGACTTCCTTAAAGGGCGCTTTTCTCCTTGGTATTTTATCACTGCCGCGATTGCGGTGGCTGGCGCTGCCTTTATCAAATTTGCAGGTATCAACGACAACTTCATCACGGGCTTTCTCGTGGTACAGGGAGCCAACCTCTGTTTTGCTATTGGACAGGTTGGTTATAAATATGTGATGGAGCAGGCAGACGTTGAACTGCCACAGCATAGCGTGTTTGGTTACTTCTACTTTGGAGCAACCATCGTGGCAACGATCGCCTTTGCGCTGTTTGGCAGTTTTGACAAGATGCCGACCACCAGCCTGCAATGGGGCGTGCTGATTTACTTGGGTGTAATTGCCTCGGGCTTGGGGTATTTCATTTGGAACAGAGGGGCGTGTCTGGTCAATGCTGGGGCGCTGGCCGTGATGAATAACTTATTGGTTCCTGCCGGGCTTATCGTCAATATTGTGATTTGGAATCGCGATGTGGATTTAGTAAAACTGTCGATTGGAGGCGGAATCATTCTGCTGTCGTTAGTGGTCAACGAACTGTGGGTGAAACCGAGAGCGGAAGCCCAGTTCAATAACGCTTAGGACTTCCATCTAAAGAAAACTAGTGCAGCTGTTCTGGCTGCACTTTAACAACCTGTTTCTCAACCACATTGGCCGCGAGCTGATACTTCTGTTCCAACTTACTCTGTTTGCGAGCGAGCTTTTGGCTCTTCTTGAGTACTTTCAGCAACTTCTTCTGAGCTTTTTTCTGTGCCTTTAGGGCCTTCTTGGCTCGTTTTACCGCTTTTTTGTCCACTACGTCCATCATCTCTGAATCAATCAAATTTGCCTCTAACACTGATGTTTTGCCGACTTTTTTCTCTGAGAGCTTTTCCAACTTAGCAGGGCGAATTTGAGGCAAAGCTTCAGCAAGAACACCACATTGCTGTTGCTCGTGAACTGGCTTATTTTGACAAGAGGCAGGAGGAATCGCGGCAGGCTTGCACAGCGTTGATTTGTCCACAGAAGATCGGGAACAGGAGCGGCATAGGTATTTAGGTTCAGTGACTAATCGGTGTATTTCACCGAGGTTGTCGCTAATATCACGACGATTTAACTTACACAGACGCTTACTCATACCACTCTCCAACACCCAGACAACGAAAACAGGAATGATTCTTAGTTAGATATAACGTCTAACGCGGGCAGTTTCAAGTAACTTGCTCCAGTTACAACGAGCAAATTACTCAAATAAACAAATGAAGAGCGTTAACTCATTGATGCGTTGACATAAACATCAAAACGATTTTTTTTGGTTTCAATCGCCATTGTCGGTTTTTTCTCATCCAGCCAATTGGCGTAATCAGGACGTTTCACCACAACCCGCTTAGTCGCAAGCTTCAGAGCTGGCTCCAGTAACCCATCGGCATCTGTATCAGCGCCGACCAAAGACTGGAAAACTCGCATCTCTTTTTTTACCAGAGCAGATTTTTTCTTGTTTTCTGGATGCGGGTACATCGGGTCAAGGTAAACGACATCGGGGCGTTCAAACTGGCTGTCATCAGCGAGGGAATCCAAAGCTTCCAAGCTTGATGCGTGCAACAGAGACATTCGCTCGCTGACCCACTCTCCGATTTCTTCATCCTGCTTGGCACGTGAAAGACCGTCATCAAGTAAAGCGGCCACTACCGGGTGTCTTTCTACCATTTGTACTTTACAGCCCAGAGAAGCTAGTACAAAAGCATCGCGGCCCAGGCCTGCCGTTCCATCAAGAACGGTGGGTGTCGCACCTTTATTTAACCCAGCCGCTTTAGCAATAGCCTGTCCCTTGCCACCTCCAAACTTACGACGATGAGCCACCGCACCACCAGCAAGATCAACAAAGATAGCGCCTAGTTTAGGCTCATCCAACTTGCGTAGTTCTAGCCTTTCTTCAGTTAAAACCAGAGCGAATTCAGACGATTGGCACGCCGTTAAGCCCCAACGACTGGCAAGATCCAGTAGCTGTTGTTGGCGTGGCTCATGTTCGCAGATAAGTTGGATTTGCAAGATAGGCTCCGAATAAGGCTAAGGTATAGCGCGCAAGTTTACCTCAAGTCGCAACGGTGACCAATAACCGTGATCCGCACTAAGACGACCAGATGGAAATAGTGATAAGCTTTAGCCCCATCAATACGACCATAACCTAGGACTCGATATGCATGCCACTAATGGACTTGATGACCTCGACAAAGCGATCCTAAAAACACTGATGGAAGATGCCCGTCGCCCCTATGCAGAAATGGCGAAGCAGTTCGATGTCAGCCCTGCCACTATCCATGTGCGCATTGAAAAGATGAAAGCCGCTGGAATTATCGAAGGTACCGAAGTGGTCGTTAATACCAAAAAACTCGGCTACGACGTGTGCTGTTTTATCGGTATTAACCTTTACGCTGCGCGTGACTACCATTCTGCACTAGAGAAACTAAATGCCTTGGATGAAGTGGTTGAAGCCTACTACACCACAGGGGCATATAACATCTTCGTGAAGCTGATGTGTCGCTCAATTGAGGAGCTGCAGCACGTGTTAATTGATAAACTGCAAGCGATTGAAGAAGTACAATCGACGGAAACGTTGATCTCGTTGCAGAACCCGATTAGTCGCAATGTGAATCCTTAAGGGTTGTGTGCGCCGTATGTAGATTCCTGCGAAGCTAGCGGAATGACGGAACATTTTGAGGAAATATACTTTTAAGTCCGTCCCCCTGCGCAGGCAGGGGTCTACTCCAAAGCCCCACCAACCCAAAAAAAGGCGCTCTTTAGAGCGCCTTTTTACTATCCCAAGTGAAGGATTAAACCCACTTAGTCTTCGTTGCTTCTTTCACTGCAGACATAACCAGCGTCGGTAGTGATGCTGCCATAACGACACCGAATAAGTGACCTGCTGCTAGTGCTTCCGTGTTGAAGATTAGCTGACCTAGACCGGTATAAATAACCCCTAGCGATAGAATCGCTGACACCGCTACCGCACCTAGTAGATACGGGTTCGTGAATGGGTTTCTGCGGTATAGCGACGTAAAGGTACGTGAGTCAAATAGGTGCCATAGCTGAGCAAACACCAGCATCGCAAATGCCATTGTCTGTGCGTAGTTCGCTGAGAAACCGTTCGTCAGTGCCCAGTTAAACGCCATGTAGCTCATGCCACCTAGTGCCAGACCACGAGTCAGGATACGAGTACCTAGATGGTCACTGAAGAAGCTCTCGTTACGTTTGCGAGGCTTACGCTCCATCAGATCTTTCTCTTCTGGCTCAACACCTAACGCTAGTGCTGGTAGACCGTCCGATACCAAGTTGATCCATAGAATCATCAATGGTGTTAGCGGCAAAATAGCTTCTGGGCCCATCATTAAGAATGCGAACAGAATTACCGATACTTCACCAACGTTCGCTGTCAGAGCCTGACGGATGAACTTACGAAGGTTATCGAAGATTTGACGACCTTGGCGTACCGCTTTCACGATAGTGCTAAAGTTGTCATCCAGTAAGATAAGGTCACCTGAGTCTTTCGCAACCGACGTACCAGTAATACCCATGGCAACGCCAATGTCTGCGCGGCGCAGTGCTGGCGCATCATTCACACCATCACCTGTCATCGCAGCCACTTCGTTGTTGAACTGTTGAGCTTGAACGATACGTAACTTGTGCTCTGGCGTTACACGGGCAAATACCGCAACGTCTGGACAGATTTGACGAAGCTTATCATCGTCCATCTCATCGAGCTCTGCCCCCGTCAAAACCAAGTCTTTCTCACTACGGATGATACCGATATCACGAGCAATCGCCGCGGCAGTTAGCGCGTGGTCACCTGTGATCATTACCGTTCTTACCCCTGCTTGGTAGCAACTTTCAATGGCATCGCGTACTTCAGGACGCGGTGGATCCATGATGCCGTATAGGCCAAGCACAGTAATGTCTTTCTCAAGCTCGCTATGGTCACGCTCAAGGTCAGCTTCAGATAACGCTTTATAGCCAACCGCTAGCGTACGTAATGCATCTTGAGCAAAGTTCTCAATCGCCGCTTCATAGTTCGCCACAATCTCTTCGCTCGGGCTTGCCGCTAGCGCTAAGTTGCCGTCTGTCGCGGTTGGTGTGTGGTCTACTGGCATACCATCAACCATAAAGCCTGCAGCATTGCGAAGAATCACATCTGGTGCACCTTTAATCGCTAGGAAATGGTTACCCTCTGGATCTTTGACAATCACTGATGCCATCTTACGAGAAGAGTCGAATGGGAACTTCTCAACAATTGAATAGCCGCCTGAAGTCAGCATCTCAGACTGGTTAAGACCCGCCTTCGCCGCCGCCACAATCAGGGCGCCCTCTGTTGGATTACCACGAACCGTCGACTTGTCGCCATCCATGATGTATTCAGAGTCATTACATAATGTTGCAACCACTAGCCCTTTCATCATCTCTGGGCTTTGCTTTGCATCTGTGCTGTGCGATAGCGGCTTAAATTGACCTTCAGGGCTGAAGCCTTTACCACTTACTTCCCAGTAACGACCGCTTGCATCATACGCCTTCATTACCTGCATTTGGTTTTGGGTGAGCGTACCTGTTTTATCTGAACAGATAACTGTGGTAGAACCTAAAGTCTCTATCGCCGCCAACTGCTTAGCCAGAGCATTATTCTTCACCATACGAGTAGAACCCATGGTCAGAACAATAGTGATTACCGTAGGAAGGCCTTCAGGAATAGCGGCTACCGACAGTGAGATACCTGTATTTAAGATCTCTAGCCAAGGCATGCCATAATAAAGACCAATCGCACACACTACTGCTACTACGCCAAGCGCAACTAGCATCAAAGTCTTGGCGATGGTATCCATACGCTCTTGCATTGGTGTCTTAGTTTCTTCAGTGTTCGCCATCAGGTCGGCAATGTGACCTACTTCGGTCTGCATACCTGTCGCCACAACTAAACCTAGACCCGTGCCCGACGTAACCATGGTAGTCATAAAGCCCATGTTTAACTGGTCACCAAGACCTACCGTTTCGTCGTCAATCACTTTAGCCGTTTTATCTACCGGCTCAGATTCACCAGTCAGTGCCGCTTCGTCGATAGATAGACGATTAGCTTCTAAGATACGAACGTCAGCCGCTAGGATGTCACCTGTGCTGATTTTTAAGATATCACCAGGCACGATGTCGCTAGCTGGAATATCAATCCATTCACCATCACGCTTCACTTGTGCAGACGGTGCGGCCATTTGGCGCAGCGCTTCCATCCCTTTCTGAGCTTTGAATTCTTGCCAGAATGCGATAAGCGCATTGATAAAGATGATCGCGGTAATCGCGATAGCATCCACTAAGTGTCCGGTGAAATAGGAAACAATGGCACCCACACCTAGAATGAAGATCAGTGGGTTTTTAAATTGATGAGCAAAGAGTTCAAGCGCAGATTTTCCTGCCTTTTCTTGAAGTTCGTTTTTACCGTACTGAGATTGACGCTCCGCCGCTTCTTGTGAAGACAAACCTTGCTCTGGCGCTACACCCATCATCTGCTGGGTATTCTCAACGGTTTCAGTGAACCACTTTTTAGTCATAGGGGATACTCCGAATAAATTCAGTCGACACCGGTAGAATGGCAAACCGATAAAAAGCAATCGCTGAATATAAATTTTTAAAATCTCAACGCTGTTTGCATGTTTATTAACAATTAATGCGTAAGCGATGAGTAAAAATAAATTACCCGAAACCAAATAGGCTTGTAATTAACTTTCGGAGCGCTTACATGCACTCTAGGACGATTCTTTGACTTAAAACAAACTAGTTTTTTATTCAGAGCTTAGAACTATTTATTCATTGTAAGCAGATTTTAATAACACCTAATTTTCACTGAAATAACACTTCTGTTTTTTCGAACATTGAAACTTGTTTACACGACGGACCTTGATCAAGGTCGGAAGGTTTTGATGACGAATTATCGATTATTAATCGCTATTCAATAGTTATTCAATTGGGGAGATATATCATCTTAACGGTCTTTTCTACCAACTTAACTATTGGCTCAGCCGGTAAAATTCGCTTTCTCAACATAATAAAAAAGCCCTCAATCAAAGATTAAGGGCTCCAAATATTACTTCAATTAGATACTACGCACTGATGCCAGAATGACGTAATAGAGCATCGATCTCCGGCTCACGACCACGGAAGCGCTTAAATAGCTCCATTGGTTCTTCACTGCCACCCATTTCAAGGATGTTATTCAAGAAGCTTTGTCCTGTTTCTTTATTGAAGATGCCTTCTTCCTCAAAACGTGAATAGGCATCGGAAGACAACACTTCTGCCCACAAGTAGCTGTAGTAACCCGCGCTATAACCTCCCGCAAAGATATGACCAAAGCTGTGTGAGAAACGGTTCCATTCAAGACTTGGAAGTACGGCTACTTTCGACTTCACTTCTGCCAGAGTCTCTAGCACGCGTGCACCGATGTCTGGATCGTATTCCGTGTGCAGCGTGAAATCGAACAAACCGAACTCAAGCTGACGTAAAATAAACATCGCAGATTGGAAGTTTTTCGCCGCTAGCATTTTGTCGAGCATCTCTTTAGGTAGCGGCTCGCCTGTCTCATAGTGACCAGAGATAAACGCAAGTGCCTCTTCTTCCCAGCACCAGTTCTCTAGGAACTGACTTGGCAGCTCAACTGCATCCCAAGGAACACCGTTAATGCCTGACACCGCACCCGTATCAATCTTCGTCAACATATGATGAATACCATGACCTGTTTCGTGGAACAGAGTCACGACTTCATCATGAGTGAACATGGCAGGTTTACCGCCGACTGGCTTATTGAAGTTACACGTTAGATACGCCACTGGTGTTTGCAGTTCACCGTCAAGATCGGTGCGTCGTACACGACACTCATCCATCCACGCACCACCACGCTTGTGTTCACGCGCGTACAGGTCAAGATAGAAGCTACCGCGCAGTGTGTCAGTGCTGTCAAAAATATCGAAGAAGCGGACTGACTCATGCCAAGTGTCTACCCCTTCACGCTCTTTAATCTGCATCCCGAAGACGCGGTTTAGCACTTCAAACAACCCGCTGACCACTTTTGATTCTGGGAAGTAAGGGCGCAGCTCCTCATTAGAGAATTGGAACAGGTGCTGTTTCTGCTTCTCACTGTAGTAAGCAATATCCCAAAGGTTTAGCTCAGTCACGCCGAACTCTTTTTCAGCAAACTGGCGTAGCTCCTCTACTTCACGCTCACCTTGAGGTTTAGCTTTAGTCGCAAGATCATTCAGGAAGCCAAGCACTTGGGCTGGGCTTTCTGCCATCTTGGTCGCCAGTGACTTTTCACTATAAGTACCAAAGCCAAGCAAGCGGGCGATTTCATGGCGCAGCTTAAGTTGCTCAGCGATAATCTCAGTGTTGTCCCATTTACCCGCATTTGGACCGCGATCAGAAGCGCGCGTCACGTAGGCTTCGTACAGCTCTTTACGTAGCTCTTGGTTATCGCAGTAGGTTAGAACTGGGAGGTAAGACGGAATATCCAATGTCAGTAGATAACCTTCTAACTCTTTCGCCTCAGCTGCCGCTTTTGCCGCCGCGAGTGCCGATTCTGGCATACCGGCTAGCTCGTTCTCATCAGTAATGTGCTTAGTCCAACCCATGGTGGCATCTAGGACATTATTAGAGAATTGCGAGCCTAGCTCAGACATACGCTTGCTGATTTCACCATAGCGATGCTGCTCATCGGCTGGCAGACCAATACCAGACAACTCAAAATCACGCAGTGAATCTTTGATGGTTTTCTGTTGCGCTTGGGAAAGCGTGTTAAACGCGTCACTGGCTTTGATCGCTTTGTACGCTTCATACAGCCCCTTGTGCTGCCCCACCCAAGTGCCGTATTCAGAAAGAATTGGTAGGCAGCTTTCATACGCTTCACGCAATTCATCACTGTTCATCACTGAGTTCATATGGCTCACAGGTGACCATAAGCGGCTAAGCTTGTCATCAATTTGCTCGATTGGCGCAACGACATTGTCCCAAGTCGGGTTGGTGTTACCTTCAAGCACTTCATCTATTTTAGCTCGGCATGCCTCAATCGCTTGTTCAACGGCTGGCTTCACATGCTCAGGCTTAATTTGAGAGAAAGGAGGTAAGTCGGTAAACGTCAGTAGTGGATTTGCCATGCAGCGTCCCTTTTTAGTTATTGGATTCCCTCACTTCATTGGAAGGCAAGTGAGCGTAATTAATAGATAAATGTAGTCTCGAAACAGAAATTTCAATCCTTCGAGATTCAATTACGGTGATTCAAAACACCAACTCCTCTGCCGCTTCTCGTCAGAAGAGGTTATAATCCGTCCATTATTGTTAAACAGAGTCTTTATTTTGCTGAGCTATCGTCACAGTTTTCACGCGGGTAACCATGCCGATGTGGTTAAACACATAGTACAAAGTCTTATCCTTAATTCACTAAAAAACAAGGAAAAGCCATTCGTTTATCACGATACTCATTCGGGCGTAGGCCGTTATGACCTTACCCACGAATGGTCTGAGAAAACTGGTGAATATAAGCAAGGCATCGGTCGTATTTGGGGAAATGCCGACATTCCTGAAGATATCGCCAGCTACATTGAATCGATAGAGACACTGAACAACAGCGACACACTGCGTTATTACCCAGGTTCTCCTCGTGTGGCGCGTGCCCATTTGCGTCCTCAAGACCGTATGGTATTAACAGAATTACACCCAAGCGACTTTCCATTACTTGAGCAAGAATTCCATCGTGACCGTCAAGTCAAAATCTTTAAAGAAGACGGTTTTAAGCGCTTAAAAGGCAGCTTGCCACCAGCAGAACGCCGTGGTTTGGTCTTGATCGATCCACCTTATGAACTCGCTCGTGAATATCGTGATGTCGTGACGGCCATTGCCCAAAGTTATAAACGCTGGGCAACGGGTATTTATGCGATTTGGTACCCTGTGGTCAATCGCTATGATATCGACGATATGATTGAAGGCTTAGAAGGTCTTGGTATTCGCAAGATTTTGCAAATCGAACTTGGTGTCTCACCAGATACTAACGAACGCGGAATGACAGCTTCGGGCATGATTGTCATCAACCCTCCGTGGAAGCTAGAGCAGCAAATGAATGCCATTTTGCCGTACCTTAAAGACAAGATCGCTCCAGCAACAGGCCACTTTAAAGTGGAGTGGATTGTCCCAGAGTAATTTTTGGGAAACACTTCTAATCTCAAGAAAAGGCGTAATCAATTGTTTTAAAGCAATATTGCGCCTTTCTTAATTGCGCTTATTTTTAGCTCTCCAGAAAATATTTCGACTTTATTGAAATTATTTTCGTCTTTCTCTCGCCTCCCGCGTCTTACTAGTGAAAGTACCGAAGCCATGTGCAATGAGTACACCCTAATAGCCTAATGAGGAAAACCCTGATGATTAAGATTTTTAGCTTTAAGATTTGTCCTTTTGTCCAACGTGTCACTGCTGCACTGGAAGCAAAACGCATTCCCTATGAGATTGAATACATCAGCCTAAAAGACAAGCCACAATGGTTCCTAGATATCTCACCCAATGGTCAGGTGCCAGTGATGGTCACGGAATCAGGTACCGCTTTGTTTGAATCAGACGCTATCATTGAATACATCGAAGATGAATATGGTCCGATTGAACAAGGCGTGAGTAACGAGCAGCGCGCACTCGATCGTGCATGGAGCTATTTAGGCTCTAAACACTACCTTGCTCAATGCGGCACAATGAGCAGCAAAGATAAAGAGACCTTTAAAGAACGTGCGGAAAAACTGATTAAGGCATTCCAAAAGGCAGAGAATCATCTATCTGGTAACACCAAGTTTTTCAAGTCGGACACCTTCAGCAATGTTGATATGTCGTGGTTACCACTCTTGCACCGCGCTGCAATTGTAAAAGCGCACTCTGGCTATGATTTTTTCTGCGGACTGCCAAAAATGCAAGCGTGGCAACGCAACATCATGGAATCAGGATTGGTCGAGAAGACCGTCTCTAGCGACTTTGAAACGCGGTTTGCTGATTTCTACCTAACTAATACTTACCTTGCTACTGGAAAAGACGTGCAAGCTAAACAAGATTGCTCAACATCAAGCTGTTGTGGCTAAGCGACTTTTATAGAGGGCGTAATGCCCTCTTATCTCGTCATTAATCGTTATTACTCATAATTAACTCTGCTTTTTCCCATTGGAGAAAGTTGCTAGACTCGATTTATAGTATGGATAGCGATTCTTAACAAAACATTGCGATGATATTGAGTTCCCTACTCTTCACCCCAATGTATCGGTTACTAGCAATCATAAAATTAATAAGCTCTCGGAGAACGTAATGGCAACGCATTTTGACTATATCTGTATTGGTGGTGGCAGCGGCGGTATCGCATCTGCAAACCGTGCGGCAATGTACGGCGCGAAGGTCGCGCTGATTGAAGCTCAAGATCTTGGCGGTACCTGTGTAAACGTTGGCTGTGTGCCAAAGAAAGTCATGTGGCACGGTGCACAAGTTGCTGAAGCGATGAACCTGTACGCAGAAGACTATGGTTTTGATGTCGACGTTAAAGGTTTCGATTGGAGCAAACTGGTTGAGAGCCGCCAAGCATACATTGGCCGTATTCACCAATCTTACGATCGCGTGCTTGGCAACAACAAAGTTAATGTCATTCGTGGTTTTGCTAAGTTTGTTGATGCGAAAACTGTCGAAGTGAACGGCGAGCACTACACAGCTGATCACATCCTTATTGCCGTTGGTGGTCGTCCAACCATTCCAAATATTCCAGGCGCAGAATACGGCATCGATTCTAATGGTTTCTTTGAGCTAAGCGAGCAGCCAAAACGCGTTGCAGTTATCGGCGCAGGCTACATTGCAGTAGAAATCGCAGGTGTACTACACGCACTAGGTACAGAAACTCACCTATTCTGCCGTAAAGAATCACCTCTACGTAGCTTTGACCCAATGATCATCGAGACGTTGGTTGAAGTAATGAATACCGAAGGTCCAACGCTGCACACCCACTCCGTGCCTAAAGAAGTGGTTAAAGAGGCGGACGGTAGCCTAACGCTACATCTTGAAAACGGTGAGAGCCAAAATGTTGATACCTTGATTTGGGCAATCGGTCGTCACCCAGCGACAGATGCAATTAATCTTGGTGCTACAGGTGTGGCAACCAACGATCGTGGCTACATCAAAGTCGATGAGTACCAAACCACGAATGTAGATGGTATTTACTGTGTTGGTGACATCATGGAAGGCGGCATTGAGCTCACTCCAGTTGCCGTTAAAGCAGGTCGTCAGCTTTCTGAGCGCCTATTTAACAACAAACCAGATGCGAAGATGGACTACGACCTAGTACCAACTGTGGTATTCAGTCATCCACCTATCGGCACCATCGGCCTAACCACACAACAAGCGGAAGAGAAGTACGGCAAAGATAACATCAAAGTCTACACCTCTGGCTTCACTGCTATGTACACAGCAGTAACCAAGCATCGCCAGCCATGTAAGATGAAACTGGTTTGTGCTGGCCCAGAAGAGACGGTTGTTGGCTTGCACGGCATCGGCTTTACTGTTGATGAAATGATTCAAGGTTTTGGCGTTGCGATGAAGATGGGCGCGACCAAAGCAGACTTCGACTCTGTCGTGGCAATTCACCCAACGGGTTCCGAGGAATTCGTGACGATGCGTTAACGCATACACTCTATTTTCAAAGCCCAGCACCTCATGCTGGGCTTTTTTGTTTTAGAGTCATTGCACACTTCAACGAGAGTTTCACCTTAGCCACTCAAGTAAGGTTTGAAATGCCTCGCATAGAGAAAGCATCAAGCACGAAATTCATGGGTTTCACGATCACTCTTCCATGGCCTTTTCTATAGTTTGTTGCGCTAGAAAGTAACGCCTTCTCACTACAGGTGAATCTATCTAGCCTAGATAAATAATATTGAAAAGGAACGTCAGATGAAAACCTCTCGATGGCTTATGGCAGCAAGCACTACCTGCTTAAGCTTACCTACCCTTGCGGTAAACCCGCACCCTGATCCACAAAATCCAACCGGGTATATTATTGCCCGTAGCGACATACAAAATAGTGAAGCAAGCAAAACTAGCAACCCCATGTACAGAGTGTGGGCTGAGGCATTGCAGACAGCCTCAAACTCTGTCGTGGATTCGATTGATGCAGGCTTAGCAACCAACCCAAGTAACGTAAAACGGGCTGAGCGAGTCTTCCCACGTGATGAATGGGACTTTCTCACTCATATGGCTGCGCCAGAGTACACCTATCAGCGCTTTTTACAGGCTATTGGTAAATTTCCAGCGTTTTGTGGTGACTATAGCGACAATCGAGATGCCGATGCTATTTGTAAGCGTTCCATCGTGACCGCCTTCGCCCATTTTGCCCAAGAAACCGGAGGTCACATCGCCAAGGATAACTCTTGGGATAACCCTTTAGCTCTCGAAGAATGGCAGCAAGCACTGGTTCATGTGCGCGAAATGGGTTGGTCCGAAGGACAGCCAGGCTATACCACGGGGTGTGGTCAGAATGATTGGCAAAACAAACGTTGGCCTTGCGCCGCCAACCAAGGCTATTTTGGTCGTGGCGCTAAACAACTCTCTTACCACTTCAACTACGGTCCTTTTTCTGAAGTGATGTTTGATGGTGATGCAACGGTGTTACTCGATAACCCAGCGCTTGTGGCTGACTCGTGGTTAAACCTCGCCTCTGCTATCTGGTTTTTTTTAACGCCACAAGCACCAAAGCCCGCCATGTTGCATGTTATTGATAGAACTTGGGTCCCATCTCAGCGAGAAGTAGAGGCTGGTATTGGCTATGGGTTTGGTACCACCATCAACATCATCAATGGTGGTATTGAATGTGGGGAGCAGAATAAAAACAAAGGGCAGCCAGTTAACCGAATTCGTTACTGGGAAGGGCTCGCTGCACACTATCAGATTCCCATTGAAGCCGACGAGACCAATACGTGTTGGCAACAAACCCCTTATGGAAGCTTGAACTTAAACGGCGCAACAGATGTACTTTACACTAACTGGGAAGCCAGTTGGGCTTATCATGCTGACCGTCCTGAAGGCGTCTCTTTTGAATGTAACTTGGTCGGTTACCAAACTGCTTACTCTGCTCTCGTACCCGGTGACTATGAAAAATGCGTCACCAACTTTTATGGCTCCCACGCCAATTGGCCAGAAGTGCGGATTGTGGACACTCTTCCCTCAACAGATAACGACAATGGAGGTACTGGCGACGGGAATAGTGGTGGAAGCACCACCACGCCACCTGAAATTAATCTAGTTACTTGGATTCCGGGTAGTACATCTGTCAGCAATGGCGATACCGTAAGCTACCAAGGAAAGTGTTTTATTGCTAAGAACAACCCTGGTGTTTGGGAGTCGCCCACACAATCAAACTGGTTCTGGGGTGAAGTCGTTTGCCCTTCAGCGTGATCAAACCAGTAAAAGCTGCTCTGTATGGAGCAGTTTTTACACAACTTTTATCTAAGTACTCTTCCCGCACCTGATTATATTTCTTATAGTTTCTAAAGACTGTAAGGAGTTATTAATGGATAAAAAGCACATATTTTTCTTCGATGCCATGCGCTGTGTGGCGGCACTCGCTGTCATCATTATTCATGCGCTAGGCCCTTACCGTCATGAACTCGGACAGATCCCTATGGGCGAATGGATTACCGCTATCACCTTTAATGGATTCAGTCGCTGGGCAGTCCCGGTGTTTATTTTGATAACCGGCGCCCTCATGCTCAACGACAAGCGACCGTTTGATATGAAATATTATCTGTCTCGTCGTCTCGGTAAAGTGCTGATTCCATTTATCGCATGGTCACTTTTCTACGCTTACTTATCCGGATGGACCATTGAAGGCTTTAACGGCAATACGGTTAAAGAAGTCTTGTCTGAGAGCTATCACCATCAGACCTATTACCATCTTGGGTTCTTTTACTACTTTATTCCGCTTTATGTGGCGATCCCGTTCTTGCAGGTGTTCGTTCGCAAGTTTGATGACAGCGCACTTTACGCATTTACCGGCCTTTGGTTACTCACTACGCTGTTGTTCTTATTAAGAGTTGATGGTCCTTGGAGCGAGCAGTTCTGGCTTTATATGGGCTTATTACCTCTGGGCTATATCCTGTATCAGAAGCTGCCAGCGAGCCGAGGCGTGGTTACTGTGTCCATTATTCTGGGTGTTGGCGCGATGGCGCTGAGCAGTTATATGGTAGTTCAAGGAAGTATTGACGAAGGTCGTTATTATGTTGGACGCTGGTTCTCTTACAAGACTCTAAATACCGTCCTAGCGGCCAGTATGATATTTATCGTTTGCAAAGCCTACGCCGACAAGCTTTGGCCAGGAGCAAAGAAAGTGGTGAGCTTTATTAGTAAATACAGCTTGGGTATTTATATTCTTCACCCGCTATTCCTGTGGCCGATGAACGAACTCGGCCTACATCAAGGTCACCCAATCTATATGATTCCATTTTGGGTTATTGTCAGCGGCAGTTTGGCATTAGCAACCAGTTGGTTGTTGTCACTCAGCAGTAAGACTCGTTGGTTATTGCCTTAAAGGTTATTTACCCACACACACTACATTGAGCAAAGTATTGCCTTTTAACGGTGATACTTTGCCATTAGTAAACAGCCCTTTCTGACCATCTCCCCAATACGGCATTTGTAGTGGCCAGCGATTTTTCTGCATCACTTGTGATTTTACCAAGGCTTGCCAGTCTTCATTACTCGCCAAATGCATATCAAGGTCACTGCATACCTTTATGGCAGACTGATAACTCAAGCGGTTCCACGCTTTATCATGTTCCATATAGAACTGATGACTACTATTAGCGATATAAGGCACGCTATAACGCTGTCCATTAACTTCCGCATTTAACCGAACACCCAATGAAGCCTTAGCGCTGGTCGCAAGAGGCGTTATCTTCTCAGCTTTCCTTACTGGCTTGGATGCCAGCGGCTTAGCCGTTTTAGCGGGAACTTGCTGCGTCACTTTGGCAGTACGTTGAGGTGCGTTGGCAGAAGCGTTGCGTTCCACTTGGCGGATAAAAGCATCACGATAACCAGATAAGGCTTTGACTTGAACAAGCTCTTGCTTGGCGATCTCAGCATCGCTGTATGGACCAATCAGACAACGATAGCTATTTTTCTGAGGCAGCATCCACACATCGGTGGTGATTTTGGCGTACAAGGTTTTCGCTTGAGTCAGTGCCATGGGTGCATCAAGAATGCCGCACTGAATCCAATAAAGCGATGTTGCGCTTACGGGAACTTCATTGCTCCAAATCCCATCTCCAATCGGACAAGATTTATCTAAAACCGGCAGTTCATTGGTGGAGGGCTGGGAAGCGTCACACAACGCATCCTCAGCATAAACTGGTAAAGGAACCACACTACTGGTTAACAACAAGGTGCCCAACAAAGCACTAAACGAAAAACAACCTAATCCCTTTACACCATTTAAAGAGCTCATAAACATCCTCTGAACACTCTTGGCTATTGTTATCAGCGGCACAAATAAAAAGAGCCGCAATTATCTGCGACTCTTAGTGTAGTGACGATCGGGATTAAAAATCAATCACTCTGGATCACCCTTTGTAGATTTTCGGGTTGAATACATCACGTAGCCAGTCACCTAGTAGGTTAATAACCAACACTAAGGTAATCAGAACAATGCCTGGGAACACGGTAATCCACCACGAACCAGAGAAAATGTAGTTAAAACCGATACTGATCAAAGAGCCCAATGATGGCTGGTCTACTGGCAGACCAAGACCTAAGAACGACAGCGCCGCTTCGGACATGATTGCATTCGCAACCTGTACCGTTGAGATAACCAAAATTGGCGACAAACAGTTAGGCAGAATATGACGGAACATGATACGTGGCGCTCTAAAGCCCATCACTCGCGCTGCTTCTACATACTCTTTCTTTTTCTCTGCAAGAACCGAGGCACGGATAGTACGTGCATACTGCGGCCATTCCGCCACACCAATTATCACGACCAGCATGGTCACGGCATATTGGCTATAGAACTCAGTGCCGAAGCTGGCCTTAAAGATAGCAGAGACTATGATCGCAACCATCATGGTTGAAAACGACAACTGAACATCAGCAAAACGCATCAAGAAGCTATCGATACGACCACCGAAGTAACCCGCTGATAGACCAATCACAATACCTAGGAATAACTGTAAACCTACCGCTAGGAAACCAATGGTCAGAGACAGTCGAGAACCATAAAGAATGGTGGATAAAATATCACGACCTTGGTCATCGGTGCCTAATACGAAGTTCTCGTCACCGTCTTCCATCCAAGATGGCGGCAGCTCCGAGTCCATAATATCGATAGACGATAAATCATATGGGTCAGTAGGGGCGATGACAGGCGCAGCTAGTGCTAACACCAAGAACATCATGAAGACCGTAAAACTTGCCATAGCGACTTTGTCGCGCTTGAAGTAATACAAGAAGTCCGAGTTTTTAAAACGCTCCCACGCTGAAGGAGCAGCAGCTACATTTGCTTGGTTCATGGTTATGCTCCTTTTCCAGTTAGGTTTACGGTTGGGTTAATCAAGCCGTACAACAAGTCAACGATAGTGTTCGTCACCACGAAGATAAGGCCAACGAAAATAACGTAAGCGGTAATCAATGGTGTATCTACACGGTTAATCGCTTCAAGGAAAAGGAAGCCTGTGCCAGGCCACTGGAAGACGGTTTCAGTCAGGATGGTATACGCCACCATAGTACCGATCTGAACACCACCAACGGTCAAAACAGGTAACATCGTGTTTTTAAGGGCATGTTGATAGTAGATTTTTTTAAGAGGTAGCCCTTTTGCTTTCGCAAACTTGATGTATTCCGAGCTCAGTACTTCTAACATTTCAGAACGAACCAAGCGAATGAAAAGTGGCAACATAATCGATGCCAATGCGATACATGGCAAGATAAGGTGCTTAATACCATCGATTGTGAAGAATCCTGACTCCCAACCGAGCACGTTCGCAGTTTCACCACGCCCGAAAGACGGTAGCCAGCCTAACTCAATAGAGAATACATACATCAGCATGATCGCCGTTAGGAAAACCGGAATCGAGATACCAATACTACTGCCGGCCATCACCAGCTTGGTAAAGAAACTCTTTGGGTGAATTGCCGAGTACACACCGAGTGGTATCGATAAACAAATAATAATAAGCGTCGCGCCGAATACCAGCTCTAGTGTTGCCACCAGCTTATCGAGAATAACCTCAACGGCAGGACGTTTGAAAAAGTATGAAGTGCCAAGATCGCCTTGCAGCGCTGCACCAATAAAACGAGTGTATTTTGTTACGAAAGGATCGTTGAGGCCCAACTCATCACGCAGTGCTTGACGCTCTGCTTCCGAAACCGACTGACCTACAAGCTCACGCAGCGGGTCACCCAGGTTATCCTGAATGGCAAACGCCACCAAACTGATCACAAACATCACTATCAGTGCCTGAAACAGGCGCTTGACCAGAAACGAAAACATTCCTTGCCCCTTAACTATCCATAGATCTCATTGAGAGAGAAACATTCAGTCTTAATAACCGCTCAATCCGACTGAAATAAACTGAGCTGAGTAGAGAGAATTGAGGAGGGGAACACTCCCCTCCTACATCACAATCACTTGTGATTATTCAACCACTAGGTCGCCAAAGTAAGGCATTACCATTGGGTTAACAATTGCTGCTGCTTTCACGTTAGACTTCGCGCCCCACGCTTCACTTTGCCAGTGTAGCGGTACGAATGCTGCGTCGTTGTATAGTGTCGCCTCAACGCCTTTCAGCATTTCAGCACGCTTAGCAGGATCCGTTTCTACGTTTGCTGCTTCAACAATCGCATCCATTTCTGGATTTGAGTAGTGACCACAGTTGTACTGACCACGACCCGTTTCTTCGTTACGAGTCATTGTTAGGAACTCGTTGAAGTTCGCTGAATCTTCAGTATCTGAGTGCCAACCGATCATCATCATGTCTGCTGCACACACATCAAACTCTGGCCAGTATTGCGCTTTAGGCATTGTCTTAAGATCTACTTTGATGCCGATCTTAGACAGCATCGCTGCCGCTGCTTGCGCTACTTTCGCGTCGTTCACATAACGGTTGTTAGGTGCCATCATCGTTAGCGTGAAGCCATTCTCATAGCCAGCTTCTTTCATCAACTCTTTCGCTTTTTTCACGTCGTAACGTGGAACAAGCGCATCGTTGTGACCAACGTAGCCTGTTGGGCTTTGCTGACCAGCAGCGGTTGCGAAGCCTTTCATGATTTTCTTAACGATACCTTCGTTGTTGATTGCGTGAACAATCGCCTGACGAACGCGAACATCTTTCAGTGCTTCGTTGCTTTCTTGGTTCATTTGGAACGTGATGATACGCGTACCAGGTAGCGTCACTAGATCAACACCTTCAGCGCTAGCGACACGTTTGTGGTCGTTTGGCGCAACTGGGTGAATCATGTCAACACCGCCAGAAAGAAGTGCTGCTACACGCGTTGCATCTTCTTTGATTGGTACTAGTGTTAGCTTGTCTACGTTACCTTTAGATTCTTTGTCCCAGTAATCAGCGAAACGCTCAAATTCAACCTTAACGCCTTGCTCACGAGCCGTTACGATGAATGGACCAGTACCCGAAACATGCGTCGATGCAAAAGAGTTACCATGCTTAACTAGCTCAGATTTGTCTTTGCCATCTGCCGTTTTACCTGAGTAAAACTTGCTATCCATAGGGAAGATGTACGTCGCTGTTTGCAGTACAAGTGGGTAAGGACCTTTAGTCACTAGGTCAAACGTGTAGTCATCAACCTTAACGATTTTCTCATACGGGTCGAAGATAGCTTTAAAGTCAGGAGAGCTTTGAAGACGGTTAAATGTCCAAACAACATCGTCTGCTGTTAGGTCATTACCAGAGTGGAACTTAACGCCTTCACGTAGCTTAAAACGAACCGTCGTGTCATTCACACGTTCCCAGCTTTCAGCTAGACGAGGTTCGAAGTCCATTTCTTGGGTGAAACGAACGAGTGGGTCAAATACCATGTGTGACATTTGCAATGTGCCACCAGACAACTGCTCATGCGGGTCTAGAGATACTGGGTCAGCTGCATAGCCAACTTTGATATCTGCTGCCAGAGTATTAAAACTTAGGCCCGCTGCCATTAGCGCCACTGCTAATTTGCTTTTCATGGTTCTCATTTGCATAACTCCTTCATGCGGGGATCCGGATCCCTTGTTGTTGTGTTTGCTTCTGTTATCGAGTCCCAATAGGGAATTGTATGGCTTACGCCGTTTTTGCTACATCATCTCTTAAGCCTTTGAATTCAGGCATTAAGGAAATTAGGTGCTGACTGTATTCATGCTGCGGATCAGTAAACAACTGCTCCGTCGGTGCCACTTCCAATAGAGTACCCATTTGCATCACGCCCACTCGGTCACACATTTGACGAATTACCGGCAAGTCATGACTGATGAACAACATGGTCAGATTAAGTTCTTGTTGTAGATCTTTGAGTAGGTTAAGTATTTGAGCCTGAACCGATACATCAAGTGCCGACGTTGGTTCATCACAAATCAACAAACGAGGACGCGTTGCTAGTGCACGTGCGATAGAAATACGCTGACGCTGACCACCTGAGAATTCATGTGGGTACTTCACTCCCGCCATTTTTCCTAGGCCTACGTGCTCAAGCAGGTCTTCGACGATTTGCTTAGTTTCGCTTTCGTTTGCCGTCAGTTTATGGAATCGAATCGGCTCTGCAATGATGTCGTAGATTTTCATACGAGGGTTCATCGACGTGTACGGGTTCTGGAACACCATCTGCATCTGGCGACGCATCGGGCGACGCTCTTTCTCAGACTTCAGCGACGTAAGGTCAATACCTTCAAACGTGACTTTGCCAGAGTTAGGGGCATAGAGACCTGCAATCACACGTGCAATGGTCGATTTACCCGATCCCGATTCACCCACTAATCCAAACGTTTCACCTTCATGTACTTCAAAGCTAACGTTGTTTGATGCTTGAACATACTCACGTCGGCTTTCAAATAGCGAATCTTTAGTAACGAAGCGTAGGTTGACGTTTTCTACGTTAAGAAGCGGACCAGTATAATCACGGTGATCTTGGCTTTGACCCAACCAGTGGTTCTTAACATCCAACGGTTCCATCTCATGTGCTTCTTCGATGTAGCTCACAAGAGGGAAACGATCGAGTTTCATGTCTGAACGCGGTACTGCAGAAATCAGGCTACGTGTGTATGGGTGATCAGGTTCACCCAGTACTTTTGCCGTTGGCCCAAACTCTACCAAGTCACCACGGTACATTACCGCTACGCGATCCGTTACGTTAGAAACCACACCCATATCGTGCGTCACCAACATACAACCAACATTGTTCTTGATGCACAGGTCGCGAATCAAACCTAAAATTTGATCCTGAATCGATACATCAAGTGCTGTCGTAGGTTCATCCGCAATGATCAGGTCCGGTTCGCCGGCAAGCGCGATAGCGATCACCACACGCTGACGCATACCACCAGAGAATTGGTGAGGATATTGCTTCAAGCGGTTTTCTGGTTGTGGGATACCCACTTGATTCATAAGATTGAGCGCGCGTTGATACGCTTCATCATCCGATACCTTCATATTGGCATGGATGGTTTCTTTTAATTGTTGCTCAACAGTGAATAGTGGGTTGAGAGAGGTCATTGGGTCTTGGAATATAAACCCGATTTTTGAGCCACGAACTTTGCGCATCGCTTCTGGTGTTAGACCAGAGACTTTTTCTCCATCTAGGAAAACCTCACCACCAGCAATAACGCCAGGAGGTGAAAGCAAATCGATAACAGCGTTACCTACCGTTGACTTGCCCGCGCCGGACTCCCCAACCACACCGACTATTTCGCCGCGTTCAATATTGAACGACAAAGATTTAACCGCGGCATGTACCCCATGGCGTGATGGGTATTCGATACGAAGATCTTTTACTTCTAATAGTGACATTACCAGACCTCTACTGCTTTGGCAGCTTTCTGCCCCTGTCTGAAAAATTGAATCCATTCTTAGGCAGCATTTTCTGCTGACTATTTATAAGGGCATCAATTTGGCAAATCTTTCACAGAAAAGCAACAAAAATAGGATAAAAATTCGAAATTGAGCAAATCTAAAGCAGTATAAATAAATATATATGCAGTTTAAGTACATATAGTAGTGATACAAGTGGCATGAAAAGTTGATGTACACTCAGAAATTCGTGCTAGACAACGAATATAAAACGCCGAACTTCACGTTATCGGCAATATTTATGACTAATGCCACCCGCATATTTATTCTGATGTAGTTTTAACACTATAGAAACATAAATTTTGTAACATGACAGAGTGCAGCACCAAACTCTAGATCTGCATCACATTTAATACACTGATCACTTTGATAATTCGATTACACAGTATTTTCCGCTATTGTGATTTACAACAAGTCACAACCCTGCATACTGAACAAAATACTGGCCATCGTTCGATCGGTAGAATTTAGCTCCAATTCTTACTCATGAAGAATGGGGGAAATGTTATTCAATGGAAGTTTTCATAGACGAACCACTGAAGATTTAGCCGTAGCAATGGCACTCAACAGTCAAATCACCCATCAAGCGCCATAATTACGTTTTAGTGAGGTGTAGTTGTCGGTTCAAAACGGAAAATAGCTTCTATTTTCCTCCACAATTGTTCGCCCGCGATAAATATCGCCGCTACAAAGGTGATATCGCAAGCCAGTGCTATTACCTTTCGATACTCTATCCAGCCCACTCCAAAGGTTGGAAAGTAAAACAGCACAATATTCATAACAGGGCCTGCCACTACCATCAGTAGTAATCCCATATAGTAGCTAAGCCTTGTCGAGTGCCGGCTAGGTTTGAGCTTCAGTAAATGTCTGACAAACCAATTTCTGATTTGCTGCAGGCGCTCCTTGCCTAACAAGCACAGAGCGACAATAGTCGCCACTTCAGGTACACCAAAAATCATTGCACCGCTAAGTAGCGCTTTTTTACTGCTGCAAATCTCCATTGAACTAATCAAGGGAATTAGTAACGGACTTGATAAAGCGAGCAACAGTGCCACCATGCCCAAGCTAACTCGCAAATAAGCTAATACTGAGCGGAACAAAACGCCAAAATCTAATTTCATTTATCGAACACCCTGTTACCCCTCATATAAGAATAAGGGGAGGATAGAAGGGGAAAGCGACTAGTGTATGTCCCTGCGGAGCACTGAGGTCTTACAGCGTATTCCACCACAAAGCTTCGCGTGATGAGCAAATGGAACGGTCACAACCGTTAGCCCTTTTGCTTCCAGTTTTCGATTGAGGGCTGGGGTCTCTTCTGGCATTAAGATGTGGTTTTCATCAAGCATCACTGCACAAGGCCCGGTTGCCAGCGCTTCTTCTCTGTTTGCCCATACCACATCAAAGTCATCCATAAATTCAGGTAAGCCCTTTGGAAAGGCATCTCGATAGGCGATAACAAGTTTAGGGCCGGCTACACACATAACGGCGAACAAATGATGGATTCCTGTATCCTCCACTTCTGTTATGCATACTTGGTAACCATCATGTTCTAGCATGCGCTTAACCCATTCAGCGCCACGAGCGTTAGTTGATGAAGGGCCCGTTGCCACCAGTACTCTTCCATCGCCTAAGTTGAGTACATCTCCCCCCTCATAAATATAATCTCGACTTAGCGTCGGCCTTGGTGCCGTGTAATGTAAAATGTGGTTATCACCATCAATAAATGGCTGATGGAGTTCTCGCACTGGCGCAATAGAAGCCCAGCCCATATCGCTTGCCCAAACATTCTCCAAAACATTTCGACCTACAACCCAAATAGGTTCTGCAGCGAAGATTTGGGTAAAGACATTCGTTCTTTGGCACGCGGTTATCTCTTCTTCAGGCACTTCCCTAGCCTGATGAACCTTTACGCCAAAGCTCTGAAACGCCTTGACCAACGCATCATTCTCACGCTCTAAAGCCGCAGAAAATGGCGGAGAAGCATGAGAAAGTAACTGTCCTCCCGCTTTTTCACAGAGATCATATAAGTCGGGCTGAAGTACACTCTGATAAGTTGCTTTTACCTCTTCTGTTAGTACTGGCAGGCGGAAGTTCTGGCTATAACCCACAATCACCTCTAGAAGCTTCCCATAAAGGTTGAACTCCCCATAACTGTGCTTGGTTGCAGCTGGTACATAAACTTGGTTTTGTGTTGTGATTTTCGACATAGGATTACTCCTCAAATGGGTTAGAAAAAGAGAGTCCTTTCTCCGATGAACACTTTGAGGTTAACCCAGTCGGCTAAAGAGCAAAAAACACTCTGCGCAGTGAAAGGCTTTCACTTTGGGCGGATATAAGAAGGCAACTGAAACAGGAGGATAATGCGCCCTGACCACAACTCGATAGGAAACCAACCCCTCAACTTCAACACCCGCTTCACTACCAATATAAGTTGACATACTGGGCAATTGCAGCTGATTCGATTTTAACGGCTCACTATTACTTTGCTCGATAATGGTGTAATGCAAGTCGGCAATATTGTTTTCCACTGACGACTCGCTGACCAGCAACACGCGGGTATGCTTGTCTTTTTTAATCAACTTGCTTTCTCGCAACCCAATAGTGACATCACCACTAAATATGTTCACAACATTGAGTTGCAATTCAGCGACATAGTCTGCTGCACGTAAGGAAGGAGCGGCGATTAACACCAACATGAAGGAGAGCTTTCGTAAACAGCCCATTTCTATCACCTTTGCACGTATTTTTCCGAACGGTAGCGTAGTCGAGTTAAGTTCAGCAAGAAACTTAAACTCTGAACGTAAATCCATACTACTCTGGTTACCAACTAGGTTCCGTTCAACTGACTATAACGAGCTAGGCGATTGATCAACTTGGCTTCTGCTTTTAACTGCTGCTGCCATACCAAGCTAAATCGCTTTTGATAGCTAGGCTTTTCCGTCAGTTCTACTTTACCTTCACTCAAAGCCCTAGTTACCTCACCTTTTGGTAGCCAGCCTTTGCCATAAAAATTTATCAAGGCCTCAAGCATATCAGCCGGTCGGTTAAATGAAATAAGGTCTTCGTGTTGGTCCGTATCGTTGATCCACAGCGGCTGTCCGCTTTCATCGTGAACAGACATAACCCGATGCTGTTTGTTTATCTGTAACGGTGCCTGTACCTCGACAAACTGGCGCTCTCCAACATGTTGAGCTTCAAGAAAAGGAGCTAAATGCGGTAATGGTTGAGTCAATGCTAAATCACATTGCTGTTTTATCAGTAGCTGATGAATAGTTGCAGTATCAGTGCGAAACAAATCTACGCTTCGAAGCGAATTGTCAGCAATGATAAGTTGAGAGAGCTGATTTACTTCATCCAGTGCGATGCCGTAATCAAAACAAACCCGCAGCTTTTTGACATTCTCTTTACTGGAGAACGTGTGAGTGAGGGCCAGCACATCATCAAACTCCATTGCTCGCGGCAGAAATTTCAGACCAAAAGAGGACAGTTTAAGTGGCCGAGTACCTTTAATAAACAGCTCATAACCAAGAGAAGCTTCCAAACGACTCACAGTTGCCGTAAGCGCTGGCTGACTTTTACCAAGTGCTCGTGCCGCTTTTCTCATGCTGCCATGATGGGCAATGGCAACAAAGGTTTTGATTTGATCAAGAGTCATCCTATTGTCTACCTTCCGTTGATTTGTTCATCGCCCAGTCTGTCAAACATTGCAACGCTTGACTCCCTGTTAAATGCTCTCCCCAGAAAACTAATACCCCCCAAGTCGCCTTGAGGTGTGGTTCTGTTACGATTTTCATGGTGTTCGTTAGTTCAATATTGTTGCGCACCGCAGACGTATGACTTGGTAACTCCGAGAGAATGGCGGCTATTTGCTGATGATCAGTGACTTGAATTTGCCAAGGGCAAGGGAAATCGAATCGCCTGTATATTGGAGCGGAAGTTCGCATGACATGAGAGATAGAGAGTTGAGGCAGTGTCAGAAGGTGCCCACTGTCGAATACGATTGACGGCTGGTTGCTAGATTCTAACAACCTTTCACTACTGGTAATCAAATGACTATCCACAGTACCAAGTGAAAAAAAGTTTGGCGTTTCGGGCCAAGGTAAATCAACCAGTGTCACTATCCAATCTAGGCGCTGAGCATTAAAGGCAGCAATCAATTCATCACTAGGCAAGCAATTGACTCTAATACTGATATCCAAATCGATGATAGAAGCTAAGATTTCTTGTTGCCAGACTCGAGGTAAAGCGATATCAACACCGAGAGTCATCTGTGTTGGCGACTCAACGACCACTGTATTTTTAAGCTCATAGTAGCTAGCAATTACGGCCTCTGCCCAAGGGAGTATCGCCTCCCCTTTTTCCGACAACTGTTTCTTGCCCGAGCCAACAACAAACAGCTCACCCCAGCGGCTTTCCAAATTCTGTATCGCCAGACTTACCGGGCCGTGAGTCTTGCCAAGCTTTTCAGCCGCCGCTACCACCGATCCTGTTTTCGCAACAGCGACAAAGCTCTCTAACTGCTCAATTGATGCCAAGTGATAACCTTTTTAAACCATTAGATCTAGATATTAGTTTATCAAAGATATTTAACATGGCCTCACGTTTTAGGGAAAGCACTGATTTTGGCTTGCAACATCATGTAGGGAATGCGGGATAAGACAAGCACATTCACCCAATGTCTATATGAGGTTTTTATGAATATCAATGCCATCAAAGCATTTGTTATTACTACCGAACTCGGCTCCATTTCCGCAGCTGCGAAAGCGATGAACAAAGGTCGAGTCCAAGTAAGTCAGTGGATCGCCAATCTTGAGTTGGATTGGGGGATCGAGCTGTTTGATCGTGCTGGGCACAAACCCGTGTTAACAGAACAAGGTCAAGCGCTCTTGGATAAAGCATCATCCATTCTACAGCTGTCTGAAAAGTTAGCGTCTCACGTCGAGAAAATAAACGGTTCGGGCGCAGGCTGCATCCGACTTGGGATCACGACATTTATCGACCCGAAAATTGTTTCTCATCTTATCCACCAGCTGCGCGACATTGATGCTGAAATGGATCTGCAGATTGAATTTTCGCCTTGTGATGACCTCATAGCGTCAACCGATTACGACTTTATTATTAGTCACTATCCCTATAGCGGGATTGGTCACTGGGAGTTTATGAATGTCACACAGCGCCAATTCGTTTCAGTCTGCGCACCTCAACATTCTATCGCCCAACTCGATGAAGTCTCTACAGAACAGCTCAGCCAGCATTTGGCTATCGCTATTACGCAGCATAATGAATCTTTATGGGGTAGTTACAAGTTCGACACCATGTCGGTCAACAACGTGGCAACCGCAAGACAACTCGCCAAAGATGGCATTGGATGGATTTGTATCGATCAAGACTCAATTAAACATGAGTTGAACAATAATGAGCTCGTCATCATCAATCACCGCGAAGCCATTCAGCGAAGTAAGTTTGGCCTTGGCTACCGCGATTCACACTGTGCTAATGGAATACGAGAAGTACTCTATAACGTTCTTCGTCAGCACGTCTCGCACTAGCGCCGCCTCTGTAATAGACATCGACAGAGTCTGATTTTTACAAAAACGCGCTCCTGATTACTATGCGCTTCGAAACACACAATAAGGTCACAAGACCAAACTTTAAATGAGGAAAATATGAAAAAAGCAACTTTGAAAACTGCAACTGTCATCGCACTTGTCGGCGCAATCTCGGCTCCGGCTTTGGCGTCAAACGATTCTGGATTTTATGTGGGAACGTATATGGGGGTAATGTCAGCATCAAACAACGACGCGCCACCTACGCGTCAACCTATCGAACCAGGTAAAAACATGACCGAAACAAAAGTTAAAAGTAACTTTCGCTCACTTGGCCTTAAAGCTGGTTACGACTTTAACTCAATGTTTGGGGCGGAAATGCGTCACAGTCGCGACAGTGGCAAGGTAGAGAAAAGTGGTCAAGGTTTAGAAGTTGGCAGTCAAACCGGACTTTACGGAAAGATCAAATTCAATGTATCAGACAGCATTGAGCTGTATGGCTTAGCTGGTGTAAATAACATCCGCCTAAAACAAGCTGGTTTTAAGGAAAATGACAACAAAAAGACCATCAATTCCTTCTCATACGGTGTTGGAGCTCAATACAACTTTACTAACTCACTAGGCGCAAACTTAGAGCTAATGAAACTGTCTAACCACAAACAGTTTGATGCGCACTCTATCAACCTAGGTCTAGCTTACAAATTCTAATTCTCTCTACAACTTAACCAAGTTTGCAAGGATGCAACTTGCCCACTCCAGCTTAGCATCAAACTTTCTCTTTGCTGCCTTTACCTTTCACTCTATTTATCACCATCCCAAAATGCAAAAAGCCTCGTCACATGACAAGACTTACTTGAACTAGATATTTGACAAACAAAGCTACTAAAGACGAAAGCTTATTGCGCATTGTCATCCAACTTTCGGTTCAATAAACCAGATTTCAGACGAAAAAAAGCCTCGTCTTTCGACGAGGCTTTTAAATGGTGGTCGGTGAAGAGGGATTCGAACCCCCGACCCTCTGGTCCCAAACCAGATGCGCTACCAAGCTGCGCTATTCACCGACGATGTTTTATTACGAGTAAATTCGTAAAGGGGAGCAAACGCTACCAAAATAAATGGGGTGGCTAACGAGATTCGAACTCGCGACCACCGGAATCACAATCCAGGGCTCTACCAACTGAGCTATAGCCACCACAAATTTTGTTTTGCTACCGTTTATAACGATAACTGAAATAGTGGTCGGTGAAGAGGGATTCGAACCCCCGACCCTCTGGTCCCAAACCAGATGCGCTACCAAGCTGCGCTATTCACCGACAATGTTCTTTTCAGAACGTTTTCGTTTCGATTAAATCAAAACTGGAAACCGAAGTCACCAAAATAATGGGGTGGCTAACGAGATTCGAACTCGCGACCACCGGAATCACAATCCAGGGCTCTACCAACTGAGCTATAGCCACCATTATGTTTTGCCAATATTTTATCCGGATGGCGCGCCCGAAAGGATTCGAACCTTCGACCTTTGGCTCCGGAGGCCAACGCTCTATCCAGCTGAGCTACGGGCGCATGCCCTATCGGCGGATGGGAATAATACGTATATCACACTATGTCGTAAAGTACTTTTTCAACTTTTTTTCTCGTTTGTTGTCTTTTTCAGCACTTTGAAGCAATAAATAGTGGCTTTACGATGTGATTCACCCCGTGAAGCTGAAAAGTTGTGGTTTATTGCAACAAGTTAACAGGATATAATCACCCAATGTTTACATTGATTTAACAGTCGTTAAGTCAGCAAGCAGAATAAATCGTATAAATGAATAGCAAGCACCGACTTGCTACCTTGTTGGATAGTAAAGTGAGTTTAATGGATATGTCTCGTCGAATCTTAACAGTGTTGTTCGCTGCACTAACTTTTTCTACTGCCTCTTTCGCAGCGGATGTGAGCCAAGAAGAATATGACGCTATCGCAGAGCGTATTAAACCAGTGGGTGATGTTTACTTAGCAGGTAGTGAGCCTGTGGTTGCTGAACCTACCGGTCCACGTGATGGCGCTACCGTTTACAACACCTTCTGTACTGCCTGTCACTCCATTGGCGTTAGTGGCGCACCTAAAACGGGTGACGCTGCCGATTGGGGACCTCGTATTGCTCAAGGTAAAGACGTTCTTAAAGACCATGCAATTAATGGCTTCAACGCGATGCCAGCAAAAGGCTCTTGTATGGACTGTTCTGATCAAGAAATCGTTGATGCTATCGAGCATATGATTGCCGGACTATAGTGTAACGAACTCAATGATCGACAAGGGGGCTGATTCAGCCCCCTTGTTTATTTTTACTTCTTATTGAACATTGCCCGAATATTAGCAATGTGTGCCTGACCTTTTTGCATTCGTTCTTCTGCAGACACCGCTTTTTTTGCTTGTTCCCATTCGACATCATCAAACGGCAATTCATCTAAGAACCGACTATGTTCTGGCTTAATCAGCTCGCCATACTGTCTTCGCTCTTTACATATAGTAAAGGTGAGTTCTTTTTGGGCACGAGTAATGCCTACATACATTAGTCGCCTTTCTTCTTCTACGTTATCTTCATCTATGCTGGTTTGATGTGGCAGGATGCCTTCCTCAGAACCAATAAGATAAACATAAGGGAACTCAAGACCTTTCGAGGCATGCAGTGTCATTAGCTGAACAGCATCACTGTCGTCCTCATCTTCTCCGCGCTCCATCATATCTCGAAGCGTGAGCCGTTGAACGACCTCTTTTAATGACTTCTCTTCCTTATCATAATTATCGCCTTCTAAATCTGCGACAATCCATGAGTAGAGATCAGAAACGTTCTTCATGCGCATTTCTGCGGCTTTAGCACTGGAAGAGGTCTCATAGAGCCAATCTTCATAGTTGATGTCGCGAACTAATGAACGCACAGCTTCAACTGTATTACCGCGCTCTGCGTTATCAGCTATGGTCACAACCCACTGTGTGAATCGTCGTAAGTTCTCTAAGCCACGCCCCGATAAGTGCTGCTCCAAACCCAACTCAAAGCTAGCTTCGAACAAACTTTTTCCACGCATATTGGCGTAGCTACCCAGTTTTTCCAACGTAGCAGGACCAATCTCACGACGAGGCGTATTAACGATACGTAAGAAAGCATTATCGTCATCAGGATTTACCAAAACTCGCAGGTACGCCATGATGTCTTTGATTTCAGCACGACCGAAAAATGAAGTACCGCCGGAAATTTTGTAAGGCACGCGGTTTTGCATCAAGACTTTTTCGATAAGTCGTGACTGGTGGTTGCCTCTATATAAGATGGCGTAATCACGATATTCAGTTCGATTCACGAATCGATGCGCAATTAATTCACCCGTCACGCGCTCCGCTTCATGATCTTCATTTTTGGCTTTGAGTACTTTGAGCTTTTCACCGTCAGGGATCTCTGAGAATAACGATTTCTCAAACACGTGCGGGTTGTTAGCAATCAAGATGTTGGCCGCACGCAAGATACGACTGGTTGAACGATAGTTCTGCTCAAGCATCACGACTTTGAGGCTTGGAAAGTCTTTGTTCAGGAGAATCAAGTTTTGAGGCTTTGCGCCGCGCCACGAGTAGATAGATTGATCATCGTCCCCTACGACAGTGAAACGCGCACGCTCTCCCACCAGCAACTTAACCAATTCGTATTGGCTAGTGTTGGTATCTTGGTACTCATCGACCAACAAGTACTGAATTCGCTTTTGCCAACGAGTACGAACTTCTTCATTGGTTTTTAGCAGAATAACGGGCAGAGCAATTAAGTCATCAAAGTCGAGCGCGTTATACGCTTTCATTTGTACTTGATACATTTCATAGCAGTGCGCAAATAACTGTTCTTGCTCTGAACGAGCAGAGCCTTTTACCTGCTCTGGAGTCAGCATGTCGTTCTTCCAGTTAGAAATAGCGCTGAGTAGCGAACGCAGCAGGTCTTTATCGCCATCGAGTTGCTGTTCGGTCAACTCTTTGAGTAGCGCCATTTGATCCTGATCATCAAACAGGGAGAAACCAGCTTTGAGTCCAAGCGCCTTATACTCGCGACGTATGATATTGAGTCCCATGGTATGAAAGGTGGAAACCATAAGACCTTTGGATTCATTTTTACCTAAGGTTTGTCCTACACGCTCTTTCATTTCACGTGCAGCTTTGTTGGTAAACGTTACGGCAGCAATATTTCTCGCTTTATAACCACAGCTTTGTACTAGATACGCTATCTTATTAGTTATCACGCGGGTTTTGCCCGACCCGGCACCGGCAAGAACCAGACATGGACCAGAGACGTATTTTACCGCCATATCTTGCTGCGGATTTAGCTTCATTGGTGTGCTCACTACTCACGAATTGTAACGCGCACATAATAGACTGCTAATGCTGACAATGCCACGCTCCGTAGGATTTTTTAACTTTTATAGAATAGTGATTAAAAATAAGTTGCGTAAATATACCTCAATTGTTTTATAATGAATGAACGTTCATTCACTATCTATCGGATGGCTATGACGACTATGAATACCAGTGATAAACGACTACAAATCCTCGAAGCGGCACAAAAAATGGTGGCTGAAAAAGGGATTCAAGGCGTATCAATGCAGAAACTGGCCAATGAGGCCGGTGTTGCAGCTGGCACAATATATCGATATTTCGATGACAAAGACCATCTGTTAGAAGAATTGAGGCTTTACGTGGTATCACGCATGGCCAAAGCCGTTCAAGCAGGTGTAGGAGCCGACCAACCATTGAAAGAGCAGTATCGTAAGATGTGGCTCAATATCTGGCACGTCGCAGCTTCAAACATCGATTCGTTGAAAACTCGTGCTCAATATGACTCTATTCCTTCGAAAAATTGTTATACAACTAGGGAACAAGAACGAAAAATGTTTGCCCAAGTTGACAACCTATTCACAGAAGGAAAGAAACAAGGGGTTTTTAAAAACCTCGATAATGAAATCCTATCTGGACTAAGCTTAGAAGCAAGTGTATCGCTTGCACGTAAGCATGCTCTGGGTCTATATCAACTGGATGACGATGCGCTAGATGCAGCTATCGAAGCCAGTTGGGATGCAATAATAAAACACTAATGTGGAGTTCTCGTTAGAATGAAAAAGTGGACATTTTTCATGCTACTTATCGCCGTTCTGCTATTTGGCAGCGTGATAGGTTTCAATCTGTTTAAGCAACAGAAAATCGCTGAATATTTAGCAAACCGCCCTGAGCCTGAGTTTCCAGTCACCGTAACAACCGTGAAACCTGTTGATTGGGTACCGGTTATCGAAGCTATTGGTTTTGTGGAACCAAACCAAGGTGTGACGTTAACTTCTGAAACCAGTGGCGTTATCAGCAATATCTCATTCGCGTCAGGCTCTCAAGTAGAAAAAGGTCAACTCCTTGTTTCTCTTGATTCTGATGTAGAGAAAGCCAACCTTAAAAGCTCAGAAGCTCGCCTTCCTGCAGCAAAAGCAAAGTACAAGCGCTACCAAGGTCTTTATAAGAAAGGTTCAATTTCAAAAGAATCTTATGATGAAGCGGAGGCTAGTTACTTCTCTCTATCTGCTGATATTGAAAGCTTGAAAGCTCAAATTGACCGTCGTGAAATCAAAGCGCCATTTGGTGGTGTTGTTGGTATTCGTAACGTGTTCTTGGGTCAATACCTTCAACCAAGCGATCATATTGTACGCTTAGAAGATACTAGCCTAATGAAACTGCGCTTTACGGTTCCACAAACTGACTTCTCTCGTATTTCTATTGGTCAAGATGTAGACATCTTCGTTGATGCGTATCCAAACCAAGCGTTTAAGGGCTCTATCAGTGCGATTGAACCTGCGGTAAGTATCCAAAGTGGTTTGATTCAAGTTCAAGCGGACATTCCAAACAACGACGGTAAGCTGCGTAGCGGTATGTTTGCACGTGCAAATATCATCCTACCTAAACTTGAAAACCAAGTAACCCTTCCACAAACGGCGATTACATTCACCCTATATGGCGACAATGTTTATATCGTTGAAGATGTTGATGGTGTGAAACGCGTTAAGCAGCAAGTAGTTAAAGTGGGTGAACGCACAGGCGATATCGCTCATATTCTGGAAGGCGTGAAAGCAGATGATGTTATCGTAACATCTGGTCAAGTTCGCCTAAGTAACGACGTTAAGGTCAAAGTGGTAGAAAGCGATGCGACAGTACCACCGGCTGAGACACCGATGCTGTAATTGGAGGCAAAATGCGTTTTACTGATGTTTTCATAAAACGTCCTGTTCTTGCGGTATCGATCAGCTTTTTGATAGCCCTGCTTGGTCTGCAAGCTGTGTTCAAAATGCAGGTACGTGAATACCCAGAAATGACGAATACCGTGGTTACCGTAACCACGAGTTATTACGGCGCGAGTGCTGACCTAATCCAGGGCTTTATTACCCAGCCATTGGAGCAGGCCGTTGCTCAGGCCGATAATATCGACTACATGACGTCACAGTCAGTCCTTGGTCAGTCGACCATCACTGTGAACATGAAGCTAAATACCGACCCTAATGCGGCGCTTTCAGACATATTGGCTAAAACCAACTCTGTTCGTTCTCAGCTTCCTAAAGAAGCAGAAGACCCAACGGTGACTATGTCTACTGGCTCAACAACGGCGGTACTTTATATCGGCTTTACCAGTGACGAGCTAGCTTCGAGCCAGATTACCGACTATTTAGAGCGTGTAATTAACCCGCAGCTGTTCACCGTAAACGGTGTATCTAAGGTCGACATGTATGGTGGCATGAAATACGCGCTTCGCGTATGGCTAGATCCACTAAAAATGGCCGCGCTTAAAATGACAGCCTCTGACATCATGAATGTCCTCAATGCCAACAACTACCAGTCAGCAACTGGTCAGGCTACGGGTGAGTTCGTGCTGTACAACGGCAGTGCAGATACTCAGGTCTCAAACACTGAAGAGCTGAAACACCTTGTAGTGAGCTCTAAAGATGGACAAGTGATTCGCTTAGGTGATATCGCTAAAGTAACGTTAGAGAAGAGCCATGACGTTTACCGTGCAAGTGCTAATGGTCAAGAAGCCGTAGTAGCTGCGATCAATGCGGCCCCTAGTGCTAACCCGATCAACATTGCTGCAGATGTACTTCAGCTTCTTCCACAACTTGAGAAGAACCTGCCTAGCAACATCAAAATGAACGTGATGTATGACTCTACGGTTGCGATCAACGAATCGATTCAAGAGGTTATTAAGACCATTCTTGAAGCAGCACTTATCGTACTTGTGGTTATCACTCTGTTCTTAGGCTCTTTCCGTGCAGTACTGATCCCTATCGTGACAATTCCACTATCGTTGATCGGTGTGGCAATGGTAATGCAGGCGATTGGTTTCTCTTGGAACCTAATGACACTACTGGCTATGGTACTGGCTATCGGTCTGGTAGTAGATGATGCAATCGTTGTTCTTGAGAACGTTGACCGTCATATCAAGCTTGGTGAATCCCCATTCCGCGCTGCCATTATTGGTACACGTGAAATTGCGGTACCAGTTATTGCGATGACGCTGACGCTTGGTGCCGTATATGCGCCAATCGCGTTAATGGGTGGTATCACGGGTTCGTTATTTAAGGAGTTCGCATTAACGTTGGCGGGGTCGGTATTTGTATCAGGCATTATCGCATTAACGCTATCACCGATGATGTGTTCGAAGCTGCTTAAAGCCAACGAGACACCAAACCGCTTTGAGCAAAAAGTACATCACGTACTAGACGGCATGACATCACGTTATGAAAAAATGCTTGGCGCGGTAATGCAGCGCCGTCCTGTGATCATTGCGTTTGCCGTCATCGTGTTTGCTTCTCTACCTATGCTGTTTAAGTTCATTCCAAGTGAACTGGCTCCATCGGAAGATAAAGGCGTGGTGATGTTAATGGGTACAGGACCGTCTAACGCAAACTTAGACTACCTGCAAAACACCATGAACGACGTAAACAAAATCCTAACTGATCAGCCAGAAGTGGCGTTCGCTCAGGTGTTCACTGGTGTGCCTAACTCAAACCAAGCATTTGGTATTGCTTCTATGGTTCCTTGGAGCCAGCGTGAAGCGAGCCAAGCAGAAGTTGCTAACCGAGTAGGTGGGCTTGTGGCTGATGTACCTGGTATGGCTGTAACAGCATTCCAGATGCCAGAGCTACCAGGCGCAGGTTCAGGTCTTCCGATTCAGTTTGTTATTACCACACCTAACAGCTTCGAAAGCTTGTTTACGATTGCGACTGATATCTGGACTGACGTACAAAAGAATGCTCAGTTTGTTTATTCAACACTGGATCTGAACTACGATTCAGCGACGATGAAAATCAATATCGACAAAGATATGGCGGGCGCTTATGGCGTAACCATGCAAGATATTGGTATCACGCTGAGTGCGATGATGGCAGATGGTTACGTTAACCGTATCGACCTCAATGGTCGTTCTTATGAGGTTATCCCTCAGGTTGAGCGTAAATATCGTCTAAACCCAGAATCGATGAACATGTACTTTGTTCGTTCTGATGATGGCCAAGCTATCCCACTAGGCAGCTTAATCTCTATTGATGTTGTGGCAGAGCCTCGCTCTCTACCTCACTTCAACCAGCTAAACTCAGCTACTGTTGGTGCTGTTCCAGCTCCAGGTGTAGCAATGGGTGATGCGATTGCTTGGTTTGAATCAACAGCAGAGAACAAGCTACCAAGTGGCTACAACCATGATTATATGGGTGAAGCTCGTCAATACGTAACTGAAGGAAGCGCGCTTTACGCAACGTTTGGTCTAGCTCTGGCGATTATCTTCTTGGTACTGGCTATCCAGTTCGAGTCCATCAAAGACCCATTCGTTATCATGGTATCGGTACCACTGGCGATATGTGGTGCTCTGATTGCTCTGGCATGGGGTGCAGCCACCATGAACATCTACTCACAGGTGGGTCTAATTACCTTGGTCGGCCTTATCACCAAGCACGGTATCCTTATCTGTGAAGTAGCAAAAGAAGAGCAGCTAAACCACAAGAAGAGCCGAATGGAAGCAGTTATGGAAGCGGCGAAAGTTCGTCTTCGCCCTATCTTGATGACAACCGCGGCGATGATTGCAGGTCTAATCCCACTGATGTACGCCACAGGTGCTGGTGCAGCTCAGCGCTTTAGTATCGGTATCGTAATCGTAGCGGGTCTTGCTATTGGTACTCTGTTTACTCTGTTTGTTCTTCCGGTAATTTATACTTACTTAGCAGAGAAGCACAAACCTCTACCAGTCTTTGTTGAAGACAAAGACCTAGAGAAGATAGCTCGAGTTGACGCAGCTTCAGCAGCTTGTCGAGAAAATCGCTCTTAAGGTGAAGACTAATTAGAAAAAGGCCACAATGTGGCCTTTTTTATTAGCTCAAATAACGACTTTCTTTATCGGATTACATAGAATAAGAAGTATCACTTAAGGAGTTACCAGACATGTTTGATCCAAAGAAACTTGAACAGATTGCTAAGCAAATTCACGACTCAATGCCTCAACCAGTGAAAGAACTTGGTGCGGATGTTGATCAGAAAGTACGCCAAGTCATTCAAGGCCAATTGAATAAGCTTGACGTCGTTAGCCGTGAAGAGTTTGATGTGCAAACTCAAGTGCTACTGCGCACTCGTCAAAAGCTGACAGAGATGGAACAAAAACTAGCAGATCTAGAGCAAAAGCTAGCGGATAAGTAATCGCTTTTTTTGCGGTATTCGCAAATTGCCAAATTGCATAGACAAAAAAAGGGGGCTTACCAATTGGTAGCCCCCTTTGCTATGTTGTGTTTACTTTATTATCTGATTTTTATTTGGTCGGCTTAGCCACCTACAGCGATACGCTTCATGTCTGTCATGTAGCCACGTAGCTCTTCACCGATGTACTCTACAGGGTGATTGCGGATAACATCGTTTACTTCGATTAGTTTGCCGTTATCAACTTGATTAGATGTCTCACCTAGACCTTTACCGATTACGTCAGTACCTACTGATGGCATGAACTTCTCGCGAAGCAGTGGTGTTGCTACGTTAGCGAATAGGTAGTTACCGTACTCAGCTGTATCTGAGATTACTACGTTCATTTCGTATAGACGCTTACGTGCAATCGTGTTTGCAATTAGTGGTAGCTCATGTAGAGACTCGTAGTATGCAGACTCATCAATGATGCCAGATGCCGTCATTGCTTCAAACGCTAGCTCAACACCTGCGCGAACCATAGCCACCATTAGGATACCGTTGTCGAAGTACTCTTGCTCTGAGATTTCTACATCAGACGCAGGGTAGTTTTCGAATGCTGTTTCAGCTGTCTCTGCACGCCAGCCTAATAGGTTTACGTCATCATTTGCCCAGTCAGCCATCATAGTGCTTGAGAACTCACCTTGGATGATGTCATCCATGTGCTTGTTGTAAAGCGGACGCATTAGGTCTTTTAGCTCTTCAGACAAGTCAAACGCTTTCACTTTCGCAGGGTTAGATAGACGGTCCATCATGTGCGTGATGCCACCGAATTTCAGTGCTTCAGTGATAGTTTCCCAACCGAACTGAAGTAGTTTACCTGCGTAGCTTGGGTCGATACCGTCAGCAATCATTTTCTCGTAACATACGATTGAACCTGCTTGTAGCATGCCACAAAGAATAGTTTGCTCACCCATTAGGTCAGATTTAACTTCAGCAACGAATGAAGACTCTAGAACACCAGCACGGTGGCCGCCTGTTGCTGCTGCCCATGCTTTAGCGATTTCAAGACCATCCCCTTGAGGATCGTTCTCTGGGTGAACAGCGATAAGAGTCGGAACACCAAAGCCACGCTTGTACTCTTCACGAACCTCAGTACCTGGACACTTAGGTGCAACCATTACAACCGTTAGGTCTTTACGGATTTGCATACCTTCTTCAACGATGTTGAAGCCGTGAGAGTAACCTAGAGATGCGCCTTCTTTCATTAGCGGCATTACCGTTTCTACCACGTTAGTGTGCTGTTTGTCTGGAGTTAGGTTAACAACTAGGTCAGCTTGAGGGATTAGGTCTTCGTAGCTACCAACAACGAATCCGTTATCTTTTGCGTTTTTGAACGATTGACGCTGCTCATCGATTGCTGCCTGACGAAGTGCGTACGACACGTCTAGGCCAGAATCACGCATGTTCAAGCCTTGGTTTAGGCCTTGAGCACCACAACCAACAATGACTACTTTCTTACCTTTTAGGTAATCCGCTTCTGAAGCAAATTCAGAACGATCCATAAAACGACAACGACCTAGTTGGTCCAATTGCTCACGCAAGTTAAGAGTATTGAAATAGTTAGCCATAGTGGGGCTCTCCTGTTGAATTCTGTCCGTAGTGTCGATGGTTATCATCGAATGAGTTCATACTAATGCAGAGTCGAAATTGCTTAAAGTGATATATTCACAATTTGTCATTGCAAATAATGCAACAACAGATATCTTTAGTACTATGAATATTAAAAGTCTCCAAGCTTTTATCCATTTGTGTGAGAGTAAAAGCTTCAATAAAACCGCAACGGCGATGCATATCAGTGCGTCAGCCCTCAGTAGACAGATCCAAAAGCTTGAACAAGATACTCATCAAAACTTGTTCTTGCGTGACAACCGTTCTGTCGAACTCACGCCAGCAGGAAAAAAACTGCTCCCTATTGCTGTAAATATCGTTAGTGAATGGCAGCAGTTCCAATCAGAAAGCCAACATGGTGAGAATGAGCTGAGAGGTAAGCTTCGACTGTTTTGTTCCGTTACCGCGAGCTACAGCCACCTCCCAGAGTTACTTGCCGAGTTTAGATTGCTTTACCCTTATATCGAGTTCGAACTCTCTACTGGCGATCCTGCACAAGCTATAGATAAAGTCCTCAGCGATGAAACCGATATAGCCATCTCAGCATTACCAGAACTGTTACCTGCTCGATTAGAGTTTGAGCCGATCAGTGACATACCACTCTCTGTAATAGCCCCTGTTGGTGTTAGTAGTTTTGGCTTGGAATTAGCCGAAGGGCTGCCTGATTGGAACAAGATCCCATTCATTGTCCCCGAAGCAGGAACAGCACGAGAGCGAACAAATGCGTGGTTTAAAAAAATGCGCATTAAACCCAATATATACGCTCAGGTATCAGGACATGAGGCAATTGTAAGTATGGTTGCACTGGGATGTGGCGTTGGAATTGCTCCGGAAGTGGTTATCGTAAACAGCCCAGTTCGAGATAAAATTCAACGCTTAAAACTAGAGCCTATTAAACCATTCAAACTTGGCGTGGTATGTAAACGCTCTAATCTAGAGAATCAATTGCTCTCAGCTTTCTGGAAAGTGGCTGAAAAAGTGTATATCCAGCCTTAGCATGAATAATCATCAAAAACGAAAAAGGCTCTGACCTAAGTCAGAGCCTTCGAATATGGCAGGGGTGGAGAGATTTGACCGGGCTGGCGACCCAGCTCCCAACACATCGCTTTGAAAAAGCGAAAACAAAAAAGGCTCCGACCTAAGTCAGAGCCTTTAAATATGGCAGGGGTGGAGAGATTCGAACTCCCAACACGCGGATTTGGAATCCGCTGCTCTGCCAATTGGAGCTACACCCCTAAAGTGCTATCTAATCTATGCTATTTAATCGCTTAAATCAACATGTTAGATTCAAAAAAGCCTCGCAATAAGCGAGGCTTTTTAATAAGTGGCGGAGTGGACGGGACTCGAACCCGCGACCCCCGGCGTGACAGGCCGGTATTCTAACCAACTGAACTACCACTCCGCAGTGGTCTATTTAAAGTCTTATCTAAAGCGTGCTTTAAACAGATGTTGTTCAAAGCCTGGCGATGTCCTACTCTCACATGGGGAAGCC
>NZ_JAPPTJ010000015.1:0-98158 GCF_027586995.1 Vibrio sp. La 4.2.2
ATTTAGTTGATAATCGCAATAAACATAAAAAGAGGAGCTTAGGCTCCTCTTTTTTTTTGCGCAACTAAATGTATTTCTTGTTCAGTGGGTTAGCTGATTGCTGCCACCTCAACCCAAAATAATACTAGTAATGCTAACAATTCTCGTTTATATTTATATCCGTGAATTGTTTAAGGTTGTATTATGTTTGTTTGTCTTTGCCACGGCATCTCTGATAAAAAACTGCGTAAGCTTGCTATCGAAGAGGGTATCAGCGATATGCGCACCATCAGAAAATGCACTTCTCTTGGCTCTCAATGTGGTAAGTGTGTGAAACAAGCTAAAGAAATCTTGAGCGAAACACAGACGCTTCAGCTTGCAAAAGTAAGCTAACCTCAAGACCTTCGTCTGGTCACTTTGACACCTCCCCAATAGGTTCTACAGTTATTAATGAGCCAAAGAGGAGGTTTTTGTCATGAAAGGCGATCCAATCATAATTCAACATCTCAACAAAATACTGGGCAATGAACTCGTTGCTATCAATCAATACTTCCTTCACGCAAGAATGTACAAAGACTGGGGGCTAAAGCATCTAGCCGATAAGGAATACCATGAATCTATCGATGAGATGAAACACGCTGATCATCTTATTGAACGTATATTATTTTTGGAAGGTCTACCCAACCTCCAGGACTTGGGGAAGCTCATGATCGGAGAAGACACCAAAGAGATGCTCGAGTGCGACCTTAAGCTTGAGATGGATGCGATACCAGACTTAAAAGATGCTATTGCTTATGCAGAAGATACGCGCGATTTCGTCTCAAGAGATCTGTTCCAAGATATTCTCGAAGATGAGGAGGAGCATGTCGATTGGCTAGAGACTCAATTGGGACTAATTGAAAAAGTCGGTATAGAAAACTACTTACAAGCACAGTTCGTCGACGAAGAATAATCAGGCTAAATGGTTTCCAAGGGCTTAAGCAACCAGCTTGAGCCCTTTTTAAATGACATTTCTGATTAATTTTCCCTCACCCCTTGCATACCTTTTTGTGATCTGTATAATGCGTCGCACTGGTTAAGCCAGTTGTGAACCAATGAGCAAAGAGGAGTAAGTGGATTACCTCGGTAAATCACTTAGTAACGTAGACTCAGCTTATGTTCGCAGTTAATACAATTAACCCGCTATCATTGATAGTAGGCTAATCGAAAATTAGCTGACAATGCGCTCAATTAGAGTGCTACGGTTTCACATAAATCAATCGGCATTCTCTCGCCTTCGCGAGTATGAGTGGCGATATTGTTTGTGTAATAATTAATTATTGGAGCTCTGTCTCATGCAGAACCAACGTATTCGTATCCGCCTAAAGGCTTTCGATTATAAACTAATCGACCAGTCTACTGCGGAAATCGTTGAAACAGCTAAGCGTACCGGCGCACAGGTTCGTGGTCCAATTCCACTACCTACTCGTAAAGAGCGTTTCACTGTTCTTATCTCTCCACACGTCAACAAAGATGCACGTGACCAGTACGAAATCCGTACTCACAAGCGTTTGATCGACATCGTTGAGCCAACAGACAAAACTGTTGACGCTCTAATGCGTCTTGATCTTGCTGCTGGCGTTGATGTTCAAATCAGCCTAGGTTAAGGGAGATTAGAAGAATGATTGGTCTAGTCGGACGTAAAGTGGGTATGACCCGCATTTTTACCGAAGAAGGCGTTTCTATCCCTGTAACAGTTGTTGAGGTTGAAGCGAACCGTGTAACTCAAGTACGTACACTTGATACTGACGGTTATGCAGCAATCCAGGTAACTGCAGGCGAAAAGAAAGCTAGCCGTGTTTCTAAGCCAGAAGCTGGCCACTTTGCGAAAGCAGGTGTTGAAGCAGGTCGTGGTCTTTGGGAATTCCGTTTGGAAAACGGTGAAGAGTTTGAAGTTGGCGCTGAGCTAAACGTAGAACTTTTCAACGACGTAAAAAAAGTAGACGTTACTGGCACATCTAAGGGTAAAGGTTTCCAAGGCGCTGTTAAGCGTTGGAACTTCGCTACTCAAGATATGACACACGGTAACTCATTGTCTCACCGTGCTCCGGGTTCAATTGGTCAATGCCAAACTCCAGGTCGCGTATTTAAAGGCAAGAAAATGGCAGGTCACATGGGTGCTGAGCGTGTAACGACTCAAAACCTAGAGATCGTACGTGTTGACGCTGAGCGCAATCTGCTTCTTATTAAAGGTGCAGTCCCAGGCGCAACTGGCGGCAACGTGATCGTAAAACCAGCTATTAAAGCTTAACGTCTAGGAGTAAGTAATGGAATTGATGGTTAAAGGTGCTGATGCACTAACTGTTTCCGAGACTACTTTCGGACGTGACTTCAACGAAGCTCTTGTACACCAAGTAGTTGTTGCTTTTGCAGCAGGTGCTCGTCAAGGTACTCGTGCTCAAAAGACTCGTTCTGAAGTATCTGGCGGTGGCGCTAAGCCATGGCGTCAAAAAGGTACTGGCCGTGCTCGTGCTGGTACAATTCGTAGCCCTATCTGGCGTACAGGTGGTGTTACTTTTGCTGCGAAACCACAAGATCACAGCCAAAAAGTAAACAAAAAAATGTACCGCGGTGCTATGAAGAGCATTCTTTCTGAGCTAGTTCGTCAAGAGCGTTTAATCGTTGTTGATAACTTCTCTGTAGAAGCTCCAAAAACCAAAGAGCTTGTAGCTAAGCTAAAAGAGCTTGAGCTAACAGATGCGCTTATCGTGACTAGCGAAGTAGATGAGAATCTATTCCTAGCTGCTCGTAACCTATACAAAGTTGACGCACGTGACGTTGCTGGTATCGACCCAGTTTCACTAATCGCGTTCGACAAAGTTGTAATTACTGCAGAAGCAGTTAAGCAAGTTGAGGAGATGCTAGCATGATCACTGAAGAGCGTATCCTAAAAGTTCTACGTGCTCCTCATATCTCTGAGAAAGCAACTATGGCAGCAGAGAAAGCGAACACTATCGTTTTCAAAGTAGCTAAAGATGCAACTAAGAAAGAGATCAAAGCAGCTGTAGAAAAGCTATTTGAAGTTGAAGTTAAGTCTGTAAATACTCTTATTCTTAAGGGTAAGACTAAACGTCAAGGTCTACGTCAAGGTCGCCGCAGCGACGTTAAGAAGGCGTATGTGACTCTGGCGGAAGGTCAAGATCTTGACTTCGTTGGCGGTGCGGAATAACAGGAGTAGTTAAACAATGGCTATTGTTAAATGTAAGCCGACTTCCCCTGGTCGTCGTCACGTAGTTAAAGTTGTTAACGCTGACCTACACAAAGGTAAGCCTTACGCTCCACTTCTAGAGAAAAACTCTAAGAACGGTGGTCGTAACAACAACGGTCGTATCACAGTACGTCACATCGGTGGTGGTCACAAGCATCACTATCGTTTGATTGATTTCAAACGTACTAAAGATGGCATCCCAGCGAAAGTTGAGCGCCTAGAATACGATCCAAACCGTAGCGCAAACATCGCTCTAGTTCTGTACGCAGACGGTGAGCGTCGCTACATCATTGCACCAAAAGGCATCCAAGCGGGTGACTCTATCCAGTCTGGTGTTGATGCGCCTATCAAAGCAGGTAACACTCTGCCGATGCGCAACATCCCAGTAGGTTCTACAGTACACTGTGTTGAACTGAAACCTGGTAAAGGTGCACAAATTGCTCGTTCTGCAGGTGCATACGCACAAATCATCGCTCGCGATGGTGCATATGTAACTCTACGCCTACGTTCTGGCGAAATGCGCAAAGTACTATCTGAAGGCCGTGCAACAATCGGTGAAGTAGGTAATGCTGAGCACATGCTACGCGAACTAGGTAAAGCTGGTGCTAGCCGCTGGCGCGGTGTTCGTCCAACCGTTCGCGGTGTGGTAATGAACCCGGTAGACCACCCACACGGTGGTGGTGAAGGTCGTACTTCTGGTGGCCGTCACCCAGTATCTCCTTGGGGTCAGCCAACTAAAGGCTTTAAGACTCGTAAGAACAAGCGCACTGACAAGTACATCGTACGTCGTCGTAACAAGTAATCTATAAAGAGGAATCGCCATGCCACGTTCTCTCAAGAAAGGTCCATTTATTGACCTACACTTGCTGAAGAAGGTAGAGAAAGCGGTGGAAAGCGGAGACAAAAAGCCTGTTAAGACTTGGTCCCGTCGTTCAATGATCATTCCATCAATGATTGGTTTGACCATCGCTGTCCATAATGGTCGTCAGCACGTACCAGTATTCGTAACCGAAGAAATGATCGGTCACAAGCTGGGCGAATTTGCACCAACTCGCACTTATCGCGGCCACGCTGCTGATAAGAAAGCTAAGAAGAAATAAGGAGTAGATGATGGAAGCTATCGCTAAACATAACTTTGCTCGTATTTCTCCACAGAAAGCTCGCTTAGTTGCAGACCAAATCCGCGGTAAAAACGTGGATCAAGCTCTTGAACTACTAACTTTCAGCAACAAAAAAGCTGCTGTACTAGTTAAGAAAGTTCTTGAATCAGCAATCGCGAATGCGGAACACAACGAAGGTGCAGATATCGACGATCTATCAGTCGCTAAAATCTTCGTAGATGAAGGCCCAATCATGAAGCGTATTATGCCTCGTGCAAAAGGCCGTGCGGACCGTATCTTGAAGCGTTCTTGCCACATCACTGTTGTTGTTGCAGACGCTTAAGACTAGGAGATAAGCAATGGGTCAGAAAGTACATCCTAATGGTATTCGTCTTGGCATCGTTAAGCCTTGGAATGCTACATGGTTTGCTAACACCAAAGAATTCGCTGACAACCTAGACGGCGACTTCAAGGTACGTCAGTTCCTTACTAAGGAACTAGCAAAAGCGTCTCTTTCACGCATCGTTATCGAGCGTCCAGCTAAGAGCATCCGTGTGACTATTCACACTGCTCGTCCTGGCGTTGTTATCGGTAAGAAAGGCGAAGACGTTGAGAAGCTACGCACAGCTGTAGCTAAAATCGCAGGTGTACCAGCGCAAATTAACATCGCTGAAGTACGTAAGCCTGAGCTAGACGGCCAACTTGTGGCTGATAGCATCGCGTCTCAACTTGAGCGTCGTGTTATGTTCCGTCGTGCTATGAAGCGTGCGGTACAAAATGCTATGCGTCTTGGCGCTAAAGGTATCAAAGTGGAAGTAAGCGGTCGTCTAGGCGGCGCTGAAATCGCACGTTCTGAGTGGTACCGTGAAGGCCGTGTGCCTCTACACACTCTACGTGCTGACATTGATTACGCAACTTCTTCGGCTCACACTCAATACGGTGTGATCGGCATTAAAGTTTGGATCTTCAAAGGTGAGATTCTAGGCGGTATGCCAGCAGCTAACGCTGTAGAGCCAAAAGGCGATAAGCCTAAGAAGCAGCGCAAAGGCCGTAAGTAAGGAGTCGACAGATGCTACAACCTAAACGTACTAAGTTCCGTAAGGTTCAGACTGGTCGCAACCGTGGTCTAGCTAAAGGTACAGACGTAAGCTTCGGCACATTCGGTCTTAAGGCTGTTGGTCGTGGTCGTCTTACTGCTCGTCAGATCGAAGCGGCTCGTCGTGCAATGACGCGTCACGTTAAGCGTCAAGGTAAAATCTGGATTCGTGTATTCCCAGACAAGCCTATCACAGAAAAACCACTAGAAGTTCGTCAAGGTAAGGGTAAAGGTAACGTTGAGTACTGGGTAGCCCAAATCCAACCTGGTAAGGTTATGTACGAAATGGACGGTGTACCTGAAGAGTTGGCACGTGAAGCGTTCCGCCTAGCGGCTCGCAAACTGCCGTTCAAAACTACATTTGTAACTAAGCAGGTGATGTGATGAAAGCACAAGATCTACGCGAAAAAAACGTTGAAGAGCTTAACGCTGAGCTTTTGAATTTGCTACGCGAACAGTTCAACTTGCGCATGCAAGCTGCAACTGGTCAGCTACAGCAAACTCATACTCTGAAAGCTGTACGCCGTGATATCGCACGTGTGAAAACTGTTTTGACTGAGAAGGCAGGCGCATAATGAGCGAACAAATCCGTACTCAACAAGGTCGTGTAATTAGCAACAAAGGCGACAAGTCTATTGTTGTTGCAATCGAACGCATGGTTAAACACCCAATTTACGGTAAATTCGTAAAGCGTACGACTAAACTACACGCACATGACGAAAACAACGAGTGTGGCATTGGCGACACAGTTGAAGTTCGTGAGTGCCGTCCACTGTCTAAGATGAAGTCTTGGACTTTGGTTAGCATTGTAGAAAAAGCGAAGATTTAATCGTTTTTTTTATGAAAATCAAGCGGCTCCAAATTTTTTTTGGGGCCGCTTATTTTTTGTCTACCCAATCACAAAAAAGGGTGGTACAATTCGCGTCCCTTTAAAGAGGCAGCCCGACCCGAGAGGGTCTAGTTTTTAATATTTAGCGGAGCACTAACAATGATCCAAATGCAAAGTACACTTGACGCTGCAGATAACTCTGGCGCGCGCAAGGTAATGTGTATTAAGGTTCTGGGTGGCTCACACCGTCGTTATGCACACATCGGCGACATCATCAAAGTTACTGTGAAAGAAGCAATTCCTCGCGGTAAAGTTAAAAAAGGTGATGTTCTGAAGGCGGTAGTTGTTCGCACCCGTAAAGGCGTTCGTCGTCCAGACGGTTCTGTCATTCGCTTCGACCGTAATGCTTGTGTATTGTTAAACGACACTACTGAGCAACCAGTCGGCACACGTATCTTTGGTCCTGTGACTCGTGAACTTCGTAATGCGAAATTCATGAAAATTGTGTCACTAGCACCTGAAGTTCTGTAAGGAGCGTCAACATGGCAGCTAAAATCCGTCGTAATGACGAAGTAATCGTTCTTGCTGGTAAAGATAAAGGCAAGAAAGGTAAAGTAACTAAGGTTCTAGCAACCGGTAAAGTTATCGTTGAAGGTATCAACCTTGTTAAGAAGCACCAGAAGCCTGTACCGGCTCTTGGTCAACAAGGTGGCATCGTTGAACAAGAAGCAGCTATTGATGCTTCTAACGTTGCAGTCTTTAACGCGGCTACTGGTAAAGCTGACCGCATCGGTTTCCGTATCGAAGATGGCAAGAAAGTTCGTTTCTTCAAGTCTAACGGCGAAACTGTTTCTAACTAATTAGAAAGTAATTTGGAGTTCTACTATGGCGAAACTGCATGATTACTACAAGTCGTCTGTAGTTGCTGAATTGACCAAACAATTCAACTACTCAAGCGTCATGCAAGTCCCTAGGATTGAGAAAATCACCCTAAACATGGGCGTTGGTGAAGCAATCAACGATAAGAAACTGCTAGAAAACGCAGCAGCTGATATGGCAACGATCTCTGGTCAAAAGCCACTTATCACTAAAGCGCGTAAATCTGTTGCTGGTTTCAAAATTCGTGAAGGCTACCCAATTGGTTGTAAAGTAACCTTGCGTGGCGAACGTATGTGGGAATTTTTAGAGCGTTTAATCTCTATCGCACTTCCACGTGTACGTGACTTCCGTGGCGTTAGCGCTAAGTCTTTTGACGGACGCGGTAACTACAGCATGGGCGTTCGCGAGCAAATCATCTTCCCGGAAATCGACTACGATAAAGTAGATCGTGTTCGCGGCCTAGACATCACTATTACGACGTCTGCTGCAAACGATGAGGAAGGCCGAGCTCTGCTGGCTGCCTTTAACTTCCCATTCCGTAAGTAAGGTGAAGGGTTACTGTTATGGCTAAACAATCAATGAAAGCGCGCGAAGTAAAACGCGCGAAGCTAGTAGCTAAGTTCGCTGAAAAGCGTGCAGCTCTAAAAGCTATCATCAGCGATGTAAACGCATCTGAAGAAGATCGTTGGAACGCGGTTCTTAAACTGCAGACTCTTCCACGTGATTCAAGTGCATCACGTCAGCGCAACCGTTGCAACCAAACTGGTCGCCCACACGGTTACCTACGTAAGTTCGGTCTAAGCCGTATCAAAGTTCGTGAAGCTTGCATGAAAGGCGAGATTCCTGGACTTCGTAAGGCTAGCTGGTAATTGCCACTTAATCATTTGGAGTAAATCTTATGAGCATGCAAGATCCGATTTCGGATATGCTGACCCGCATTCGTAACGGTCAGGCAGCAAACAAAGTTGCTGTTAAAATGCCTTCTTCAAAGCTTAAAGTTGCAATTGCTGCACTACTGAAAGCTGAAGGTTACATCGTTGACTTCGCTGTTGAAGGCGAAGCAAAACCAGAGCTAGAAGTTACTCTTAAGTACTTCCAAGCGAAACCTGTAATTGAGCAAATCAAACGTGTTTCACGTCCTGGTCTGCGTGTCTACAAAAACAAAGACTCGCTACCAACTGTGATGGGCGGTTTGGGTATTGCTGTTGTTTCTACTTCCAAGGGTCTGATGTCAGACCGCGCTGCGCGTAAAGCAGGTCTTGGCGGTGAAATCATCTGTTACGTAGCTTAATAGGAGTAGATTATGTCTCGTGTTGCTAAGGCACCTGTCGCTATTCCAGCTGGCGTAGAGGTGAAACTTAACGGTCAAGAAATTACCGTTAAAGGCGCTAAAGGCGAACTAACTCGCGTTCTAAACAACGCTGTAGTTATTGCGCAAGAAGAGAACAACCTTACTTTCGGTCCACGCGACGGTGTTGCTAACGCATGGGCACAAGCAGGTACTGCTCGTGCACTAGTAAACAACATGGTTGTTGGTGTTACTGAAGGCTTTACTAAGAAGCTAACTCTTAAAGGTGTAGGTTACCGTGCTGCTATCAAAGGCAACGCTGTAGGTCTAACACTAGGCTTCTCTCACCCAGTTGAGCACGAGTTGCCAGCGGGTATTAAAGCTGAATGTCCAAGCCAAACTGAAATCGTGATCACTGGTTGTGACAAGCAACTTGTTGGTCAAGTAGCGGCTGACATTCGTTCTTACCGTGAGCCTGAGCCTTATAAAGGTAAAGGTGTTCGTTACGCAGATGAAAATGTGCGTACTAAAGAAGCTAAGAAGAAGTAAGGTAACACTATGGATAAGAAAGCATCTCGCATCCGTCGTGCTACACGTGCACGTCGTAAGATTGCAGAACTGGGTGCAACTCGCCTAGTAGTACACCGTACTCCTCGTCACGTTTACGCTCAAGTAATCGCAGCGAACGGCTCTGAAGTAATCGCAGCCGCTTCTACGGTAGAAAAAGCAATTCGTGAAGAAGTTAAGAGTACTGGTAACATCGATGCAGCTAAAGCAGTAGGTAAAGCTATTGCTGAGCGCGCGCTTGAGAAAGGCGTATCTGCTGTTGCATTCGATCGTTCTGGTTTCCAATACCACGGTCGAGTAGCGGCGCTAGCAGAATCTGCTCGCGAAGCTGGTCTGAAATTCTAAGGTAGGGTTGGAAGATGGCTAAAGAACAACAACAAGCTAGTGATTTGCAAGAAAAGCTAATCGCAGTTAACCGTGTTTCTAAGACGGTTAAAGGTGGTCGAATCATGAGCTTCACTGCACTAACAGTAGTTGGTGACGGTAACGGTCGTGTAGGTTTCGGTTACGGTAAAGCCCGTGAAGTTCCTGCTGCGATTCAAAAAGCAATGGAAAAAGCGCGTCGTAACATGGTTACTGTAGCGCTAAACGAAGGCACTCTTCACCACCCGGTGAAAGGTCGCCACTCTGGCTCTAAAGTTTACATGCAGCCAGCAGCAGAAGGTACGGGTGTTATCGCAGGTGGTGCGATGCGTGCAGTACTAGAAGTTGCAGGTGTACACAACGTACTATCTAAAGCATACGGTTCTACGAACCCTATCAACATCGTTCGTGCAACGATCGACGCTCTAGACAGCATGAAGTCACCAGAAATGGTTGCTGCTAAACGTGGTCTAACTGTTGAAGCTATTTCGGAGTAAGAACACCATGGCAACTATCAAAGTAACTCAAACTAAGAGCTCAATTGGTCGCCTACCTAAGCACAAAGCGTGTCTAAAGGGTCTTGGCCTTCGTAAAATCAACCACACAGTAGAACTTGAAGATACTCCGTGCGTACGCGGTATGATCAACAAGGTTTACTACATGGTTAAAGTTGAGGAGTAATCAGAATGCGTTTGAATACTCTATCACCGGCTGCGGGTTCTAAGCCTTCTAAGAAGCGCGTAGGTCGTGGTATCGGTTCTGGCCTAGGTAAAACTGGTGGCCGTGGTCACAAAGGCCAAAAATCACGCTCTGGCGGCAGTGTTCGTCCAGGCTTCGAAGGCGGTCAAATGCCTTTGAAACAGCGTCTACCTAAGTTCGGTTTCACTTCTCGTAAGAGCCTAGTGTCTGCTGAAGTTCGTCTAGCTGAGCTAGCGAAAGTAACTGGTGATGTTGTTGACCTAAACAGCCTTAAAGCAGCTAACGTTATCACTAAGAACATCGAATTTGTAAAAGTTGTTCTTTCAGGTGAAATCAACAAAGCTGTGACTGTTAAAGGTCTACGCGTGACTAAAGGCGCTAAAGCTGCAATCGAAGCTGCAGGCGGTAAAATCGAGGATTAATCTCGAGGGACGAGGTACAGATGGCTAAGAAACCAGGACAAGATTTTAGTAGTGCTAAGAGCGGCTTAAACGAACTCAAGTCGCGCCTTTTATTTGTAATTGGTGCACTTTTAGTGTTCCGCGCTGGCTCTTTTGTGCCGATTCCTGGTATTGACGCGGCTGTACTTGCCGATTTGTTCGAACAGCAAAAAGGTACCATCGTAGAAATGTTTAACATGTTCTCCGGTGGTGCATTAGAGCGTGCATCTATTTTAGCACTGGGCATCATGCCGTATATTTCGGCTTCGATTGTTGTCCAGTTGCTAACTGTAGTTCATCCAGCGTTAGCCGAACTCAAGAAAGAGGGTGAGGCAGGGCGTCGTAAGATTAGCCAATATACGCGTTATGGTACGCTTGTACTTGCAACATTCCAGGCAATAGGTATCGCAACTGGCCTTCCAAACATGGTCAATAATCTGGTTGTTATCAACCAAACCATGTTTACGCTAATTGCTACCGTAAGTTTAGTAACTGGTACCATGTTCTTAATGTGGTTAGGTGAACAAATTACAGAGCGTGGAATCGGTAATGGTATTTCCATTCTGATCTTTGCAGGTATTGTTGCTGGATTGCCTTCGGCAATCGGTCAAACAATCGAGCAAGCGCGTCAAGGTGAACTGCACGTACTTCTTCTGCTGTTGATTGCTGTACTTGCTTTCGCAGTTATTTACTTTGTGGTCTTTATGGAGCGTGGTCAACGTCGTATCGTCGTTAACTATGCAAAACGCCAACAAGGTCGTAAAGTGTTTGCTGCACAAAGCACGCACCTACCGTTGAAAATCAACATGGCAGGTGTTATTCCAGCAATCTTTGCATCAAGTATTATCCTGTTCCCAGGAACATTGGCTCAGTGGTTTGGTCAAAATGGTGAGAGCAGCGCGTTCGGTTGGTTAACTGACGTGTCATTGGCTCTTAGCCCAGGTCAACCATTGTATGTAATGCTTTATGCTGCAGCGATTATATTCTTCTGTTTCTTCTACACGGCGTTGGTATTCAACCCGCGTGAAACAGCAGATAACTTGAAGAAGTCTGGTGCGTTCGTACCCGGCATCCGCCCAGGTGAGCAGACAGCTAAGTATATTGATAAAGTAATGACTAGACTTACCCTTGCAGGTGCTCTATATATTACCTTTATCTGTCTGATTCCCGAGTTCATGATGGTCGCGTGGAACGTTCGTTTCTACTTCGGCGGTACTTCACTACTAATCGTAGTGGTAGTAATTATGGACTTTATGGCACAGGTACAGACTCATCTGATGTCACAACAGTATGATTCTGTGTTGAAAAAAGCAAATCTGAAAGGTTACGGCCGTTAATCCGGCGGTAGTCTCAGATTTCATTTACGGAGTTTAGCAATGAAAGTTCGTGCTTCCGTTAAAAAAATCTGCCGTAACTGCAAAGTTATCAAGCGCAACGGTGTTGTGCGTGTTATCTGCAGTGAGCCAAAGCACAAACAGCGCCAAGGCTAATTAAGCAGAAATTTTTACTTGAAATTAAAGGTATGGTCGAGTATATTCCTCGGCCTACCTTTTGCGTGCAAAAGAAGTAGCACTCCGCAGCGTATCCATAACGGGCTTTGCTGCGGCTATTCTTTTTAAGAAACACTAGGAGTGAATAATGGCCCGTATAGCAGGCATTAACATTCCTGATCAAAAACACGCTGTAATCGCACTAACCGCGATCTACGGCATCGGTAAAACTCGCTCTCAAGCTATCCTAGCTGAAGTGGGTATTGCTGAAGATGTTAAGATCAGTGAACTAACTGAAGAGCAGATCGATCAACTGCGTGATGGTGTAGCTAAGTACACTGTAGAAGGTGATCTACGTCGTGAAGTATCAATGAACATCAAGCGTCTTATGGACCTTGGCTGTTACCGTGGTCTTCGTCATCGTCGCAGTCTACCACTACGTGGACAGCGTACTAAAACCAACGCTCGCACCCGTAAGGGTCCGCGTAAGCCGATCAAGAAATAATCGGGAAGGTAGAGTACAATGGCTAAACAACCAACTCGCGCTCGTAAGCGCGTACGCAAGCAAGTTGCAGATGGCGTTGCGCACATCCATGCTTCTTTCAATAACACAATCGTAACTATCACTGACCGTCAAGGTAACGCTCTAGCATGGGCTACTGCAGGTGGTTCAGGTTTCCGCGGTTCTCGTAAGTCTACTCCGTTCGCTGCACAGGTTGCTGCTGAGCGTTGTGCTGAAATGGCTAAAGAATACGGTCTTAAGAACTTGGAAGTTATGGTTAAGGGTCCAGGTCCAGGTCGTGAATCTACTGTTCGCGCACTGAACGCTGCTGGTTTCCGCATCACGAACATCGTTGACGCGACACCAATCCCTCATAACGGTTGTCGTCCACCTAAGAAACGTCGCGTATAACGTTTCTAGGATAATTGGAGAAGAATCATGGCAAGATATTTGGGTCCTAAGCTGAAGCTTAGCCGTCGCGAAGGTACTGACTTATTCCTTAAGTCTGGTGTACGCGCGATCGATACCAAGTGTAAAATTGATAACGCACCAGGTGTACACGGCGCTCGTCGCGGTCGTCTATCTGAGTATGGCGTTCAGCTTCGTGAGAAGCAAAAAGTTCGTCGTATCTACGGCGTTCTAGAAAAACAATTCCGTAACTACTACAAAGAAGCAGCTCGCCTTAAAGGCAACACTGGTGAAAACCTACTTCAGCTTCTTGAAGGTCGTCTAGATAACGTAGTTTACCGCATGGGCTTTGGCGCAACTCGCGCAGAAGCACGTCAGCTAGTTAGCCACAAAGCTATCCTAGTTAACGGTAAAGTTGTAAACGTTCCTTCTTTCAAAGTTGCGGCTAACGACGTTGTTTCTATCCGCGAGAAAGCTAAACAGCAAGCTCGTATTAAAGCGGCTCTAGAAGTTGCTGAACAACGTGAAAAACCAACTTGGATTGAAGTAGATGCTGGCAAGATGGAAGGTACATTCAAGCGTATGCCTGAGCGTTCAGATCTATCTGCTGACATTAACGAACACTTGATCGTCGAGCTTTACTCTAAGTAAGGTTTAAACTAAAGAGAGGACACAATGCAGGGTTCTGTAACAGAATTTCTTAAGCCACGTCTTGTTGACATCGAACAGATCAGCACGACACACGCAAAAGTAACTCTTGAGCCATTAGAGCGTGGCTTTGGTCACACTCTAGGTAATGCACTTCGCCGTATTTTACTTTCGTCTATGCCAGGTTGTGCAGTGACTGAAGTTGAAATCGAAGGCGTTCTGCACGAGTACAGCACTAAAGAAGGCGTTCAAGAGGATATCCTTGAGATACTTCTAAACTTGAAAGGCCTAGCTGTTCGCGTTGCTGAAGGCAAAGATGAAGTGTTTATTACACTGAACAAATCAGGCTCAGGCCCTGTTGTTGCAGGTGACATCACCCATGATGGTGATGTAGAGATCGCTAACCCCGAGCACGTTATTTGTCACCTAACGGATGACAACGCTGAGATTTCTATGCGAATCAAAGTTGAACGTGGTCGCGGTTACGTTCCAGCTTCAGCTCGTATCCATACTGAAGAAGATGAGCGTCCAATCGGTCGTCTGCTTGTTGACGCAACTTACAGCCCAGTAGACAAAATTGCCTACGCTGTAGAAGCGGCACGTGTTGAGCAGCGTACTGACTTAGACAAGCTTGTTATCGATATGGAAACGAACGGTACTCTAGAACCTGAGGAAGCTATCCGTCGCGCAGCTACTATCCTAGCTGAGCAATTGGATGCATTCGTAGATCTTCGTGATGTACGTGTTCCTGAGGAGAAGGAAGAGAAGCCGGAGTTCGATCCTATTCTACTGCGTCCTGTAGACGATCTTGAACTAACAGTTCGCTCTGCTAACTGTCTAAAAGCAGAAGCGATTCACTACATCGGTGATCTTGTACAGCGTACCGAGGTTGAGCTACTTAAAACGCCAAACCTTGGTAAAAAATCTCTTACTGAGATTAAAGACGTACTTGCATCACGTGGTCTTTCTCTGGGCATGCGCCTAGAAAATTGGCCACCAGCGTCTATCGCTGAAGATTAATCGATACTAGTTAGAAGGATTAGGTCATGCGCCATCGTAAGAGTGGTCGTCAACTCAACCGCAACAGCAGCCATCGCAAAGCGATGTTCAGCAATATGGCTAGCTCTCTTGTACGTCATGAAGTAATCAAGACTACATTGCCTAAAGCAAAAGAGCTACGTCGCGTAGTTGAGCCTTTGATTACACTAGCTAAGACTGACAGTGTTGCTAACCGTCGTCTAGCATTTGCACGTACTCGTGATAACGAAGTAGTTGCGAAACTATTCAACGAACTAGGTCCACGTTTTGCTGCTCGTCAGGGCGGTTACACTCGTATCCTAAAAGCTGGCTTCCGTGCTGGTGATAAAGCTCCAATGGCTTACATTGAGCTTGTAGATCGCCCAGAAGCATCTGAAGAAGCTGCTGCTGAGTAATCAGTAGGTTCGTAAGAACTGAAAAGCCGAGCATTTATGCTCGGCTTTTTTGTATCTATAGAATTTGCTATCGATAGAACATAGCGTAGCAATGTTGACTATTGCTGCCATAAGCTACCCAACGAGTTCATTAAGCCACTGCTCGCGCCCTGTGTACCCAGATAATCCAAAATCACAGGTGTGAACTGGGAGATCAAAGCTGGGTCCAATCCTACTGATGCAAAGGCATTTTTAACACTTTCCATATTCTCTACGGAACTGAGTAAACTACTATTTGTGAGTGAACTTAGCCCTGGAATTAGTGAATTCAACTCACTCCTTTGTCCTGAGCCCAACTGATTTTTAGCTAGAGAAAGCAGCGCACCAGTGCCTGTTGCTGCCTGTTGTGGTGAAATCGACAGCTCTTTAACTAAGTTGTCGACAACTGGTGAGTTAGTTTGAGCCAATTGAGAGGCGCTATTTAATAGACTACTCGCAGAGTCAGAACTAACGCCAGATATATCGAATTCGGCGTAGCTATTGAATGAGAAGGTGGTAGTTATCGCTAAGGTTAAAATCACACTTTTAGTCATGCTTTGTCCTATTAATTATTGATAGTTAAAGCATAGCGTAAAAAAAAGCAGCGCTTAATAGCACTGCTTTAGATTCAATTTAAATGTGACATTACGCTAGGATGTCTAGAAGCTCTACTTCAAATACAAGAGCAGCGAATGGAGGGATAGCAGCACCAGCGCCACGCTCACCATATGCTAGGTCTTGAGGGATGTATAGTTTCCACTTAGAACCTACAGGCATTAGTTGAAGTGCTTCAACCCAACCTTTAATTACGCCAGTCACAGGGAACTCTGCAGGCTGACCGCGAGATACTGAGCTGTCGAAGACAGTACCGTCTGTTAGTTCACCGTGATAGTGAACACGTACTGTGTTCTCTGCCGTTGGTACTGTACCAGTACCTTCAGTAATTACTTCGTATTGAAGACCAGACTCAAGAACAGTTACTTCTGAACGTAGAGCGTTGTCTTTTAGGAAAGCTTCGCCGTCTGCTGCCGCTGCTTTCGCCGCTTCTTGACGAGCTGATTCTGCACGAGTGTGAAGCTCTTGAAGAGCTGCATTGATTGCGTCGATTTCGATTTCTGGCATGTCACCAGTTAGCGCAGTTGCAATGCCTTTAGCGATTGCGTCTACGTTTAGGCCTTCAAGGCCGCTACCTGCAAGTTGTTGGCCCATTTGTAGACCAATACCATAGCTTGCTTTCTGTTCTACAGTTTCTAATTTCACGTCAGACATGACGGTCTCTCTTGCTATTCGAATGAAGGTGAAAGGATACCAGTTCTAGTGTGAAACCGAAACGCTCTAACCAACTTTTACTAATTAATTCGTTTTCGTTGTTAAAGTTGTGACATTTGACTGCTATAAAAGGTAATTCCTGCGATTTTCCTATACTCTAAACGCAGGTTTTTTTAAACTGAAGCGGTTGTTTATTAGGAGACGGAATGTAATGAATCGTCGTCAAAGAAAGAAGCAAAAAGTTGACCACGTTCAAGTGCTAAAGGACAAATGGCAGGCTCTCGACTTTTCGAGCTTAAAGAAAATAAATAAGCCTGATGTTTCACAATGGACGTCAAAAATTAAGGCGTTCTGGATGAGACTTCCACGTCTTCATCGACGTCTATTAAGCGTTCTAATTCCTCTATTGGTGGTATTACTACTCATCCCAACCAAAAAGAACGAACCCGCTCAAGCGACTCAGGCTAATCAGCGAATCGCTGTAAGTGTTAATACCGAGTCTCTTAGCGAACAACCCTCCAGCGTACAGTCTGAGCAGTTAGTAGAAACCAATTGGCGTGAGTATACCGTCAAAAAAGGTGACACACTGGCGCAGGTGTTTCGTAAAAACCAGTTATCTATGGCCGACCTGAATTCGTTAGCAAGAATAGAAGGAAGCGACAAACCGTTAAGTCGTATTAAGCAAGGTCAGTTGATTCGGTTCAAATTCAGCCCAGAAGGTAATCTAGATATTCTACAAATTGAACGTGGCGATCAGTCCATCATGTTCTTTAGACTATCAGATGGAGGCTTCGGTCGTAGTAAGTGACAACGAAGTAATTAAGAGCAATTCAATAAACAAAGGGGCCTATATTGGCCCCTTTGTTTATTTTAGAAGTTTCATATCTATATGGGGAATATCGTCTTCCATATACTCTTCAGAGCAAGCTTCAAAACCGTGTCGCGAATAATATTTTTGTAGATGAGATTGTGCGCCAATCTTTATGGTTTCATTAGGCCAAAGGCGCTGGCACTCCAGTTTAGCTTGAACAATGAGATCATGACCAAGTCCGCCACCTCTATGTGATGCTTTAGTTGCGACTCTACCGATACTCACATAGTCGTAAGTAGTGCCTTTGGGTAATAGTCTTGCACATGCGACAAGAGTGTCGCCATCATAGCCCATTAAATGATGAACTCCGTTAACTTGGTCATGATTATCCAACTCAGGGTAAGGGCAGGTTTGCTCTACGACAAACACGTCGACTCGAAGCTTCAACAGTTCATACAACTCAAGTGTGGTTAGCTGGGTAAAGGTTTTAGTGTTCCAATTAATCATAGTTCTCACTTGTCACTGTTTTTTCTTAGACTAAACGGACAGCAAAAAAAAAGCCACGCATTATGCGTGGCTTATTATCGATTAACTTAATTATTTTTGTAGATCGATTTGGTAAACCGCGAAACCGACATCATCGGTAGCGACTTTCTTCATTGGATATTGACCTTTGTCCTTGATGAACTGTGCCGCTTTATCCGATGGTGATGTTTCAAAACGAACATCTAATGCAACATCCGCTTTGATAGGAGCAAAACGCCAGTTGTTATCTGCGCTTGGTGTGACTTCACCTTTTTCTTGGCTAACTTTAGAGATGTAGTTGGCCACGATAGTACGGTTTTCATCCGGTGAATCAAACGCAATAAAGTCACTGCCTGTACCTGGGAACTTGTTGCTGTATGCACGGTAGTTATTAGTCGCAATGATAAAGGTTTGTTTCATGTCGATTGGTTTACCTTTGTAGGTAAGATCTACGATTCGCTCACTGTTACCATCAAGTAGTTTGCAGTTACCATCATAACGAGCAGGCTTACTGACATCGACCTGGTAGTTTACCCCGTCCATAACATCAAAGTTATAAGTGCGGAAACCATCCCAATCGATAAGCGATTGAGGCTGGCTTGATGTCACATCAATTTGTTTGAATTGGCCAGCAGAGCACTCAAGCCACTCTTTGACTTCTTTACCGGTTACTTTCAGAGCAACTAGTGTATTTGGATAGAGGTAAAGGTCGGCTGCGTTACGGAATGTAAGCTGACCTGACTCGACTTCAGTGAAGTTTGCTGGGTCATTTTTACGACCACCGGCTTTAAATGGAGCAGCAGCAGAAAGTACCGGTAAACCATCTAGGTCCGGATCACCTTGAATCATGGTCTCTACATAGTCTTTTTGCGCTAAGTTGACGATTTGAACCGTAGGATCATCCTGCACTAAAGCAAGGAAGCTGTACATCACGTCATTCGCTTTACCAATAGGTTGATTAACGAAGTCGCGTGTTGCATTGTGATCTTCTTTGACTGCGCTAACGATGCCTTTATCAGCGTCAACAAGTGGTTTCTTATTGGTAGCGTCGAAAATAGGGCGTGCTTCTGTTTGCGCTTCCGCGACTTTCCAGCTATCGCCATCTTGTTCTAACACAAGATCCATCACACCGACGTGGCTACCCCAACGGCCAGGCATAACTGCTGCAACACCGTTAATTGTACCTTTTTGGTTATCAACGCCTTGAATATTGTCAAAACCTTTACCAGGGAATACGGCATGAGAGTGACCAAATGCAATGGCATCAATACCGTCTACTTCAGATAAGTAATAGGTCGAGTTTTCTGCGCCAGCTTTGTAAGGGTCACTTGAAACGCCAGAGTGAGGAATCGCAACAATAATGTCTGCGCCTTCCTTTTTCATTTGAGGGACGAGCTTTTCAGCGGTTTCTTTAATGTCTTTAGCGAAAACTTTACCTTCTAAGTTCTTCTTATCCCATACCATGATTTGTGGTGGAACAAAGCCGATATAACCAACTTTAACTTCGTGAGCATTACCATCAGTGTCTTTGAAGGTGTGTGTTTTGATTAAATAAGGCTTGAAGTAGTGTTCGCCCGTTTTCTTATCAAATACGTTAGCGCTGACGTACGGGAAGTTAGCACCTTCCAATGTTGTCGCTAAAAACTCTAGACCGTAGTTAAACTCGTGGTTACCGATGTTACCCACATCGTAGTCTAATTGATTCATCGCTTTATAGACTGGATGTGTTTCACCAGGCTTGATGCCCTTAGACGCCATATAATCGCCCATCGGACTACCTTGAATAAGGTCACCGTTATCAACGAGAACACTGTTCGTTACTTCATTACGCGCTTCTTTTACTAGTGTGGCAGCTCGAGCTAAACCAATCTTCTGAGTTGGCTTATCTTTGTAATAGTCATAGTCCATGACATTGGTGTGAATGTCAGTTGTTTCGATAATTCGGAGCTTAATTTCATCTGCCATTGCTGGGCCCGCCATCGCTAGCATGCCACCAAGAACTGCAATTGAAATAGGTTTCACTGCCACTTTCATCTTCATATCCTTTGTAGGGGTAATTGATTTTAAACTTGCTAAGTGTAGCAATTTGTTGTGTAAGAAAGTTTACGTATACATAAAAAGTGTGATCTTAAGTGCGCACTCAAGTGCAATCTGATACACATCTCGCAACTTTTGTTTCAAGCCTAGTTCCATTCGTCAAAATCAGGCGGAAGATGGATCAAAAATTCACATTGTTCTGCACTAATAAAATCTGCTTAGTGACTTTTGGAATAAAAAATGAAATTTTAGAATTTCAGGTAATATAGAGGAGTGGTCATAATGCCATCATTCGACTAGCGAAGGATTGTTATTATGGATTCGTCTCAACCACTCCCAACGGGCAAGGTAGCCACACCAACTTTGGTGAGCAGTTATCATAAGCCCAAGTTGCCAAGTTCAGTATTACGAGCGGGTGAAGTTGCGCTAATTGGTGCAGGTCCCGGCGATCCTGAGTTACTCACCCTGAAGGCTCTTAATCTACTTCAACAAGCGGATGTGGTGCTTTACGACTACCTAGTTTCTGATGAAATCATGGAATTGGTGCCGGAAAATACCATTTTGGTTTGTGTAGGCAAGCGTGCTGGTCACCACAGTGTTCCGCAAGAGAAGACCAATCAATTATTGGTAGAGTTTGCACAAAGTGGGCATAAAGTCGTACGTATTAAAGGTGGCGATCCCTTTGTATTTGGCCGTGGCGGTGAAGAGCTTCAAGTGCTTGCAGCAGCAGGTATTCAATTCCAAGTCATTCCTGGTATTACCGCAGCCGCTGGCGCAACAGCTTACGCAGGCATCCCACTTACTCATCGTGATTACGCACAATCTGCACTGTTCGTCACAGGACATTTAAAGCCTGACGCTGATGATATGGATTGGTCAACGCTCTCTAGAGGTAATCAAACACTTGTCATCTATATGGGGTTAATGAAGTCCGACTACATACAGCAACAACTACTGGCGCACGGTCGTAGTAAAACTGTTCCAGTAGCGATTATCGAACGTGGGACTCAGCGTTCACAGAGAGTATTACGTGGCACCTTATCGAATTTACCGGAATTAGCACAACACGCTGAATCACCGGCACTTATTGTTGTAGGAGAAGTCGTCTCTCTTGCTGACGAGCTATCGTGGTTTGAGCGAGAGCATGATGAGGTTCAGCCAAACCAACGAGTCGCAAGTCAGCGCGCCTAATCACAGTCATTATTGAATCAGTCTTGTGTTGGTCACAGTGTGGCCGACATAGAAAAAGGAAGCACAACACATGGACCAAGAAAGACTCACACACCTAAAACAATTGGAAGCCGAAAGCATCCATATCATCCGAGAAGTGGCTGCCGAATTTGATAATCCAGTCATGATGTACTCCATCGGCAAAGACTCTTCTGTCATGCTGCATTTAGCTCGCAAAGCATTTTATCCCGGAAAAATCCCATTTCCGTTGCTGCATGTTGATACCGATTGGAAATTCAAAGAAATGATCGAATTTCGCGATCGCACTGCGGAGAAATATGGATTTGAGCTTTTGGTTCACAAGAATCCAGAAGGGCTTGCGATGGGGTGCAGTCCATTTGTACACGGATCTTCAAAGCACACAGATATCATGAAAACGCAGGGACTTAAGCAAGCGTTAAATAAATATGGTTTTGATGCAGCGTTTGGTGGTGCAAGACGTGATGAGGAGAAGTCGAGAGCTAAGGAGCGAGTCTACTCTTTCCGTGATAAGAACCATACTTGGGACCCTAAAAACCAACGTCCAGAGCTGTGGAAAACCTACAACGGTCAAATCAATAAAGGGGAAAGCATTCGTGTATTCCCATTGTCTAACTGGACTGAGCTTGATATTTGGCAATACATCTACTTAGAGAATATCGAAATCGTTCCACTTTATCTTGCAGCCCCACGTCCCGTTGTCGAGCGTGATGGCATGCTGATCATGGTTGATGATGAGCGCATGGAGATTGGTTCTGATGAGACTGTGGAACATAAGAGCGTACGCTTTAGAACATTAGGTTGCTATCCATTAACGGGTGCCGTTGAATCGGAAGCGAACACACTGACAGGCATCATAGAAGAAATGTTAGTGGCTACATCCAGTGAGCGACAAGGACGAGCGATCGACCACGATCAGTCAGGATCGATGGAGCTTAAGAAACGTCAAGGCTACTTTTAAGGATCGAAGGAACAGATTATGAATAGCGCAGTAGAAGCACAACTTGCTGAACTAGGTATTGAAGGCTACCTGAATCAGCATCAACACAAATCTTTACTCCGATTCCTGACATGCGGTTCGGTTGATGATGGCAAGAGTACCTTAATTGGCCGTTTACTCCACGACTCTAAGCAAATCTATGAAGATCAATTGGCGGCCGTTCACTCTGATAGTCAACGAGTGGGAACAACGGGTGAGAAGCCTGATTTAGCCTTATTGGTTGATGGTCTGCAAGCAGAGCGCGAACAAGGTATTACCATCGATGTGGCTTACCGTTATTTCTCAACCCAGAAACGAAAATTCATTATTGCCGATACGCCAGGGCACGAACAATACACTCGTAACATGGCGACCGGTGCGTCGACCTGTGATCTTGCAGTTATCTTGATCGATGCTCGAAAAGGAGTATTGGATCAGACGCGTCGTCATTCGTTTATTTCGAGCTTGTTGGGTCTTAAGCACTTTATCGTCGCGGTTAATAAAATGGACCTAGTGGACTTCTCTCAACAGCGTTACGAAGCAATTCGTGATGAATACCTAACGTTTTCGGAAAACTTAGGTAAAGACATCAATATCCAGATGATTCCTATCTCTGCTCTAGAAGGCGATAACGTGGTCGACTTGAGCAACAACATGGATTGGTATCAAGGAGAGCCACTGCTTGATCTGCTAGAAAAAGTCGATATCGACCAAGAGAAGCAGAATGGAGATTTCCGATTCCCAGTGCAATATGTGAATAGACCTAACCTCGATTTTCGCGGTTTTGCTGGCACCATTGGTTCAGGCGAAATACAGGTTGGCGATGAAATCAAAGCACTACCTTCTGGGAAAACATCACGTGTAGAACGTATTGTGACGTTCGATGGTGATTTGCCTCGCGCATTTGCTGGTCAAGCAGTAACGCTGACTTTAAGTGATGAGATCGATATTAGTCGCGGTGACTTGATTGTAAAACAAGACGCGAAAGTGGTGTCGTCAAATCGTCTGCTTGCTGATGTGGTTTGGATGACTGATGAGCCTTTGGCTGCAGGTAAAAGCTATGACATCAAGATTGCAGGTAAGAAAACTCAGGGCCAGCTAGAAGGTGTTCGTCATCAATATGACATTAATACACTGAAGTCTTTTGATACTGACGCTTTGCCTCTCAACGGTATTGGTTTATGTGAGTGGTCACTTACAGAGTCGGTTGCGGTAGATAGTTATGATGCGGTGCAAGATACCGGTGGTTTTATTGTTATCGACCGACTCACTAATGTCACAGTAGGTGCAGGCTTGGTTCGTGAAGCATTAGCTGAAGAACAACGTTCACCTCAAGAGCGCATGGGGGCATTTGAGAAAGAACTGAAAGCACTCATTATGAAGCACTTCCCTGAGTGGGATGCCAATATCTAACGTCTTAGTTAGTTGGAACCATTGTGACGTGAAATCAATGTAACGTAGCATTAAGCAGTAGGGAGAAGGATATGTGGGAACAAGGAGTAGTGCTAGCACTGTTGATGTCTATCATTGCTTGCTTGATCGCGACCCAGATAAAACCGAGCCTTATCTTTGCTGGTGCTGCGTTTATCGCGTTTATTTCCGGTATGTTAGAGCTTAATGCGATAGCGACCAATTTTACTAATTCGTCGCTATTAACTTTGGTGCTACTGATTCTCTCGTCTGCGGCGTTAGAAAAAACTCGATTGATCAGTTGGGTTAGTCGTTCCATTGCTACAGGCCGTTTAGGCTCTGTAGTGGCAAAGCTTGGGGTTTCTACTGCTTTGCTCTCTTCTTTTACCAACAATACCGCTGTTGTTGTGTCATTAATTGGCGCTATTAAGCGCAACCAGCGTCATGCTCCTTCAAAGCTGCTTATTCCTTTATCTTATGCGGCTATCCTTGGAGGTACACTGACGCTAATTGGTACTTCTACCAACCTTATAATCAATAGCTTCGTCGAAGATGTGGGCTTACCAAGTTTGGACTTTTTCGCACCCACTTGGATAGGACTTAGTGTCTTAGTCGGTGGAGTACTGGTACTGATTCCATTGAGTTATCTTCTGCCTAATTATGATGATGCGAATCAAGATGATTTGCCCTACTTTTTGGAAGCTCGAGTGGAGCCTGGCTCACCACTAGTGGGACGAAGTATCGCAGAGAACAATCTCAGGGCATTACGAAAGTTGTTTTTGGCCGAAGTGGTACGAGATGGTGAAACTCTGGCTTCAGTTGACCCTAACTTTGTCCTTCAAGCTAAGGATCGTCTGCTGTTTTGTGGTGATGTGGAAAGTGTTGCTACTCTTCAAGAAATTCAGGGTTTGACGTTTTTCGGGCAGCACCATCTCAACGGACAGAACCTATTGGAAGTGGTGGTCAGCTCATCGGCGACCTTCTGTAATAACACGCTTAAATCGAGCCATTTTCGTGACCGTTTTGATGCGGTTGTGGTGGCGATTCGGCGTGGTCATGAACGACTGGAAGGTGGTCTCGGCAATATTATCTTACAGGCCGGAGATACATTGGTGTTGGCGCCTGGTAAAGGGTTCGAACAGGCTCGTCGCCAACATCGAAAAGAGTTTGTGCTGGTCAATGACTTAGATTCCAGTGCCAAACTTGATTTTGCTAAATCGAGTTACGTGCTGCTTGGTTTTGTTGCTGTGATTGCGTTAGCACTCACTCACATTCTCCCCATAATTAAGGGGCTAGCACTGTATCTAATTGCGGTTCTGGCCTTTGGCATCGTTAATATCGGCGAGCTAAGGCGTCGCTTTCCGGTCGACATTGTGGTGATTGTTGGCTCGGCGTTGTCTATCGCGCAGTTGATGATATCTACTGGCCTCTCTGAGCGAATGGGAGCGATGTTTATCGAGCTATTCAATGGTTGGGGAGTATTTGGAGCGTTAGTGGCTACTTACTTGGTGACACTTATCCTAACCGAATTGGTGACCAATAATGCAGCCGCGGCATTGGCGTTTCCCATTGGCTACAGTATGGCGGTCGGCTACGGCGTTGATCCCATGCCTTTCATAATGGCTGTGCTGTTTGGTGCGAGCGCGAGTTTTATCTCTCCTTATGGTTATCAGACTAATCTACTGGTTTATAGCGTTGGTAATTACCAACTGAAAGATTACATGAGAATTGGGATACCTATCTCTATTGTCTATTCCGTTTTGGTATTGGCACTTATTCCCTATTTCTTTCCGTTTTAAGTATTTTTACAAGGACTTACTATGTCAAATAGTGCACTGGCAAGCGCCGAAATAAACAAAGATGAAAACGTTATTTGGCATCAGCATCAGGTAACCAAGTCAGAGCGTGCAACCTTAAAAAAACAGCAGCCAGTAGTATTGTGGTTTACGGGGCTTTCCGGTGCTGGAAAATCAACGGTGGCAGGTGCTCTGGAAACTGAACTTACGCAACGTGGTTATCACACTTATTTGCTAGATGGCGATAATGTGCGACACGGGCTCTGTCGAGACCTAGGCTTTTCTCAGCAAGATAGACGAGAGAACATTCGAAGAGTTGGTGAGCTAACAAAATTGATGGCGGACGCGGGTCTTATCGTGCTCTCGGCCTTTATCTCTCCTCACCGAGAAGAGCGAGCTTTGGTGCGTGCGCTATTACCTCAAGGCGAATTCTTGGAAGTCTTTGTTGATGCGAGCTTGGCGGTTTGTGAAGCGCGGGATCCTAAAGGGTTATACAAGAAAGCACGAGCGGGAGAAATCAAGAATTTCACCGGGATAGATTCTGAATATGAACAACCCATCGAACCAGAAATTCATTTAAATGCCGACGCATATAAAGTTGAGGAACTGGTTGAACAGTGTATTCAGGCACTGACTGAGCGAAGTATCATTAGCTAAACCGTATGATGAAACGAGTTGGCCGTGTCACCCTTCACAATGAACTTTCTATTCAGTAACTCTAGTAGTTTATCGCGGTACTGGTTATTGCTACGGTTTCCAAGCAATTGGCACAACTCGTTACCCGTTGGGGTAAATCGGTAGTAGGTTAACGTGATGCCTTTATGCTTTGGCTGCAACGTCATTTCTTTACCTTGATAACTGAGCTTAAGTGCGGGCTCTTTGGTGATTTCACCGGACTCTAATTCGGTGGCGAGCAGGATGCCGAGCTCAACAAGTAATAACAGGCTGGAATAGGGAAATTGAAATTCACCTAGGCTTAGTTCATCAAGGCTTTCGCGTTTAGAAAAGCTAAATAACCCTGCCTGATGGCGAATACCAAGCAGTAGTTTTCGGCTAGTATCGGTACCAAAACTGCAAGCCAAAGAAGCAGCGCGTTGTAGAGTTTGTGCTTCTTTTGGCGTCATGTCTCTGAGGGTTTTTAGAGCTTTCATCGAAGTTGAACCCGGATTGGTCACTTCTCGTTTTAGCACCTGTGCCCATAGTTTTTGCATTGAGCTGTTGTGAATTTCCTTGGCCATGTCGAAATAACGCACCAGCCAGTCAAAGTCTGGCTCTCCTGCCACTTCATTTTTGCACGATGTCAGCGCGGCTTTCACAATTTGTTCTAAGTTCTTTTGTCGCTGCTCTTTACTCTGCTTTTCGCGCAACATGGCGCGTTCAAATAGGCTTTTACTTGGGGTTTCCTCTGCAATCAATGCGTCCAAACTATGTGCTTGAGCAATAGCACGTATTCTGCTGCCACTGTCCTTCATATGGTGGCTTTTTTTGTGAGCCTGTTCGTTCTGCGTGTTTGGCTCGGTAGTTTGTGATTGCTGATCGACAGGTAATTTGCTCATAAAAACGAATTCAAGATAGGCAGTAAAATTGTACGATTGATCATCAATTTAGCGATATTTTATGGTGCTGACTAGTTCTATTTATGTGAGCTATTTTCCGAATTAACAATAACGGCCATCATATTGTAAAAAATGCTGGGATAAATGATAAATTTTTGTTAAATTTGAGGTGTAACTAAGGAGGGCTTTATGAGTCACTCAGGAGAGAATAGAGTTAAAAAACACGTTTCGGTAGCATTATTGCTATGTGTTTATCTCGGAGTGCTAGCTTATCTATCTACTTTCATCAGCTAAGTAGAAGATTGATTGGCAATATGACAAGCTAGCACTGTTAACGAAATGTTTACTTTTAACGCCTCTACGCTATTCAGCGTGCATTCTAACCATCGTCATAATCTTCAATACGGATTCCATCAATCAGATAGGCAGTTTCAGCGAGCTCAGAATTGATGGTTTCCGTCTTCAATGTTCCTACCACGTAAATAACATCCCACAAACGATGTACAGGTGCACCTTCTTTAAACTTTACATAAATGATTTGGTTTGGTGGCGGTGGTGGTACGTGAATACAGGCGCCAAAGTAAGGAACCAATAGAAATTCAGTCACCATGTCTTCATCGCCTTCAAGTGGAATAACAAAGCCAGGGATCTTGACCAGACTGCCATTAAGCTCTTGTCGGACAGAGCCCAATTTTGATTGCTCCATTACACCGCCAGAGTGATCAATGGCAGGCATGCCCATCGCATCAAACTGGTTGCGTTCTTTCTCGGGGATCAAATCGATCCAATCGAGTTTTAATAGATCAGATTCATCCTGTGCTAACGCCATATGTGGCATTAGCATGCTTATCGTTAATAATAGAATGCCAACGAGTTTAGGCAGTATTTTCATGTCAATCTCGCTAAATTCGGATGGTCATGCCATCGCTTAATGATTGTCGGTACGCGCGCAGTGCAGGGAAGAATCCAATGATCATTCCTGCGATTTGAACAAACCCTAGCAACATCCACTCATGAGCAGTAATTGCGGTTAGCGCAATATTGATACCGTAGTTTGCAGTGATGATTGGCGCAGCGACTGCTAGCATGGCATACATGCCACCAATACCGCAAATGATACCGACAGAAGTAAGAACGGTGGCCTCACTGACCAACAAGGTGAACACGTGTCGTGGTCTAGCTCCCATGGCACGTAGTATCGCCATCTCTCTTCGTCTCTCTTGTAAACTAGTCAGTAAGCTTGAGAGCATTCCCATCAAACCTGCGACGACAACAAAAATAGAGACGATAAGCAACGCTTGTTCAGCCACGCTCATCATGCCCCATAATTCATGCAAGGCGACACCTGGAAGAATGGCGCTTAGTGGCTCTTGCTTATAGGTATTAATCTGTCTTTGTAGAGCGAAGGTCTGAATCTTGCTCTTAAGACCTATCAACATGGCCGTGATTTGCTTAGGTTGGAAGTCAATCTGTTCCAGCTGTTCTTTGCTTGGTGTGTTACCCAGATTTGCACCAGATTCCCAACCAACATGTATCGCTTCAATTGCTTCAAGAGAAACATGAACGGTTTTATCGACTGGTGTCCCTGTAGGGGCGAGTATACCGACCACTTTGAAAGGGAGGTTTTCATGACGGCTAAAGCCGACATCGCTGATGCCGTGCGCAATAATGATTTCACTGCCAATATCATAGCCTAGGGATTTGGCAACATCGGAGCCCAGCACGGTTTCAAATAGCCCATTAAATTCATGGCCTGAAGAGAAGCTTAAATGTTGCTTCTGTCCATATTGGTAGTGCTCGAAATAGCTGTGATTAGTTCCCATGACTCGAAAACCTTTGTGTGAGTCTCCAAGAGAAATGGGAATTGCCCAGTCAACAGCGCGATGTTGGCTAAACTCTTCATAGCTTTTCCAATCGATATTATTGGTGGCATTACCAATACGAAAGACAGAGTAGAGCAGCAGGTTTACTTGGCCAGAACGACCGCCGACGATGAGGTCTGTGCCTGAAATCGTGTTGGCAAAACTGCTTTTTGCTTGAGTTCGAATACGTTCAACACCCATGAGAAGAATAACCGAAATAGCCACCGTCATAACGGTTAACAATGCGGTGGTTTTTCGGTTGAGAAGACTTTTCCAAGCTAGTTTCAATGTAATACTCATAATGCTCTCGCTTGGTTGATATCCAGTAAATTTTCGCTTCGCGTAAATAGGGATTCGAGCGTCGGGTCGTGGCTGACAAAGATCAGCGTGGAATGAGCTTGGTTAGCTTGTTCCATAAGTAATTCGATAAAAGCTTCTCGGTTATCGTGATCCAAAGCCGAAGTTGGCTCATCGGCAATAAGAAATTCAGGCTGACCAATTAAGGCACGTGCGGCGGCCACACGTTGTTGTTGACCGATACTGAGCTCAATCACTGGTTTGTTGAGAAGGTGTGAAGGCAGCCTTAAGTGTTCGAGAAGCCGCTTGGCTTCTTGCTCTAAAGGGCCCGCTACCTTGTTTTTTCTGACTTGAGAAAACCGGCAAGGTAAGGTGACGTTATCAATGACAGAGAGATACGGCAGCAGGTTAAACTGTTGGAATATATAACCGATATGATCCGCCCTAAATTTATCTCTTGCACTGGCAGATAATGATTGTAGTGACTGTCCCAGAGCGACAACATTGCCTGAAGTTGCTGTATTGATACCAGTGAGTAGCCCCAATAAGGTTGATTTCCCGCAGCCACTTGGTCCTTTTAAGAATAGATGTTCACCCTGTTCTACAGTTAGTGAAGGAATATTGAGTGTGGGGGCTTGTTCTGGGTGCCATTTGAAAGTGAGATCGGTGAGTTCGATTACTCTAGCCATAATGTCCTCTTATCCAAGAAGATGCCCTAAGAGAGCAAAGCTACTTCTTAGGGCGAGATGCTTACAGTTTAATGACAGTGTTGCCAGAGGTTAGTTCAGTTGCAGATTGTGCTGTGTCCGTTAACAGGTTAACAGAGACTTTTTCAGTTGCAGGGAAGTAGCTAAACCATTTTGTGTCAATTTGGTTTAACTCACTGAAATCACTACAGGTAAATTGGTATTGCACGTTGAACTCGCCATGTCCATCATGATGGTCGTGGTCGTGGTCGTGGTCGTGGTCGTGGTCGTGGTCGTGGTCGTGGTTGTCATGACCTTTGTGATCATCGTGTTCTTTATGGTCATGATGGTCGTCATGACCCTTATGATCATCGTGTCCGTCATGGTCATGATCGTGGTGGTGGTCGTGACCTTTGTGATCATCATGATCTTTATGGTTGTGATGGTCATCATGGTCTTGATGAGACTCTAACGTATTATCAATATCCGCATCCACGAGTTGGCATCCAGCAGCCTTGGGTAGGATCAGTAGGTTATTCACGTCGTTGAGTGTCGCCTTGGCTTTGGTAAGCGCCGCTTTTTCTGCGTCAGTTTTCGGGGCATGCTCGAAGCCGACTACATCCGCGCCAGGAGCCGTAATCTCCACTAAAAGGTCTTGTCCATCTTGAGCAATATTGAACTCGACATGGCCGTGAACATGGGCATCGTGTTGTCGGAAGTTTTCTTCTGCCACTGCAAATTGGGAGACTACGAGTCCAGCTAATAGAGTCATCTTGAGTTTCATTGGGATTCCTTAAATTTTAGTCTGTGATAACAATAGATGATTTTAGTGAATCTAGGTAAGCAAAGGCGGTGAGCGTGCACTGATGCACTCCGGCTTTGAATGGCAGACACTATTATCTATATTGATCAATCTGGAATGAGAAACAACTACTGACGCTGCATGGAAAAGACTGACGGGAAGTGAATGGGTGCCTTTGGTAAATAAAGGGCAATGATGTTCCTGGTGGTCGATGTGAGAATCGTAGCTGTGCTCGATGGATAGGGCATTGAGAGCAAGCAGCAGCAAGCTTAAACACAATGCAGCTCTTAGCTTAGAACCTGTTTTCATCAGTTGAATCAGCGACATGCGACTTGTTCTCGTTTAATTTTGATTTGTTATGTTATAACAAATCAAAATATTTACCAACGTAAACAATGGTCCGCTTTGGGTTTCTAACAGGAAAAAAAACAATGGGAGCGACTTTGCTCCCATTATGATTTCAACATAGCGAGAGGTTATAGGTTATCGCTGATCATTGTCAGCACTTCTTGAACCTCACTATCTGTTAAAGCGCCTTCTTTAACATACAGAATCTTGCCTTGCTTATCTTGAACGATAATTGCTGAATTATCTTCTTTGAGTTGCCACGCGTTGGCAACTAGGCCGTGTTTATCGAGCACCATGGATGACCATGGGAATTCTTGCTTGCTGTCTTCAGCTGAAGATTTGACAAAGGACCCTGTGCCCCACATTGCATCATCTTGGTTGATGATCGTCGTGGTTTGGTAGCTGTCTTCTGGAAATTTCGCATCCGTAATGGCTTTCATTAGTGGGGCGTTCATCTCTTTTGAGCTACTACGGCCAGCGATGGCTTGAATAACTCGTACTTTGCCAAGCATATCGTTACTGCTCCACGCTTGGTAAGTAATTGCGTCATTGTTGAGAATAAGCTCACCATGATCCTTCACAGATATTGAGCGTGCGTTACCACCAACTTGTAAATTCGTGGCCATAGCAAGAGTGGGTAAACACAGCATTGCTATTGTTAGGAGAGGCTTTAGTTTCATTGTAATTGTTTCCATTACTTTGTGTTGAGCGGCATACCATAGGTTAACCTAGGAATTACCACAATGTTATTGGTGCGATTTGACCAAGAGATGTCCTTTACTTGATAAAATCATACCAAGCATAACAGTAATTTATAGTTTGTTGCAAAGATGTTAATTTATCTTTTGTGAACGAATAAATATGCTGTATACTTGTCACGAGCGCAAAAAATATTGCGACAACACTCGCATAAAGCGGGAACATGATGGTTGTACTCAAACGGATATTGAGGTTAGGTTATGCTGCGAAAGTTTACGGTTTATCGTCCGAGACAAATTGCTAAATTTGTTAAAACGCTTTTTAAGGGACAGTTTTTCATTGCGGGTATCGGGGTGTTTCGGTTCGATAACGGCAAAGTGTTACTACCAGAAGTAGGTGACAAACAAAAGCTCGATGCATTTAAAGAAATTAACATCGAGATCGCTGCGCTAGCGATGTAAAATACAAATATCAATAGAATTTTTAGAAACGCTCTTGGTTTAAAGCCAAGAGCGTTTTTGTTATGTGGCGTCTGGTTATTGAGGAGGAAAACAGACGCCTGTACCACCAATTCCACAATACCCATTAGGGTTCTTAGCGAGATATTGCTGGTGGTATACCTCAGCAAGGTAGTAGTGATTGAGTAAGGCAATTTCCGTTGTGATGGAAGTATCACCAAGTGCTTGTTGGTATTGTTGCTGAGTCTGTTGCGCCGTCAAAAGCTGTTGCTCATCATCAACATAAATAGCAGAGCGGTACTGAGTACCAATATCGTTTCCTTGACGCATCCCTTGCGTTGGGTCGTGTTTCTCCCAAAAGACTTTGAGTATGTCAGTCAAAGAGGTTATCCGACTGTCGAACACAACACGCACCACTTCAGTATGCCCTGTATTTCCAGAACAGACCTCTTCATAGGTCGGATTTGGAGTGTAGCCACCTGCATAGCCGACGGAAGTCGAGATAACACCGTCCAGCTGCCAAAACACACGCTCAGCTCCCCAAAAGCAACCAAGGCCGATAACGACAGACTGTTGATGCTCTTGAAGTGATGCATTGAGGTCAGATTGATTGATGAAGTGAGGCTCCATTTTTGCGATAGCATGGTCACGCCCCGGTAGAGCTTGGTCTGCTGATATCATTTCCGTTTTACGCATCATAGGCTCCTTTTTAGACTATTATTGGGTGTACGAAGTTTCTGAAAACCATCAATAAAATAACGCTAATCTGCCATCATGTGGGTGGTGACTACAGACTTCTAAATTGATCGGGGTTATCATTCCAGTTCAATACAAAAACAACGAATCACAGTCTCAACAATAAAGCATGATAAAGAGAGTATTACCACCGCTAATTCTGTTGCTGTCGTCGAGTTTAGCGATGGCAAAAGATGGTGTGTCATTGGATATTAATGGTTTAAGTGGCGCATTGAAGGATAATGTTGACGCCTACATATCCGCTATTGAGCCCAGTGAATACTCAACGTCACTTCGATTTCAATCTCGCCTTACTAAAGAAATCAATACAGCCCTGAATGCTGTAGGTTATTACAATGCCCGCATTGAGTTCTCTGTGGATAATAAGGACTCTGAATTGATTGTTAACGTCAATGCAGGTGAGCCGACGAGAATCAAATTGGTTGATATTGATATCTCTGGTGAAGCGAAGAGCGATGAAGATTTTCTGCGTCTTATCCGACTGACACCACTTAAAGAAGGTGTCATTTTAAACCACAGCCAATACGATGCGATGAAATCAAGCATTCGTAATCTTGCTTTGCAAAAAGGTTACTTCGATGGCGGATATGTGCTGAGCCGACTCGAAGTGGTCCCTGAACTTAACCAAGCTTTTATTCGATTGCATTACGATAGTGGTATCCGCTATCAATTCGGCAAAACCACTATCACCGGCAGTCAGATCGATATTCAAAAAGTAGAATCATTACAACCATATAAAACGGGTGATGATTATCTTGCCTCTAAAGTCGGTATCCATAACCAGAACTTATCTAATACTGAATGGTTTTCATCGGTATTTGTTGAGCCTGACTTATCGCAAGTAGGTAAAGGGCGAGAGTTACCTATGAAGGTGTCACTGGCCCCGCAAGTAAGAAACCAATTTGAAACGGGTCTTGGTTACTCGACTGACGTGGGGGCAAAAGTTAAGTTCAAGTGGAAAAAACCATGGTTGAACGAACATGGCCACAGCTTTAATACTAGTCTTGATCTCTCTATTCCTGAACAACAGGTGACAGCGAGCTACAAGATCCCTTTGGATGATGTGCTGAAAGATTATTATCTCATTCAATATGGTCTAAAAAACGTAAACCGAAGTGATAAAAAGACTTTGGAATCTAACTTGGCCTTCGAGCGTCATTGGGTGCTCGATAGCGGTTGGCATCGCACAGCTTACTTGCGTTATTTGGTGGAGAACTACGAGTTCAATACGCAAGGCGAGTTAGGTCAGTTCGTCTTACCTGGTCTATCGTATTCACGAGTGGTATCTCGAGGTGGTGTACTGCCGATGAGTGGTAACAAACAGACCATCATGTTTGAAGTCGGCGACGAGCGTGCCCTCTCAGAAACGTCCGTGTTCCGCATGCGTGGAACGTCCACATGGATTTCCAGTATTGGTGAAAATCATCGTGGTATTTTTAAAGTGGATGTTGGTGCCAATATTGCTAGCGACCCTTCTAAATTATCACCGTCACTACGATTCTATGCGGGTGGTGATAACAGCATCCGAGGTTACGACTATGAGAGTATTTCTCCCGAGGATGATGTCGGTAATAAGACCGGTGGCCAATACTTAGCGACCAGTACACTAGAGTATCAATATCGTATTACTGGAAATTGGTGGGCAGCGACGTTTTTCGATGTTGGTGATGCATTTAATGATAGTCCAGAGTGGAAACGTGGTGCCGGTTTCGGTATTCGCTGGGTGTCGCCTGTTGGTCCAGTGAAATTTGATTATGCGAAGGGGTTAGATCAGAAACCGCAAGCAGAATGGCGTATTCACTTTAGTTTAGGGCCAGAATTATGATGTTAAAAGTTTGGCGATTGACCAAGTGGGTCTCTATCGGCTTTGCGACGTTGATACTACTTATCGTGGCAACGCTGGCCTTCGCTATGTTCACTAATGCTGGGTTGAACAGCATTCTTTGGGGAGTAAACAAAGCGCTGCCTCAGTTACAGGTGTCGGAAGCCAAGGGCTCACTATTCCCTAGGTTTACCCTTAACCAAGTCAGTTTTGTCGACGAGAGTCTCCATATTGATCTTAACGCTCAGTCATTGACGTTGGCCGTTGATCTCAACTGCTTGAGCGATCCTAGGGTATGTATTAATGAACTGGCGATAACAGGTTTGAACTTTTCGATGCCTGAAGTCGCACCAAGTGAGCCTTCTACCGAGCCAAGTGAGCCGCTAACGTCAATCTCAACACCCATTCCAATTGCGATCGGTAAGGTGAACTTTAGTGATATCAATTTGGATATCTTAGGCACTAAAGTGAATTGGGATGTCTTTTCTACGTCTCTCGCAATGACCGGTTCTAAACTCACGGTCGGTGATACCTTACTAAAATCACCGAGAGTAGCGTTAGCGCCGTCGGATGAGACCAGTGCAGAACCACAAGAGCCTCAACAGGAGAACAAGCCTCAGGCCATTGAGCTGCCAGAAGTGTTAATTCCGCTCTTCGTTAATATTGCGGGAATCGAAATTCAAGACTTTAAACTTGAGCAAGATGAACCTGTCATTGTCAATAATTTGCAGTTGGTGGGCCGAGCAGGTGAACACGATGTTCATGTAGATAAACTGCAGTTAGACATGCCGCAAGTGGATGCCCTTCTTAATGGAGATATCACCTTAAATCAGGGCTACCCATTAGACCTGTTCCTTACGGCTCATCTCAAACAAACAGATTTGGCGGGTCAGAGGTTACGACTAGAGGTTAAAGGAAGCGTTGAAAAGCTATCTCTAGATAGTCAGTTTTCCGGGCTAATCACTGGTGCTTTAAATGGAGAGTTGCAGCCACTGGAACCAACACTTCCGTTTGATGCCACGATCAGTGATGCAAAAGCGACGTGGCCATTAACCGGTAAAAGTGATTATCAAGTTGCTATTGAAAGCTTGAAAGCGAAAGGCTCATTGGAAGGGTATGACGTTGCTCTAAACGCTCAAGCATCAGGTAAGGACATTCCAGATGTGGCAGTCCAGTTGATTGGTAAGGGTGACTTGAAGCAAATTGACCTAAGTGAGCTCTCTATTGATAGCTTAGGTGGCAACATTACTGGTCAGGTTATGGCGAACTGGGAGTCGCCGATAAACTGGAAAGGGGATATTAACCTTACGCACATTCAACCAGGTCTTCAATGGCCGGAGGCAGAAGGTGACATTAGTGGCCACATTGTCACCAGCGGCCAACTTACAGAAGCTGGTGGCTGGGATGTGTCGGTTCCTACCCTCGACATTGTTGGTGTACTTCGGAATTACCCTCTAAATGTTAAAGGGCAGCTAGAAGCTGCAGATACTTCGGGCAAGGGCAAGTATAAAGTTAGAACTGAAGGGCTGTCAGTCGCTCATGGCCCAAACCAACTAAGTGCAAAAGGAACGCTCGATAAGGACTGGAATATGGATGTTCGCATCGATTTTCCTGACTTGGCAAAATCGGTTCCGGATCTCACAGGCCTTCTGAAGGGGACTGTGGGCATTAAAGGGGCGATGCTAGAACCTGATATCGCCACCGACCTAAAAGTAGAAAAGGTAAAATGGAAGCAAGAAGCCAGTATCGATAGCCTATCTTTGTCCGGTACTGCGAAACCCTTACCTCTTGAGCAAGCTCAGGCGAAACTCTCTTTAAAGGCTTCTGGGATTACTTATCAAGAACAGGTTGTCGAGAGTGTGGATCTCGCCTTAAGTGGTACCCAAGCAAGCCATACACTGTCATTGGATCTTGTTTCCAACCTCCTGTCTGCAAAGATTGACTTAGACGGTTCTCTTCAGGATAAGCCAAGTCTTGTTTGGACTGGGAGGCTTGCTGATGTTCATTTAGAGTCAGAACAAGGGCCGCTTGATTTAGTGGATCCTATCGATATCAAAGTGGATATCGATAAACAAGTGGCAGATGTCTCGGCGCACTGTTGGGCGCAAGCTGACTCGAAAGTGTGTTTGGAAAAAGACATCCAAGCTGGGACGTCAGGTGAAGCTTTAGTCACCGTGAAGAATTTCAACTTTAAACAGCTTGATGCTTACATTCCTAAAAATACCAATGTAGAAGGGACCGCCAATGTGACGGTGTGGGCCAAATGGGCACCAGAGGCTGCTCCGCAAGTTAAGCTGGATGTGAGCCTGCCGAAGGGCAAGGTCACGCAAACACTAGAAGCGCCTCTTGTCATAGGCTGGGATAAGGTGAATGTATCGGCGAATTTAGCGGATGATAAGCTCGAAGCTAGTTGGTTAGTAGACGTAACAGATAACGGCGATCTTTCTGGTCAAGTGACCTTACCTGATGTGCTCGCAGACAATAAAAAGATAGAGGGTGAGATCAACCTTTCTACGTTTAACTTGGACTTCCTGCAGCCTGTTATTGGAGAGTTCAATAAGCTCAAAGCGAACCTTGATTCAAACATCAAAATTAAAGGGGACGCTCTACATCCACAGTTGTTTGGTGACTTTTCCATTTCGGATCTTTCCCTTCAAGGTGACATTTCGCCAATTCAAGTGAAGTCGGGTGGTGTGAACATTGCTTTCAATGGTTATGACGCCAACTTAGATGCGAAAATTCAGACTGATGATGGCGAACTGCAATTATCCGGTGAGGGTAATTGGCAGGATCTCAATGCATGGCGCACCAAATTGAGAGTGTTTGCCGATGAGTTGAATGTCGAAGTGCCACCGATGGTGAAAGTTAAGGTTGTCCCGGATATGACCATCGAGGCCAACCCACAACTGGCGAAAGTAACGGGTACGATAGGCTTGCCCTGGGGACGAATTTTGGTTGAGGAACTGCCCCAGAGTGCAGTGTCGGTATCCAGTGACCAAGTACTACTCAACCCTGATATGACGCCTATCGACAAAGAAGCAGTGGTTCCTTTCAATATCGAAAGTGATGTTGTGATTAACATCGGTAATGATTTTCGTGTATCTGCATTTGGCTTAAAGGGTGACTTAAGAGGGCGATTACAAGTTTCCCAAAAAGATAAAGGGCCATTTGTTCAAGGTGAAGTCAATATCATCAACGGTTCGTATACTTCATTTGGTCAAGACTTGTTGATTGAAGAAGGTAAAATCCTAATGACTGGGCCTGTTGATCAGCCTTACGTCAATATTACCGCGATACGAAACCCAGAGACCACAGCTGATGATGTTAAAGCTGGGGTAAAAGTAACCGGTTTGGCATCAGAGCCTAAAATCGAGATTTTCTCTGATCCAACTATGCCACAAGCAAATGCCCTTTCTTACTTGTTACGTGGTCAAGATATTGATGGCGAAACAGGTGGTAATGCACTAACCACGACCTTGATTGGTTTGAGTTTAGCTCGCAGTGGTAAAGTGGTCGGCGATATTGGCCAAGCTTTTGGTGTACAAGACTTACAGCTTGATACTGCAGGTAGTGGTAATGACTCTCAAGTAACCGTGAGTGGGTATGTTCTGCCAGGGCTACAAGTGAAATATGGGGTAGGTATTTTTAACTCCCTCGGTGAATTCACCATACGCTATCGAATCATTGAAGACTTTTACGTTGAAGCCGTGTCTGGGCTTTATAGCTCTGTAACCTTCCTGTATCAGTTTGAAGTGGATTAACACGAGCCGTTGCTGCGCCGCCGCATAACGTAATCGATTCGCGCTTTTTCTCGTATACTTATGAAGTAACAAGCGGAATAGAGAGGGTAATATGAGGCCTTGGTTGTTGTTAATAATTGGAGGGCTGTTAGCGGGTTGTGTCCAACTACAGCCTCCGACTGACAAGAGTGATATGAGCTGGCAACAGTTTGGCGAGCAATGGGCGTTGAAGGGCTATATTGTTGAACCAGAAACGAAGCTACGCTCTAAAGTGCCTGACGTCACAGCTAGTCAATACAAAGCGTATCTCAAAGGATATCAAGAAGGTAAGAGTGAATACTGTAAACAAGATCCGTTTGTCTTAGGAAGAAATGGAAAAATCTATTACGGTATTTGTAACGATGTAGACCGAATGTATCTCGATGAGTATTGGCGTGGTAAAAATGCTCGCGCTAAGCGCTAGCAATTAGTGCTGGGGGGATCGTATGAGGCTGTTATTCATCATTGGCTTACTAATCATGTCGGGTTGTGCTCAACAAGTTTCTCTTACTTCTGTTATGCCTCAAGACTGGCAGCAGCACGGTCAGGAGCAAGCTCTTATAGGGTATGAGAAACTGTCAGTTCAACAGTTACAATCTTCGACTACCATAGATTTCACGGAAGATTTATACCAGGCCTATTCTAACGGCTATGAGGAAGGTCGTATCGCATACTGTCAACAAGACCCAAGCATTCTGGGAAAGCGAGGGGAAATGTATCGTGGCATCTGTGATGATATCAAACCAACTTTTCGAACCTGGTATAACAATGGCAAAGCTTCTCGTGGCCGCTACGGCTATTAGCTCCTTTACTCTAAGCCAAAGTAAAAAGCTCTCTAATTTAGAGAGCTTTTTCATGTATTCAGCGAGCGTTATTTTGACTTAGCGCGCTCAAAGGAAGTTTCAATCTCTTCTCTTGCCGCTTGAACATCGGCCCAGCCATCGACTTTGACCCACTTACCCGCTTCGAGTTCTTTATAGCGCTCAAAGAACTGTGTGATCTGAGCTTTGAGTAGCTCTGGGATATCATTTACATCTTGAATGTGGTCGTACTCTTTAGAAAGCTTGCTATGAGGTACGGCAAAGACTTTTGCATCTTCACCAGATTCGTCGGTCATCTTAAGTACGCCTACTGGACGGCAACGAATTACTGAGCCAGGCATCAACGGATAAGGTGTCGGTACCAACACGTCAACAGGATCACCATCAAGAGAAAGCGTTTCGTTTACGTAACCATAGTTACATGGGTAGAACATAGGTGCTGACATAAAGCGGTCAACGAAAACAGCACCAGAGTCTTTGTCGACTTCGTACTTAATTGGATCGGCGTTAGCAGGGATTTCAATCACTACATAGATATCATCAGGCAATGATTTACCTGCAGGGACATTGTTCAAGCTCATTTTGACTTTCCTTTTCTTTATTCATTATTCCTTTGAGGAGGGAATAGAGGGCTGAAACACGAATCGTTTACAAAGAGTATACTTGGTTAGTTTTAAAACAAAAAGTGCCTCTATTGAGAGGCACTTCGAAGTTATTGGTCTTTATATTCTTCTAGGAAAGATTCGACCTTTTCAACCATTCGGCTTGAGCCAACGAAGAATGGGACTCGCTGGTGTAGTTCGGTAGGTTTGATGTCCATGATACGCTGAGTACCATCCGATGCTAAGCCGCCTGCTTGCTCCATGATGAAAGCCATTGGGTTGCACTCATACAGTAGGCGCAGTTTACCACTTGGGTGACTTTGCGTGCTTGGGTACAAGTAGATGCCGCCCTTAAGCAGGTTGCGGTGGAAGTCAGATACCAAGGAGCCAATGTAGCGAGAGGTATACGGACGCTTCTCTTCTGGCACATTCTCTTGGCAGTATTTGATGTACTTTTTCACGCCCATAGGGAAGCGAATATAGTTGCCCTCGTTAATGGAGTAGATGGTGCCATCTTTAGGGATCATCATATTTTCATGAGATAGGCAGAAGGTACCGATCGATGGGTCGTAAGTAAATCCGTTTACGCCTTTACCCGTGGTATAAACCAACATAGTCGACGAGCCGTACACTACATAGCCCGCTGCAACTTGCTTGTTGCCCGGTTGTAGGAAGTCTTCTTGAGTCGGAGGAGTCCCAACCGGTGAAACGCGACGATAGATAGAGAAGATGGTACCTACTGATACATTGACATCAATGTTCGATGAACCATCAAGTGGGTCCATTAGTACAACGTATTTGGCATTTTTGTTGAGCTCTTTGTTAAAGGCTACTGCCTCATCTTCCTCTTCACTGGCAACGCCACAAACTTGGTCACGCGCTTCCAAAGCGGCTTTAAATTTGTCGTTAGCATAGACATCTAGTTTTTGTTGAGCTTCACCTTGAACGTTTTCAGAACCTACAGAACCAGTAATATCAGCAAGGCCAGCCTTGTTAATTTCTCGGTTTACGATTTTTGCAGCGAGTCGAATCGAAGACAAAAGGGAAGATAAATCACCGCTAGCGTGGGGGAAATCAGTTTGTTTCTCAACAATGAATTCGCCAAGGGTGCGCATTTCAGACATGTTATATCCTTAACTTTTCTGCTTATTTTCTTGGGGGTAGTGTGTGAGAGAAATGTGGCAACCAAACGATTGCGTTTATTGGGGGTATTCATCAACACACATGTGTATTGTAGGTGGCAGAACTTTTTAATGGTAATGAAGTAACCCTGACACGCTCCGTTTTGTATGATGAATGTCACATTTATTTCCCTAACCACTAACTTTCTCGCTTTTGACGCACGCTTTGGGTATATATAGCGACAATAGCGTAAAATTAGACGCAAAGAGTTAAGAGAGCGAACTATGCACATTCATATTCTGGGTATTTGCGGTACCTTCATGGGAGGCGCTGCGGTATTGGCCCAGCAGTTGGGACACCGAGTTACAGGCAGTGATGCTAACGTTTATCCACCAATGAGCACATTATTGGAGTCGGAAGGCATAGAGATTATCGAAGGGTTTGACCCAGCTCAGCTCGATCCTGCTCCAGACCTTGTCGTCATTGGGAATGCGATGAGTCGTGGCAACCCTTGCGTTGAGTACGTGCTTAACCATAATCTGAAATACACTTCTGGCCCACAGTGGTTACAAGAGTTTCTTTTGCATGATCGCTGGGTGCTGGCTGTTTCAGGGACTCATGGAAAAACTACCACATCCAGTATGTTAAGTTGGATTCTTGAAGATTGTGGTTATCAACCGGGTTTCTTAGTCGGTGGGGTATTAGGCAACTTCGGTCAGTCAGCTCGTTTGGGGGAATCTATGTTTTTCGTGGTGGAAGCGGATGAGTATGACAGTGCTTTTTTTGACAAACGTTCTAAGTTCGTTCACTACCATCCACGCACTCTCATTATGAACAATCTTGAGTTCGATCATGCGGATATTTTTGACGATCTTGAAGCCATCAAACGACAATTTCATCATTTAGTTCGCACTGTTCCTGGAAACGGCCGCATCCTTGCTCCACGTAAAGATAAGGCGTTGGGTGACGTACTAGGAAGAGGGTGTTGGAGTGAAGTGGAACACACGGGAGAGAATGCGGATTGGCATGCTAACAAGTTAAAGCGTGATGGTTCGCATTTTGAAGTGTACCTACATGGCAGCAAAGTCGGGGAAGTTAAGTGGGAGCTAGTGGGGGACCATAATGTCGATAACGCCCTGATGGCTATTGCTGGAGCAAGGCATGTTGGCGTGACTCCGGATCTTGCGTGCGAAGCATTAGGCAAGTTTATCAATACCAAGCGACGCTTGGAGCTGAAGGGCGAAGTGAATCAAGTCACGGTATACGATGATTTTGCCCATCATCCAACGGCAATTGAACTGACGTTAGGCGGTTTACGTAACAAGGTCGGCAAGCAGCGAATCCTAGCTGTTTTAGAGCCACGCAGTGCCACCATGAAACGCGGCGTGCACAAAGAGACATTAGCGCAATCGCTCACTCAAGCCGATGCGGTGTTCTTATTCCAGCCCAACAATATTGATTGGTCAGTAGAAGAGATTGCGCACTCATGCTCGCAACCAGCCACAGTCAGTGACTCTATTGATGAGCTGGTGCAGGCCATTGTTGAACAGGCTCAACCAGGCGATCAAATTCTGGTGATGAGCAATGGTGGCTTTGGTGGTATTCATCAAAAATTATTAGAGGCATTAGCGTAATGAAACCCGTAGAGAAAGCGATCACGCTGGCATTTACTGGTGCATCTGGCGCTCCTTATGGGATGCGCCTCCTTGAGTGTTTGTTAGCTCAAGATTATACCGTGTACTTATTGATCTCTTCCGCTGCGAGAGTGGTGTTGGCGACTGAACATAATATTAAACTGCCGAGCGGTCCGGATGCCGCGCACAAAGCACTAGTACAAAAACTGAATTGCTCGCCAGATAAGCTGGTGGTGTGTGGTAAAGAAGATTGGTTTTCACCAGTGGCTTCCGGGTCAGCAGCGCCTAAACAGATGATCGTCTGCCCATGCTCGGCTGGCAGTGTGGCTGCGATTGCTCATGGGATGTCTGATAACTTAATTGAGCGTGCTGCTGACGTGGTAATGAAAGAGCGTGGTCAACTTCTCCTAGTGGTACGCGAGACGCCATTTTCAACCATACACCTAGAAAACATGCACAAACTTTCGCAAATGGGCGTGACCATCATGCCAGCTGCGCCTGGCTTTTATCATCAGCCAGAATCTATTGAGGATTTAGTCGACTTTATTGTGGCTCGTGTGCTTGACCATATGGGTATCGACCAAACTCTCGTGCCTCGCTGGGGCTACGATCAGCGATAAATCCACATCAATCAAACGAGTTTAGGGATAGATTTGGCGAATCTGTGACGAAAAGGTTACAATTCGCTTTCTAAAGGTTGTGACTCACGGGGTGCACTAGCAGTGGTGCTGAGAGAAGGTAATACCTGACACCCGTATACCTGATCCAGATAATGCTGGCGTAGGGATGAGAACTCCGTTCTATGGAGGCTTTTTCTGGATCATATAATATAAAAATATATATCTAAGGATAGAACCAGTGAAAGTACATCAACTCGCTAAACTTGCTTTGGCAACGACACTTCTAAGTGCCTCTCAACTCGCTGCGGCGAATACACTTACCGTTTATACCTATGATTCGTTTGCTTCAGATTGGGGCCCTGGTCCAGCGATTGAAAAAGCATTTGAAGCTAAATGTGGATGCGATCTCAACTTTGTTGCACTAGATGATGGTGTCTCGATTCTAAACCGCCTGCGTCTAGAAGGCTCCAGCTCCCAAGCCGATGTCGTACTTGGCCTCGATAATAACTTAATGAGTGAAGCTAAAGCCTCTGGCTTGTTGGCTAAACACAATGCTGATCTTTCTGCGCTTGAGTTACCAAACGGCTGGAGTGACGATGTTTTTGTTCCTTTCGATTACGGTTACTTTGCGTTTGTTTACAACAAAGAAAAGGTAAAGAACCCACCGAAAAGCCTGAAAGAGTTGGTTGAGCAACGTGATGACCTTAAGGTGATTTATCAAGATCCTCGCACTTCAACTCCGGGTCAAGGACTCTTACTTTGGATGAAGTCTGTTTATGGTGATGACTCCAGTGAGGCATGGCAAAAGCTAGCGAAAAAGACCGTAACTGTGACCAAAGGTTGGTCGGAAGCGTACTCTATGTTCCTCGAGGGAGAGTCTGACTTGGTTCTCTCTTACACGACCTCTCCGGCTTACCATATTATTGCCGAGCAAGATAAGCGATTTGCAGCCGCAGACTTTTCGGAAGGCCATTACACTCAGGTGGAAGTGGCGGCTAAAGTGGCCAGCAGTGACAAGCAAAAGTTAGCTGATGAATTTATGCAATTTATCGTCTCAGAAGACTTTCAATCAAAAATCCCAACAGGCAACTGGATGTATCCTGTTGTTGAGAGCAAGCTGCCTGAAGGTTTTGATAGCTTAACCATTCCAAGTGAAGCGCTGACATTTAGTCCAGATGAAGTGGCGAATAAGCGTAAGGCTTGGATTCGCGAGTGGCAGTCTGCGCTGATTAAGTAGTATTGGCATCTAAGAAAATCTACAGATTATCGCCCCTGTACAAGCAGGGGCAAGCCAATACTGCACCAGAGCTTCACCGGTGTGACGAATCGTTCTCGTGTCAACTTCTCCATTGAGGTTATTGTGACCCAAATACCAAAATCAGGTTTAGTGATTGCTTTGCTCATTGCCATATATGTGCTGGCTTCGTTGTGGACACTGCTTTCCTACTCGTCAATGACTGATATTGCTCTGCTGTTTACTGACCCATACTACCAGCACGTAGCCAAATTTAGCTTTTGGCAAGCAAGTCTATCAACGTTGCTAAGTGTAGGGCTTGCTATCCCAGTGGCGCATGCGTTTTCTCGTCGCCATTTTTGGGGAAGATCATGGTTGCTCAAATTGTTTGCGACCACCTTGGTGATGCCAGTACTGGTCGGTGTGTTTGGCATTGTCGCCATTTATGGCAATCAAGGCGTTATTGCTCAATGGTGGCTCACTTCGAACGATTCTATGCCGTTTTCCCTCTATGGTTTAAACGGTATTTTGCTCGCACACGTATTCTTTAATTTGCCTTTTTCAACCCGTTTGCTTTTAGTGACGATAGAAAGTGTTCCACTAGAGCAGCGCAAGTTAGCACTGCACTTGGGAATGAACAGCTGGCAGTGTTTTAGATTAATGGAGTGGCCACGACTAAAAGCACATTTACCTCATGTTATTGGCTTAGTCTTCATGTTGTGTTTTACCAGTTTTGCAACCGTCATGGCGTTAGGTGGCGGTCCGAAAGCCACTACGATTGAACTAGCGATTTATCAAGCGATCAAGTTTGATTTTGACCTACAAACCGGAGCGGTTCTGGCATTATGGCAAATGTTAATTTGCGCATTACTGGTGCTGTTTATTGGCAAATTCAGTCGAGAGTTGGAGGGTAAAAACAATTATAGCGACATGCCAACCATTCAACCTCAAGACTCATGGTTGAAAAAGTGCTGGGATAGCTTTTGGATCATGGCAACCCTAATGCTGGTCATTCCGCCACTTATTGCCATTGTTGCAAGTGGACTGAATGAGAAATTGTGGTCAGTGCTTGCTGATAGCAAGTTCTGGTCGGCAGTTATGACCTCGTTACAAGTGGCAATCATGGCTGCTAGTATCGCGTTAGTGGTTGGCATTGTGCTATTGAGTAGTTCACGAATGTTACGAATAAAGTCTCACTATGGCCGTGCGGATGGCGTGGAGTTTGTTGGTACGGTTATTTTGGTGACACCCGCGTTGGTATTGAGCACAGCGACTTTTCTAATGCTTCGCGGAATGACCAATGTGTTTAGTCTTGCGTTTGGGATCGTTGTCGTTGTGAATGCTTTGATGGCGCTGCCGTATGTTATCAAAACACTTAATCAGCCAATGTTGAGGTTAGCCAAGCAATATCACCTGCTTTGGCAAAGTTTAGGACTGCATGGCATTCGACGATTTTGGTTAATGGAATGGAGAGCAATCCGCGCACCGATATTGCATGCTTTCTCGATTAGCTTTGTCCTTTCCATGGGCGATCTTACCGTTATCGCGCTATTTGGAAGTCAGAACTTTAATACCTTACCGCTTTACCTCTATCAGCTGATGGGCAGCTATCAACTGCAAGCAGCGGCTGTAGTATCCCTAGTGCTGTTTATTTTGAGTATTGGTGTATTTACCTTAACGGAGTCGTTGTTAGGGCCTGTATCGAACGAGCGAGAGAAATCATAATGTTAACAATGGATCATGTCGATTATCGCTACCACAGTGATTGGTTTCGGTTTTCTATCTCAGTAGAAAAAGGTGATGTGTTGGCGTTGATTGGCCCCAGTGGTGCAGGTAAATCGACACTGTTGGCGCTTATAGCGGGTTTTTGTCAGCCTGAATCGGGAACGATATCTGTCGATGATGAAGAGATTCAATCTAAGCAGCCGCATCAGCGGCCTTTATCAATGTTGTTTCAAGAGCACAACTTATTCGAGCACCTTTCAGTGTTCGATAATATTGCTCTAGGACTCAATCCAGCCCTAAAACTAACTGCAGAAGATCAACAGCGAGTGCGAGATGCGGCAGACAAGGTGGGTCTTATTGATAAGATTCAACGGTTACCGTCTGAGCTTTCCGGTGGGCAGAGGCAGCGAGTGGCTTTAGCTCGTTGCTTTGTTCAGCCTCACCCGATTTGGCTACTTGACGAGCCGTTTTCGGCGTTAGACCCGGTACTTCGTAAAGAAATGCTGTCGGTTGTTCACTCTCTAGCTCAAGAAAAACAAGCGACAGTTATTATGGTGACGCATCACCTTAGTGATGCCAAAGCCATTGCCAACCGGTTCGCCTACCTTAGTCATGGCATCATCACTGCTGAAGGATACATCTCGGCGTTGACGGCGCAGCATGACAATCAAGAGCTCGCGCGGTTTGTAAAAGCGGCGCATTAGCGTTTTGCGGATATAAAAAAGGCAGCTTACGCTGCCCTTACGGTCTTAAATTGAGCGTTGAAGTTAGAATTCTTGTTCTTCTTCGTGCTTAAGTGCTTGGAAAATTTCACGGAATGCTTTCGCAGGCTTTCCAGCTTTCTTTTCTTTGTTGGCTTGACGAGCAAGTTGGCGTAGACGCTGACGGTCGAGGTTTGGGTACAACTCAAGTGCATCCGCGATGGCCTCATCACCTTGTTCTACAATACGATCACGCAGTTGCTCAAGCTTGTGAAGTGCCGCAGTAGACTGTGAGTGCTTGTTACGTACACGGTCGAGAGCCGCTTGAATTGGCTCTGGGTCTTCGGTACGCATCAGCTTACCAATGTATTGCAGTTGGCGACGTCGAGCTTCGTTCTTGAAGCGCTGGGCATCGGCGACCGCTTCTCTCAGATCTTCACTAAGAGGAAACTTATCCAACACAGCAGGCTTTAGTCCAACTAACTCTTCACCAAGTTTTTGCAACTCTTCCATGTCGTTTTTCATTTCGGTTCTGCTCACCCAAATGATTTCTTCTTCCTCTTCCCAAGGCGCTTTCTGATTTTTGCGGGCCATGTTTACTGCCTATATCACTATCTCATTACGAATATTGGCTATTTTAGCAAGAAATCTGGGGAGAATGCGAAAACCTTGTTATTCTAGTCTCAATTAAACGATAAAAGTTAGATGAATTATGGATGTAAGAGAGCAAGTTGCTCAGCAGCAAGCTGAGCTAGAAGCCGCTGTTGCTAAAGCGCTGGATATGGCTTCAGTAAATTCAGATGCCGCTGAGGTCGCTATTACTAAAAGCACTGGCTTAAGCGTCTCCACGCGCATGTGTGAAGTGGAAAACGTAGAGTTTAATAGTGACGGTGCGCTGGGTATCACGGTATACCGTGGACAGCGTAAGGGCAGTGCTTCAACCTCTGATTTGAGTGAAAAAGCCATTGCACAAACGGTAGCTGCTGCACTGGATATTGCCCAGTACACCTCCGAAGACCCATTTGCAGGGCCAGCTCCAAAAGAGTTGTTGGTAACGAATATCCCAGACCTTGATCTCTTCCATCCAGATGAGCCAAATCCCGATGTAGCTGCGCAAAAAGCGATTGCTGCTGAGAAAGCAGCATTAGCTTACAGTGACAAAATAAAGCAGAGTGATGGTGCTAGTTACGACAGCCACTATGGCGTTAAGGTCTATGGTAACTCTCATGGTCTGTTGGCCGGTTATGCGTCTAGCCGTCATAGCATTAGCTGTAGCGTCATTGGCCAAGGCCAAAATGGCGATATGGAGCGTGATTACAGTTATACCCTTGCTCGTCACCGTGATGATTTGTGGACACCAGAATCGGTCGGAGAAAAGGCTGCTATCAAAACAGTTGAGCGTCTAGACCCTAGAAAAGTCAAAACGGGTCAATACCCAGTGCTTTTTGCCAACGATGTTGCGACTGGCCTCATGGGACACTTAGTAATGGGGATTAGCGGCGGTAATTTATACCGTAAGTCGTCATTCTTGCTAGATAAACTGGGTGAACAGATTCTGCCAGATTGGTTTGCTATTGAAGAAAAACCTCACCTACTTAAAGGCTTAGCATCTAGTCCGTTTGATAACGAAGGTGTGGCAACTCAAGATTTAGATATTATCACTGACGGTAAGTTGGCGACCTACTTACTGACCAGTTACGCTGCGCGCAAACTGAATATGACGCCAACAGGGCATGCTGGAGGTATTCATAACTGGTTTGTTAAGTCGACAGGGCAAGATTTTGATGCCATGTTGAAAACGCTTGGCACTGGCCTGCTGGTAACCGAAGTGATGGGGCAAGGGGTAAATATCGTGACTGGTGATTACTCTCGCGGTGCAGCAGGATTCTGGGTCGAAAATGGAGAAATCCAATACCCAGTCTCGGAAATTACCGTTGCTGGTAATCTGGCGCAAATGTTCAAGCAAATTGTAGCAGTTGGCAGTGATGTTGAAACGCGCTCACAAATTCAAACGGGCTCTATCCTGTTGGAATCAATGAAAGTCGCTGGTGAGTAAATCTCAAATAGAGAAAAAGGGCGTAACCTGCTGGTTACGCCCTTTTTGTATCTAGCATTAGCTGATCATTATGGTAGCTAAGCCTAAGAAGACCGAAAGACCAACAACATCGGTAATGGTCGTAAGAGCCATTCCGCCCGCTAAGGCAGGGTCGATATTCATTTTTTTGAGCAGAATAGGGATGGTAACGCCAGCAATGCCAGCAACCAGTAAATTGGTCATCATGGCGGCAGAGATAATCCCGCCTAACATCCAATCACCTTTCCAAGCTACTACGATACCACCGATAATTAGAGCCCAGAGGACACCATTGAGAAAGCCGATGGCGGCTTCTTTGAGTAGCAGTTCTCGACGGTTACTGTCACCGATATGACCCAAAGCTAAGCCTCGGATTACGAGGGCAACGGTTTGGTTACCTGCAACCCCTCCCATGGAAGGTACAATAGTCATCAAGACTGCTATCGCTGCCATCTGCTCTAATGTGGCCTCAAACATATTGGAGACAGATGCTGCTGCTAAAGCGGCAAGTACGTTGGCGCCTAGCCAAACACTGCGTCGACGAGCAGATTTCACAACCGGCGCAAAGGTATCTTCATCATCATCCATACCCGCCATACTCATCATTGAGTGTTCGGCGTCTTCTCGGATAATATCGACCACGTCATCGATGGTGATACGACCGACTAGGTGGTGTTCGCTATCTACAACAGGGGCAGAGACCCAGTCGCGTCGTTCAAATAACGAGGCAACGTCCGAATCGCTAGTTTCAACATGGATTGCCTCATCGGCATCGTCCATGACATCGACGACTTTGACATCGGGCTGAGTGGTTAAAAGTGTGGTCAAAGAAAGGTGACCAATCAGCATATCTTCTTCGTCTATCACATACAGTGCGTCTGTCGCTTCCGGTAGCTCACCTTTCATGCGCAGGTAACGCAGAACCACATCGACATCGACATCGCCACGAATAGTGATTACATCGGTATTCATGATACCGCCGGCGGTATCTTCTGGGTAAGAAAGGGCAGTCTCGACACGCAAACGGTCTGCGGTGTCCATTTGTGACAGGACTTCGCGCGATACGGTATCAGGCAGACTACGTAGGACATAAGCTACGTCATCGGTGTCCATGCCTTCCGTTGCTTCAGCCAGTTTTTCTGGCGCCATTTTGGAGACTAGACTATCTTTGACGTCCTCATTGAGTTCATCAAGGATTTCACCATAGTCTTCAGGGTCGGTGAGTTGCCACAGGACTTCACGACTTTTACGTGGAGAGGCTTCTAGAAGATGGGCAATATCTTCAGGCTCCATGTCCTGAAGTTGTCTTCTTACGTAAACGAAGCGGCCATTTTCTAGCGCTTCACTAACTTCTTGGAGGGTTTGGTGAGCTTGATCGAATTCTATTTGCTCCGCCATGGATGCCCCCTACACTCAACTGCTTTTTAATGTACTGAATAGTAGCTTAATTTTGGGTTCAAGTAACCTACAGGGCGCGAAGAAGTTATCGGAGAGTGGAAATAAAACAGAAAAGTGTGCGGAATCTATTCGTCTTCGTCAAAACGGTGTTCAACCAACTCGCATACCGCTTGCAGAGCATCCTCAGCCTGGTTTCCTGACGCTTTAATGGTGATGTTCTCACCTTGAGCAGACTCGAGCATAAGAAGACCCATCACGCTATCTGCTGTCGCTTCTTTCTGTTCATGATTACAAATCGTCACGGTTGCCTCGAAGCTCTGTGCTAATTCTACTAACTTGACCGCAGCACGAGCATGCAAACCAAGACGATTTTGAATGAGAACAGTGCGAGATAGTGACATTTGGATTCCTGTTAGTTGTTTTTCTCTAGCGATGCGTGACGAATTTTTACTTGATGGCCGAGCTGAGCAAAATATTCACCAATCTGCTGAGTGATATAAACAGAGCGGTGTTTACCGCCGGTACAACCAATTGCGACTGTTAGATAGCTGCGATTGTTCTTTTCCAGTTGAGGTAGCCAACGTTCAACAAAGCCTTGAATTTGTTGTTTCAACTCGATGACGTCAGGATAAGCTTCTAGGAAAGACTTAATCGGTGCATCTAACCCAGTCATAGGTCTTAATTCTGGCTGCCAATGTGGATTGGGGAGAAAACGAACATCAAATACGTAATCTGCATCACTTGGCATACCGTATTTAAACCCAAACGATTGGAAAACCATGACAAGATCTTTCTTCTCTTGGCCTTCTAATTCAAAACGAATAGCTTCGCTTAAGTCGTGTATGGATTGTTCACTCGAATCAATGATGTAGTCAGCATGCTCTTTGATGGGTTTGAGAAGTGTGTGCTCTACATCAATAGCCTGTTCAAGTGACAGTTTATCTTTACGCTGAGAAAGAGGGTGGATACGACGAGTTTCACTGTAGCGTTTTAACAACACTGGCTTTGACGCATCAAGGAAAAGCACTTTGACGTCATGTTGTTTAGACAATTGTTTCAACTTAGAGGTTAAGTTATTCAGGTTGTCAGGCAGGTTACGAATATCAATACTGACGGCAACACTTTGTTGGGAATCTTTCGATGAATCCACAAAGGCTTCTAGTAAATCGATTGGTAGGTTATCAACGCAGTAGTAACCAGAATCTTCTAGCACTCGCAACGCCACACTTTTACCTGCGCCTGAATGTCCACTTACAACGACTAATCGCATTTTTTCTCAGCTTGTTCTAATGGCTAACAATAATATCGTAAAGCTCTTGATCGGATTGAGCATTACGAAGTTGCTTTAGGACAGTTTTATCATTTAATCGCTCTGCCATACATGACAAAGTCTTTAAATGTTCTTTACACTGCGCATCTGGAACTAGCAGTGCGAACATAAGGTCAACTGGGCGGTTATCAATAGAGTCGAAGTCAACGGGCGCTTGACACTGAAGTAACACCGCAACCGCTTTATCGCTGTCATGCATTCTAGCATGAGGAATAGCAATACCATTGCCAATACCAGTGCTACCCACTTTTTCACGGCTCAACATGCATTCGAACAGTTCGGTAGAGTTTTGACCAGTATGCTCTGCAGCGATTTCGCTAATAATTTCTAAGGCGCGTTTTTTACTCGTACAAGGGACTGCACTTTTGGTGCAGTCCAGAGTTAATACTTCACTTATTTGCATTTTAGTGATTACTTAATTTTTCTTTATGCTTGTTCAATTGTCTGACGAGCTTATCGACTAGCGCGTCAATGGCAGCATACATACTTTCATCATTTGCCGCCGCATGAATTTCAGCTTGATTAACGTGGAGCGTAGCTTCTGCGATCTGGTTTAATTTTTCAACTTTTAATATGACGTTAATGCTATTTATATGATCGAAAAAACGTTCCAGTTTTTGGAATTTACTCTGAACGTAGTCCTGCATTGACTCAGTGACATCGACGTGGTGGCCTTCAATTTGAATTTGCATAGACTTTCCTTCTTAGTTATTGGCCTTAAAGTAGGCGTTTACGCTGACTGGAAGGGGCGATGCCCAACGACTCACGGTATTTCGCTATTGTTCGTCTAGCAACCTGAATTCCTTGGTCAGCTAGTTGCGCTGCGATTTTACTATCGCTCAATGGCTTGGCTGGATTTTCAGCAGCGACAAGCTTCTTGATTAGTGCTCGAATGGCTGTCGAGGAACACTCGCCGCCATTGTCAGTCGATACGTGGCTTGAGAAGAAATACTTCAGCTCAAAAATGCCGCGTGGGGTATGCATATATTTCTGAGTGGTCACTCGAGAAATCGTCGATTCATGCATGTCTACAGCAAGGGCAACATCGTTGAGAACCATAGGTTTCATTGCCTCTTCACCGTATTCAAAAAAGTCATGCTGATGTTCGACAATGCATTTAGCGACTTTGAGTAAAGTTTCATTGCGACTTTCAAGGCTCTTAATCAACCATTTCGCTTCCTGCAAATTAGAGCGAATATATTGGCTGTCAGCACTGTTGCCTGTACCGAGCTTCGCGTATTGTTGATTCACTTTCAGTCTTGGAACACTGTCCGGGTTAATCTGAACTATCCATTTTCCGCGGTCTTTAAATACGGAGACATCAGGCACTACGTACTCAGTTTCATCAGGTGTTATCTTACTGCCTGGTCTAGGGTCAAGCTGTTGGATTAGCTTCAAAACTTCTCGAAGATCCGCTTCCTTAAGCTTCGTCTCCTTAATCACGAGTTTGTAATCACGGTTACCCAGTTGATCGATATGATCAGACAAGACCAACTTAGCTTCAGCGAGCCATGGAGTGTCTTCAGGGAAAGTCGCGAGTTGCAGTAATAGGCAATCTTGCAGATTAAGAGATGCAACGCCTAGTGGATCGAATTGCTGAACGCGTTTTCTTACCGCTTCAATTTCATCAAGCTCAACATCCTCAATATCGACACTATCGAGAATCTCTTCACAGGACAGGGTCAGATAGCCGTAATCATCGACAGCATCAATGATGGCTAAGGCGATGGCACGATCTGTTTCAGTAAATGGCGTGAGGTCTAATTGCCAAACTAAGTAGTCTTGAAGAGACTGTGTGGTTTCACCTTGATATATTGGCATGTCATCATCAGCGGCAATACCCGTGTTACCGGTATTGGCACTATAGACATCATCCCAAGTGGTATCCATTTCAAGTTCTGTCGATATTTCAGAACTTTCAATTTGCTCAGAGCTATCTTTCGGTTCTGGTTCGCTAACTGGCTCTGCAGATACTTCTTCTTTACTTTCAGGGCTCGACTTTTCCTCATTAGAAGGCGGTGCTTCTTCCGCGGTTTCTTCCACGTCAAGTAATGGGTTTGAGTCTAGGGCCTCTTGAATCTCTTGTTGCAGATCGAGCGTCGACAATTGCAGCAAGCGAATTGCTTGTTGCAACTGGGGCGTCATTGCTAACTGTTGACCTAGCTTGAGTTGTAATGAGGGTTTCATGCAGTATTGCTAGCCTATTATTAAAATTTTATCCAAGCCTATTAAATCATAGTCTGAATTGTTCACCGAGATAAACCTGTTTTACGTGTTCATTATTGAGAACATCTTCAGGACTTCCTTCAGCAATTAGATGACCTTGGCTCACAATGTATGCTTTTTCACACACATCTAAGGTTTCACGAACGTTATGGTCGGTGATAAGAACTCCTAAGCCTCTATCGCGTAAGTGCTCGATGATCTTCTTAATATCAATCACTGAAATTGGGTCGACACCCGCAAACGGCTCATCCAGTAAGATGAATTGTGGGTTAGCGGCTAGAGCCCTAGCAATTTCGACACGTCGACGTTCGCCGCCAGACAACGCCATCCCAGCACTTTTTCGAATGTGCTGAATATTGAACTCATCCAGCAGGTCCTCTAGCTTATCTTGTCGCTCTTCTTGAGTGATCTCATTACGAGTCTCAAGCACTGCCATAATGTTGTTTTCAACACTGAGCTTTCTGAAAATGGAGGCTTCTTGTGGCAGGTAGCCAATGCCCATTTTGGCGCGGCTATGCATTGGGAGAATACTAATATCTTCTCCGTCAATAGTGATGGTGCCTTCATCACGGGCAACCAGACCAACAATCATATAAAACGACGTAGTTTTACCTGCGCCGTTAGGGCCCAGCAATCCTACTATCTGACCAGACTCAACCGAAAGACTAACGTCTGAGACCACTTTACGGTTTTTATAGCTTTTTGCTAAATGTGTCGCTTTCAATAACGCCATAAATACAATTACTTCTCTTGAATCTGTTGTGGTTGAAGCACAGTAGATACTCTTCCTTTCGAGTCGCCATCAGCGATGAGTTTTTGTGATGAGATTCTGTACTTAATGACACTGCCACGAATGATACTGTCGTCTTGAGATAGCATCGCTTTATTTGTCATGGTCAATTGATCGTTTTTCAGTGAGTAATGTAACTGTTTTGCTTCACCATATAAGGTTTTGCCGTCGTCAGTAAGTTGCGAAAATGTCGCTAGATCGCCAAAACCTTCGATAACCTGAATTGTGCCCGTTTCTGCTTCACGTGTAACAATCACTTTATCGGCATTGATGTTAATACTACCTTGTTTAAGCTTTACATCGCCTTCGAAGGTTACTTGGTTGCTTTTCATATCAAGCTGCTGAGAGTCAGAGTCAATATACACCGGTTGCTCTGAGTCTGTTGATAATGCCATTGCTGATATAGGTAAAAGTAAGCAAATACCTAAACTAAGGTGTGAGAGTTTCATATCTACTGTTCACTTTGTTATAAACCTCGGCGATATTGTCTGCGAAATTTCCTTTCATCGCTTCGCCGCGTGTTTCAAATTGAGGGCCGAGCATAATGACTTTGGTATCGGACCAAAAGTCTCTGTTGGTTAGTTTAATGCTCATCTTCTGTGTTGATAGTGTATCAAATCCTGACTCTGGTAATAGATTTTGAGCTAGAACATTGTCGTATAAAGTGAGTACTTCATCCTTGTCTAAAATGGCTTTATCTGCGGAAATTTCCCACTCTTTTGTTGTACCATTCGCGTAAATAGACAATACAGGACTTTCAAAAATAGTATTCCCTTTTTGAGCGAAATGTTCCAGATGTACGGAGTTGATCGTATAGCTTCGAATGCCGGTATCAGAGTAAGAAATGTTATGGACATTTATTCCACTGAAAGCTGGCAGTTCAATATCAGGGACAATCTGAATCGTGCTCGATTCATCCTTGGTGTACAAATAAACCGCACACCCAATAGAAATAATGGCAAGTAGACTATAAAGAATACGAGACAAACTCATATACTAAGACCTTTGTGAAGCTCTAGTTCGCCCTTTGATTCTAAGATCAGATCACAAACTTCCCTAACTGCACCGCGTCCACCCGGAATCGTAGTGACGTGATCCGCTTTTCTGGCTAGCAGTGGATGTCCATCCGCCACGCAGATGCTTAAGCCGACCTGCGCCATGACAGGCCAATCAATAAGATCATCACCGATGTAAGCCGTTTTCGATGCTGGGATAGCAAGCTTTTGGCAAATATCTTGGTATGCGGTGACTTTGTCATCTTGCCCTTGGTAAATCAAAGAAATACCCAGTGCGGTCATACGATTTTCAACGATCTGTGAGCGACGGCCTGTAATGATGGCTACTTCTACGCCCGCACTCATTAAAGCTTTAATACCGTAACCGTCACGAGTATGAAAGGTTTTTAGCTCTTCACCTTGGTTGCCCATATAAATCAAGCCATCGGAGAAGACGCCATCCACGTCGCAAATCAGGAGTTTGATGTCTGCTGCTTTATCGTAAGTGGATGAAGCCACCAAACCATAGAGCGTTTCAACTTGTTTAGACACTACATTACTCCTGCTTTTAATAAGTCATGCATATTGAGTGCACCCACGACTTTGTTATCATCGAGTAGTACAAGACCGTTAATATTCTTCGATTGCATTAAGTTTAACCCTTCAGCCGCTAGCATATTAGGCGCAGCAGTAGTTGGGTTAACGGTCATGACCTCGCCAATGGTGGTGTCATGAATATCGACTCGTTTATCAAGAATACGTCGCAAGTCTCCATCGGTAAAGATACCTAGCAAGTTCATATCGTTGTCCACGATAGTTGTCATGCCAAGTCCTTTATCGGAAATTTCTAGTAGTGCGTCGCGTACCAAGGTCTGCGGACCGACGACAGGCAGCGCTTTACCTGAATGCATGATATCACTCAGTTTAAGTAGTAACTTACGACCCAATGCGCCGCCCGGATGAGACAGGGCAAAGTCTTCTTCACCGAAGCCACGAGCTTCTAATAAGGCGATGGCTAATGCATCTCCCATAACCAGAGTTGCCGTCGAGCTAGAAGTAGGTGCTAGGCCAAGTGGGCACGCTTCTTTAGGAACAGTGATTTGCAAATGAAAATCAGAGAGCTTTGCCATGTTAGATTCAGGCTTTCCAGTCATACTTACCGTAGTAATACCAAGGCGCTTAAAGACAGGAAACAAACTAATGATTTCGTGTGACTCACCAGAGTTAGAGATGGCGATAACGAGATCGCGAGCTTCAATCATACCCAAATCGCCGTGAGCAGCTTCTCCTGGGTGGACAAAAAACGCTGATGTGCCAGTGCTAGCAAGCGTAGCCGCAATTTTCTTACCAATGTGTCCTGATTTACCCATCCCCATGACAATAACCTTGCCTTGGTGGTTGAGAATCGCATCACATACCGATTCAAATTGCTCGTCAAAGTAGCGCTCAAGGTGTTGAAGTGCTTGTACTTCGGTATCTAAAACACGCTTTGCCGCGCTAACATAATCAAAACCAGACATGATAACCGCTCCTAAGCTGCCATATTAGCGAATAGATAAACCTGATAACCAAGGAATAGCACGAACAAAATAAAGCCTTCAATTCGATTAATGCTCTTAGATTTGCCCAGTGCCATTACAACCAGTAATAGCGAAACGGCCAGCATAACCCAGAAGTCACGGCCCATAGCATGTTCACTGAGTATAGAAGGATTAATGATACCTGGAATACCCATAACTGCGAGGATGTTGAAGACGTTTGAACCTATGATGTTACCTACCGCCATATCATCTTCGCCTTTTAGAACACCAGCAAGAGAAGCGGCCAGTTCTGGTAGGCTGGTACCAATCGCGATAATCGTTAGACCAATAACAAGGTCGCTCATACCAAAATACTGGGCGATCGTTACGGCGCTATCTACCAGTCTATCTGCTGCGATAGGGAGGATGATTAGGCCAATCACCACCCACATGGCTGCTTTAGCGTTACTCACACCTTCTGGAATTTCGGACTCTTGGTCCTCTAGCATGGCGTCATTGTTGCCACTCTCTTTTTCTGCTTTGCTGATACGAAGCATGGCAAGGATAAATGCGCCAAATAAGGCAAACAGAATAATACCTTCATAGAAACCAAGATGGCTATCCCAAAGAATAAGACCCGCGATAAGCGTTACCGCGATCATTAAAGGTAGCTCGCGTCTCAGAACCGCAGATGAAATAGAAAGAGGCTTAATCATGGCCGTAATACCAAGAATAAGCGCAATATTGGCGATGTTGGAGCCTAGTACGTTACCAACCGCAGTATCCGTTTTCCCTTCTAGGGCGGCGGTGGCCGAAACCATCATTTCTGGCGCTGATGACCCCATAGCAAGAATAGTCATACCGATAACTAGTGGCGAAATACCCACATTGCGTGCCAGTGCCGCGGCGCCGAATACTAATTTATCAGCACTCCAAACGAGAAAAACCAGTCCAATTATCAGAAACACTACGGCTTCAAGCATGTTTTTATCCACTTCTATTTTTCTGAGACATTTGGCGGCTAATTTTGACGGTTTGTCGGCCAAAATGGAAGCTAATCAACAAATAAAATAACAATAGTGCGCCGAAGCTAATACGCTAATAGATAGACTAAGGTTAGGAGCGAAGTCATAAATGCGTGTAATGACGCAAGTTTGTTGTAATGGGGTTTGACTCTGTAATTATCCAACCATTTGGATATAAGGGTTTTAATTGTCCGCTTGTATCATTATTATTGTTTAGCATAGGACTACTGTTAGGATGATAAGGAAATGTATGTCAAACAATGACTTGGTTTCCGTTAAGGGACTGACTTTTGCGCGTGGCTCACACGTCATTTTTGATGACGTCGAGTTGCATGTACCCAAAGGTAAGATAACAGCCATCATGGGACCATCGGGAATTGGTAAAACAACATTACTTCGTCTGATCGGTGGACAAATCTCGCCTGACCATGGGGAGATTTGGTTCGAAGGCGACAATATTCCTACGCTTTCTAGAAAACGTCTTTACCATGTTCGCAAGAAAATGAGCATGCTATTCCAATCGGGTGCACTATTTACCGACCTTAACGTCTTTGACAATGTCGCGTTTCCTTTGCGTGAGCATACAGAACTGAGTGAGTCGATGATTCGTACTTTAGTGCTGCTAAAGTTAGAGGCTGTCGGATTACGTGGGGTATCTCAACTTATGCCAAGTGAACTTTCTGGAGGCATGGCAAGACGTGCGGCGCTCGCAAGAGCTATTGCGCTTGATCCTGAATTAATCATGTACGATGAGCCCTTTGTTGGTCAGGACCCTATAACGATGGGAGTGCTGGTGGAGCTTATTGGCAAGTTGAACAAGGCACTAGACCTTACCTCTATTGTTGTTTCTCATGATGTTCCTGAAGTTATGTCCATCGCAGATTGGGTTTACTTGCTCGCTGATGGAAAAGTTGTTGCTTGTGGTACTCCTGATGAATTGAGAAGTAACCCTGATGCTCGAGTCCAACAGTTCTTGCTCGGCGAAGCCGATGGACCCGTTCCATTTCGTTATCCAGCAAAAGCATTAACTGAGGAGCTGTTCTAATATGTCGTTTCCTTCAGTATGGATTCAAAAAGTCGGTCAGCGAACTTTATCTCTTTGCCAATCATGGGGTAGGGCAACCTTTATGCTATTTGGTGTCCTGTTTTCCAAACCACAGCCCAAAAAGCACTTTCCACTATTAATAAAACAGCTGCATAACGTTGGCGTGCAATCATTGGCCATTATTATGGTATCAGGGCTGTTTATTGGAATGGTCCTCAGCCTGCAAGGGTATGTAGTTCTCGTCGATTATGGGGCGGAAGGCAGTTTAGGACAGATGGTGGCGTTATCGCTATTAAGAGAGTTGGGTCCAGTTGTTACTGCACTATTATTTGCTGGGCGTGCAGGCTCGGCACTAACCGCTGAAATTGGCTTAATGAAAGCCACTGAACAGTTATCGAGCATGGAAATGATGGCCGTTGATCCTCTTAAACGAGTGATCTCGCCTCGTTTTTGGGCCGGGGTTATTTCCATGCCGCTATTGGCTATGATCTTTATGGCGATAGGTATTTGGGGGGGCCAACTGGTTGGTGTGGACTGGAAAGGTATCGATCACGGCAGTTTTTGGTCAGCGATGCAATCGTCCGTAGAGCTGGGTCGAGACATTGGTAATAGCGTCATTAAGTGTTTGGTGTTTGCGATTACGGTGACGTGGATTGCGTTATTTAATGGGTATGATGCCATACCGACTTCGGAAGGTATTAGTCAGGCGACAACGAGAACCGTCGTGCACTCATCTTTGGCGGTATTAGGTTTAGATTTTGTGCTTACAGCACTGATGTTTGGCAATTAAGAGTAAAGGACAATTCAATGCAACAAACCAGAAAGTTAGAATTGTGGGTAGGCAGTTTTGTCATCATCGGACTTTGCGCAATCTTGTTTATGATTTTTCAGGTTGCTGACGTGAAAGGGTTGGGCTCAGGGGATACTTATAAGCTGGAAGCAAGGTTCGATAATATCGGTAGCCTAAAAGTTCGTTCTCCTGTGAAAGTTGGTGGCGTCGTTATTGGCCGAGTCAGTGATATTAGTCTTGATAAGGAGAGCTATTTACCGGTGGTAACCTTATCTATTAGCTCGGACTACCGTTTCCCAGATACCTCGAGTGCACAAGTGCTAACATCAGGGTTGATTGGTGAGCAATATATAGGTCTAGTGCCTGGGTTTATCTTTGATGATGAAGGTTATCTAGCCGATGGTGACAGAATTGAAGACACCAAATCAGCGTTGGTGCTCGAAGATATGATAGGTCAAGTGCTCTATAGCATTGGCGGTTCCGATGAGAAAAAGGAGTAAAGTGATGTTCAACAAATGTTTACTGATATTTAGTGCCTTGATGCTCTCATTTGGTCTACATGCTAATGAGATTGATGCCACCAAGCCCTATGACATGATGCAGAAAGTCGCCGATAAAGCGTTTACTCGTTTGGCGAATGAGCAAGAGCAAATTCAGAAAAATCCTGACTATCTTAAGGTGGTAGTCGAAGAGGAACTAATGCCTTACGTGAACGATCGCTATGCGGCGTTGAAGCTGCTGGGTCCTAACTTAAAAGGTGCTAAACGAGAAGATGTGTTAGAGTTTGCCAGAGCATTTCGAGAGTACTTGATTACTTCTTATGCGCAAGTTTTAACCCAATATACTGGACAGGATGTTCAATTTGGTCCAGAACCAAAAATTGATGATAAGACGACCATTATCGGTGTTCGTGTGACAATTATGGACTCACCGAGACCTAATATTAATCTCGAGTTTAAACTCAGAAAGGATAAGAAAACAGGCGAATGGAAGGCCTTTGATATGATTGCAGAAGGCATTAGTTTGCTCTCTAGCAAGCAATCTGAATGGAACAGCAAAATTCGTCAAGATGGCATATTAGCGGTAGCAGAAGAACTTGAGCAGTTGGCACAGGCGCCGATTCGTTTTGAAGGCAGCAAAAAATAATGGACACTAAATTAGTGGTTCGTAACGAAGGTGTATTAGAGCTAATTGGTAACGTTGATCGTGATACTGTACCAGAGCTTTGGAATACTATTCAAAGCGTTAATTTTGATGAGCCTGAGATGGAATTGGCGTTAGATAAAGTAAAACGGTTCGATTCTGCGGGATTGGTGATGCTAATTCACTTATTAGAGCATGCAAAAAATCGAAAGTGTCATATAATGCTCAGCTTCGTGCCCGATGAGCTGAAAATACTGTTTCAGCTGTATAACGTTGAATCAGTTATTGAGAAACACATTTAGGAGTATCTTGTGGATAGCACAAAAGTACAGGAACTATTACAAAACGCATTGAACCTAGAAGAGCTACACGTAAAAGGTGAAGGTAGCCACTACGAAGTGATTGCGGTAGATGCTCAATTTGAAGGCATGAGCCGAGTTAAAAAGCAGCAGATGATCTATGGTCCTCTGATGGATTATATTCAGCGTAATGACATCCACGCAGTTTCAATTAAAGCCTATACTCCAGAAGAGTGGGCTCGTGATAAAAAGCTGATGTCTTTGTAAGGTTTATTAATGGATAAGTTTCGAGTTATTGGATCGGATCAGCCGTTATCTGGCGAAGTGTCGATCTCAGGTGCTAAAAATGCAGCACTGCCTATTTTATTCGCTTCTATTCTGGCTGAGGAGCCTGTAGAAGTGGCCAACGTACCACATCTTCGTGACATTGATACGACTATGAAACTACTTAGCCGTTTAGGTGCCAAAGTGCATCGCAACGGTTCTGTTCATGTTGATGGTAGCCAGATTAACGAGTTGTGTGCACCTTATGACTTGGTGAAAACCATGCGTGCATCGATTTGGGCATTAGGTCCACTGGTTGCTCGTTTTGGCAAAGGACAAGTTTCACTTCCTGGTGGCTGTGCCATTGGTGCGCGTCCGGTAGATTTACATATTCATGGTCTTGAGCAGCTCGGTGCCACCATCACATTAGAAGATGGTTATGTGAAAGCGGAAGTGGAAGGTCGATTGAAGGGGGCTCACATTGTGATGGACAAAGTGAGCGTTGGTGCGACTATCACGATAATGTGTGCTGCAACATTGGCTGAAGGTACTACTGTACTTGATAATGCTGCTCGTGAACCTGAAATCGTCGATACCGCTGATTTCTTGAACAAGCTAGGCGCAAAAATCACTGGAGCAGGTACCGATACTATCACTATCGAAGGTGTAGAACGTCTTGGTGGTGGCAAGCACTCTGTTGTTCCAGATCGCATTGAAACAGGCACTTTCCTAGTAGCGGCAGCGGTATCAGGCGGTAAGATTGTTTGTCGCAATACGCATGCTCATCTATTAGAAGCGGCATTAGCTAAGTTAGAAGAAGCTGGGGCTAAGATCGAGACTGGCGATGACTGGATCTCATTGGATATGACCGATAGAGAGCTTAAAGCGGTTTCAATTCGTACTGCTCCACACCCTGGCTTCCCTACAGATATGCAAGCTCAGTTTACTTTGCTTAATATGATGGCAAAAGGTGGCGGTGTGATTACCGAAACGATTTTTGAAAATCGTTTTATGCACGTTCCTGAGCTGATGCGTATGGGCGCAAAAGCAGAAATTGAAGGCAACACTGTGATTTGTGGTGATGTTGAATCATTGAGTGGTGCACAAGTGATGGCGACTGACCTGCGAGCTTCGGCAAGCTTGGTTATCGCTGGTTGTATTGCGCATGGTGAGACAATTGTAGACCGTATTTATCATATCGATCGTGGTTATGAGCGTATTGAAGATAAGCTGTCTGCACTAGGTGCTAACATCACACGTATCGCGGGTTCTGCTGAATAATAACGATAGATTATAAATAGCCGAAATCTTAAGGTTTCGGCTTTTTTTTGAAGCCATTAGCGGAGACCAAAATGGTTGCTTTCCTACGCTGCATTGCAGTGGCGATATTTGCGGTAATTATGTTCGTATTTGGATGTGGTTACTGTTTACTTAGTCCGAGAAATCCTAAACACGTGTTTACGTTTGGGCGTTATTTTGGCGCTATGTCGAAGATCTTTGGTATTAAACTCGATCTTCGTTTACCTGAAGATGCCTACAAACGCGGTCAACACATCTATATCGCTAATCACCAGAACAACTGGGATTTGTTTACGGTATCTTCTGCCGTTACACCTAATGTGGTAACTGTTGGTAAAAAGAGCCTGCTATGGATGCCATTCTTTGGTCAGCTTTATTATTTAACAGGTAATATTCTGATTGATCGTGCTAACCGTAGTAAAGCGAAAGGTACGATTGACCAAGTTGTTGATAGCATGAAGAAAAGTAACCTTTCAGTTTGGATGTTTCCGGAAGGTACACGCTCTCGCGGACGCGGCTTATTGCCATTTAAAACGGGTGCTTTTCATGCAGCGATTGGGGCAAAGACACCAATCATTCCTATTGTGTGTAGCAGTACGAGCCATCTAAAGCTTAATAAGTGGGATAATGGTCATATCATTGTTGAGATGCTGCCACCTATCTCGATCGAAGGCTACGGCAAAGAAGATGTGAGAAAACTGGCGAATGTATGCCGAGAGCAGATGGCAGAGAAGCTAGAGCAGCTTGATGCTGAAGTGGCTGAGTTAAACAGCAAAAAATAACACTAAAAAGGGTTGTCAATGACAACCCTTTTTTAATACATAGCAGAACTTACTTACGTACTGCGATAGCTTCGATTTCAATCTTCACATCTTTAGGAAGACGAGCAACTTCAACACAAGAACGCGCAGGGTAGTTAGCCACTTGGTGCTCGTCAAAGAACTTACCATACACTTCGTTTACTGTACCAAAGTCGTTGAGATCTTTAACGAAAACCGTCATTTTTACGATGTCTGAAACCGTTAGGCCAGATGCTTCAACAACCGCTTTTACGTTGTCTAGAGACTGACGTGCTTGCTCAGCGATATCTTCTGACACTTCACCCGTTTGCGGATTTACTGGGATCTGACCTGAAGTCAGTACCATGTTACCAAGGTCGACACCTTGTACGTAAGGACCGATTGCTGCTGGTGCAGATTCTGTATGAAGTACTTTTGTCATCGTTTTATCCATTGTTCTGTGAATTCAAAGAGAGTCTAGACTGCCTCTAGGCTCAATAAAAATCAAGCCTACAATGTGTAGGCTTGTTTAATAATCGTGTCATTCTTAGCTTTCAGTAACGATCTCACGCGAATAGACTTTTTCGCAGTATTTGCATTTGAGACGAATGTCTTGATGTTTCTCGAACACCTTGAAGCTACTGTCTACGGGTTCATTGTGAGTAATGCAGTTGCTATTAGGGCACTCGAATACTCCCGTGATTGTTTCTGGCAGTTTTAACGCCAGCTTTTTACACACTTCATAGTTTTCAATTTGGTTGACGGTAGCATGTGGTGCATAGAGTGCCAGCTTGTTCGCTTGTTCTTCAGTGATAAACACGTTCTCTATCTTTAATAGATCCTTACAACCTAATGCTGAAGAAGGAAGGTTTAGACCAATCGTGACACGCTGTTTGGATTGATCCATAGCGAACAGTTTGAGAACTTTGATGCCAATGTTTGCTGGGATATGGTCGATAACCGTGCCGTTTTTAATTGCTTCTACTTGCAACTGGGTTTCTTTAGACATGATCAATCCTCCTTAAAGCGTTTCGTTTAGAACTAGAGCGAGTAGAGCTTCACGGGCGTACACACCGTTTTCAGCTTGTTGGAAATAATACGCATAAGGCGTTTTATCTACGTCGACAGTAATCTCGTCAACTCGTGGCAATGGATGAAGCACTTTTAGGTTATCGCGCGCGCCTTTCAATGTATCAGCAGAGAGAATATAAGCCGATTTAATGTGTGCGTACTCAGACTCATCAAAACGCTCTTTCTGTACTCGCGTCATGTATAGGACATCCAGTTCAGATACTACACTTTCCATGTCGGTATGCAGGCTAAATTGGATGCCAGCTTCTTCAAGCTCTTCACAGATATAGTCAGGCATCGCAAGTGCATCGGGAGCGATAAAGAAAAAGCGAACGTTATTGAATTTCGCTAGGGCTTGCGTTAACGAGTGTACCGTGCGGCCGTATTTCAAATCACCAACAAAGGCAACGTTAATATCATCTAAACGACCCTGGGTTTCGTAGATGCTGTATAGGTCTAGCAGTGTTTGTGTTGGATGTTGGTTGGCGCCATCACCTGCGTTGATAACTGGCACACCGTTTGAGAATTCAGAAGCCAGACGTGCCGCACCTTCTTGTGGGTGACGCATGACAAACGCATCAACATAAGACGAAATAACCTGAACTGAATCTGCCAGTGTTTCACCTTTTTTAGCAAGTGAAGTGTTACCGCCGCTATCGAAACCAATCACGTCTCCGCCGATACGTTGAATGGCGGTTTCAAATGACAGACGCGTACGTGTTGAAGGTTCAAAGAAACAGCTAGCAACAACCTTGTTTTTGATGAGTTCAGGTTGAGGGTTTGATTTTAGTTGACCGGCTGTCTGTACAATGAGTTCTAGCTCGTCACGTGACAACTCTGGAATTGAGATAATGTGCTTTTGAAAGAGCGTATTCGCCATGTTTATCTTCCCTATAGTTAAAACCAGACCAGATGGATATTCCAAGTGCGAAAGGAGCGTGCTCAATCACAGCTAGGAATGCAGGCATAAAAAAACCCCCCATAATGGGAGGTTTAGTAATCAACAGGAAATAATAACGGTGCGTGATAAGCAAAAAGCTTATCGAGAGCGTGATGTGTTGTAAAACTCGCTTGCGCCATTGATTGTTCCCCAGACAAATTGCGGAGAATTATACGCCTAAAAATCGTGAGCGCAAGCGATTACATCAAAGGTTTATCGTTAAACTGCAAGTGAATTTGACTAGCTGCCTAATGTGGCGACCATGACGGCTTTGATGGTGTGCATTCGGTTTTCGGCTTCATCGAATACGATGGAGTAATCCGATTCGAATACATCATTTGTGACTTCGAGACCATTCAAGCCATATTTTTCGGCGATTTCTTTACCTATTGTGGTTTGGTCATCATGAAATGCAGGTAAGCAGTGCATAAATTTCACATCTTTGTTATTGGTAGCTTTAATCGTATCCATGTTTACCTGATACGGTTTCATTAAGGCAATACGCTCTTCCCACGCCGAGGCTGACTCGCCCATAGAGACCCAAACGTCCGTATACAAGAAGTCACAATCGGCTACACCTTGTTGTACGTCCTCGGTGAGAGTAATCGAAGCACCTGTTGATAGTGCGATAGTTTGACATTCATCAACGAGGCTTTGCTCTGGCCAAAAAGCTTTTGGCGCAACCAAACGAATATCCATTCCCATTTTTGCGGCACCGACCATTAGAGAGTTCCCCATGTTGTTGCGAGCATCCCCTAAGTAGGCAAATTTAATTTGGTGTAATAACTTGCCTTTGCCGTGCTCTAGCATGGTTAAAAAGTCAGCGAGAATTTGCGTTGGGTGGAATTCATTGGTTAAACCGTTCCAAACAGGTACGCCAGCGTGAGCGCCTAGCTCTTCAACGATATCTTGTCCAAAACCACGATACTCAATGCCATCGTACATACGACCTAGTACACGAGCCGTGTCTTTCATCGATTCCTTATGGCCTATTTGGGAGCCGGAAGGGCCGATGTAAGAGACTTGAGCACCTTGATCAAAAGCGGCAACTTCAAAAGCACATCGGGTACGAGTCGAGGCTTTTTCGAAGATCAGTGCGATGTTTTTCCCTACCAGTTTTTTTTGCTCTGTGCCGGCATATTTAGCGGCTTTAAGATCTTTAGACAGGTCGAGAAGAAACTGAATCTCTTTTGGTGAATAGTCGAGAAGCTTGAGAAAATTCCTATTTCGTAAGTTGTAAGCCATGATTCGTACCCTTTTATTTAGTTTCTTGGTTTATTTATACATAAAAATTCTTTTATTGTGAATAAGTATTTTGATTTAATGCAAAAAAAGCCCCTAATAGGGGCTTTTGATAAATAATTATGTTTAAATGCCATCTCGTTCGATTGGACAGCTCATACAACGGGCTCCGCCCCGACCACGTCCTAGCTCATTACCTGGGATGGTTAGGACCTGAATGCCCGCTTTGTCATACTTTTCATTAGTATACACATTTCTCTCGTAGCCGATAACGACACCGGGTTTGACGGTGAGCACATTGTTAGCATCGTTCCATTGCTCACGCTCTGCTTCGTAGTTATCACCACCCGTTGTGATGATCTTCAATTGATCAACGTTAAGCGCACTTTCTAGGGCTTTAAGATAGTTAGGTAATTTTTCAACTTGCATTTGGCCTTTGCTATCGGCGGTTAGACGCCAAGTATCCAGTTTGTCGTTGATGATCTCTGGGTAAACTGAGAAGGTATCCACGTCCATATGAGTCATAACGGTATCAAGATGCATGCAAGAGCGATGTTTCGGAAGGTCAATGGCAATGACCTGAGACGCTTGTCCGGATTTAAATAGATTCGCCGCCAAGTTTTCCACGCCCTGTGGGGTGGTGCGCTCAGAGATACCAATTAATACAGCACCTTTACCAATAACAAGAACGTCACCGCCCTCGATGTTGGCGTTATCATAATGAAGATCTTCATCGCCGAAATATTTAATGAAGTCTTGACCTGCGAAGGTTGGATGCCAGCGATAAATAGCTCTTAGATGATTTGTCTCGCGTTGACGAGCGGGCTTCATCATTGGGTTCAACGATACGCCACCATAGACCCAGCAAGAGGTATCACGGGTGAAAAGGTGGTTTGGCAGTGGCTCAATGACAAAATCAAGCGGCTTACTCATCTTTTGTAATATAGAAGGGGTTTTTATTGGTAGCTCAGAGTATGCGAGGCCGCCCAACAAAATAGTTGCTAAGTGCTCGTCGTCCATTTCTGTCAGATAGTTACGAAGTTCGTTAGCGAAGATAGGACCATAACGGAAATCAGAAATCTGCGTTTCGAGAAGCCATTCCTTCGCTTCAGGGACGGCAAGAGTCTCTACTAATAAATCGTGAAGCAGCAGTACTTCCACATCTTGGCTGCGTAATGTATTGGCAAAAGCGTCATGCTCTTCACCAGCGGCTTCTACAGCCAGTACATCATCAAACAGTAGTTCATGGCAGTTTGATGGCGTGAGGTGGGTTAGGGCGCGTTCTGGACGGTTTAACAATACACGGCGTAATTGGCCTACTTCCGACCCAACGTACAACTTACTCATTGTGATTCCTTTCAGTTTTGATTGCGCTATTTATGACAAGCTTGTTATCAAGATGCAAGTTAAAATGTCAGTGTTTGTTACTGCGAAAGCTTAAAATTGCAGTGATATTGTGGATTTTAGTAGAGAAATGCAGATAAAGTTTTTATGAGAGAGTTGTGCTAGTTTCTGTGAATTCTTGCTTGAGTATGCAGGCCTCTTGAGCAGTTTTAATACAATATTCATGAGTGATATGTGCATAAAAAAACGTAAATTTACAGAAAATACTGGGTATTGTGACTAAAGCAAAACCAGGTCAAACTTAAGAATAGAGTGTTTGATATGCAAAATTGCCTCATAACCTTTCTGGGCGATTGTTGCTGATTAGCTATGGCTTTTGTCTAAGTTTATGCTGAAATCAGAGGTAAGTAATGAAATGTTAAAATTATGTTTCTGTGATCTCGATCTTGCTCGGTTTGAGTTCGATCACTGAAAAATAGTCAGGAAAGATCTCGGTTTGATCTTTCGATTTCAGCTGACTTCTCGTATCATTCATGCCGATAACCTATTTATAGCTGGAGCACTTTATGTCTCAACAAGATGAGTATATGTCCGTTGAAGATTTGATCGAAATTCAAAAGGAAGAAACTCGCGATATCATTCAGGCCTTAATTGAAGATGGAAGTGATCCAGAGGCATTGTATGAGATCGAACACCACCTGTTTGCTGAAGATTTCGATCGTCTAGAGAAGGCGGTTGTTGAAGCGTTCAAAATGGGCTTCGAAGTGCTAGAAGCGGAAGAGACCGAAGACGAAGACGGTAACAAACTGTTGTGCTGCGACGCGACAATGGAATCGACTCTGAATGCAGAGCAGATTGACGCACAAGTTGAAAAGCTAGTGAACTTAGCTGAGAAGTACGACATCATCTATGATGGTTGGGGTACATACTACGAGGGCGAAGATGCTCTTTATTCCGATGAAGATGAAGGCGACGAAGAGTAAGCCTTAATTGTTGTTGAAAGGCCAGCTTAGCTGGCCTTTTTGCTATCTGGCGGGTTCAACTATCTTTCGATAACGGATTTGATTATACTGCGCTAAATATGATCTAGGTCAATTCACACCATGAAAAAGAATTTGGCTGGCCTATGGCAGCTGTCCCCACTGACTGATCTCTCTATACCTCAAGATGATCTCTCTTTCCCAGGTGCTTTAAGTCAGGTCTTACCTTCAGAGCTTACCGAAGAAATGATTGCCAACCAAGAATGGCACCTCATGCATGACTTTGAGTTAACGGAAGAAGAGTTGCAGAATCCGGCGGTCGATTTGGTGATCGGTGGTGTTGAGCATTATGCAGAAATTCGTATTAATGGTCGTGCAGTGTTGGATTGTGATGGCAGCGAAGCGACGTATCGTCGCGAAGTAAGAGCCCATTTACAACAGGGACCCAATCGCATTGAAATCTTGTTCTTAGAGTATGATGAAGAAGACTTGTTGATTGATCTTGATGAAGCGCCGCAGTGTTCTTTATCTGTAACCAAACCTGCAACCGAGACACGTATCGGTGTATGGCAAATGCCTTATTTGCAATTTATTCCACATGTTAGGTTAGAGCATGTAGCAATGGAACAGATCTGGCACCATGGTGGTGGCTGTGAGTTTAAAGTCGACCTTCATTATCGTACCTACCGTGCAGGTTTAGTATCAGCGTCAGTCAGATTTAACAGTATGACATTACATTTGCCTATTGATGTTCGAGCACATCAAGCATCGGTTCTGTTTCAGGTTGAAGCACCTAAATATGCTGATCCGAGTCAGCCTAATCCAGATGACTTGTACAGTCTGATAGTGAATTTAGATGGGCAAGTGCAGGAATTTGATGTGGCGTTAAGTCAATCACTTTGCGTGACTCATGTAGCTATGTAGCTTTGAAGTTATGCAGCGATATAGTCTTATTTGTTATCTGGCATTCAACATTGCTAGTTATGACAATTATGAGTGCATAATCAAGTTTGCTCTCTTGCTAATAATCTCAACAAGAGAGCAAGTCGTTACTTCTATAACAAACGTTTCAGACGATATAGCTCTTCCAATGCCTGTCTCGGTGTTAGATCGTCAGGGTCGATTTGTGCCAGAGCTTCTTCCACTTCGCTTGGCTCTGGAATCAAACTCAACTGATTGGCAATGTCGACTTGTGGAGAATCGTTGGTCGTTGGCTTTTGACCTAATTGTTCCAACTGAGTGAGTTTTTGTCTCGCATTCTTTATGACCGCTTTTGGTACACCGGCCAATCCGGCGACAGCAAGGCCGTAGGATTTACTCGCCGCTCCTTCTTGAACCGCGTGCATAAAGGCGATGGAGTCACCATGCTCTACCGCATCAAGGTGAACGTTAGCGAGATGTGGTAGCTGGTTTGGCATTTCTGTCAGTTCAAAATAGTGGGTCGCAAACAAGGTCATAGCGCCAACTTTGGTCGCTAGCCATTCAGCACTTGCCCACGCTAGCGATAGACCGTCATAGGTGCTGGTACCACGGCCGATTTCATCCATTAACACCAAGCTGTTTTCTGTCGCATTGTGTAAGATGTTTGCCGTTTCGGTCATCTCGACCATGAACGTAGAACGACCAGAGGCAAGATCATCGGATGCCCCAATACGCGTAAAGATGCGATCCAGTGAACCGATTTCAGCGGACTCTGCAGGGACATAAGAGCCAATGTGAGCCATCAGTGCAATCAGTGCCGTTTGGCGCATATAGGTCGACTTACCACCCATATTCGGACCGGTAATGATTAACATTTTTCGCTCCGGGTTGAGCGAGATAGGGTTGGCAATGAATGGCTCATCCATCACCTGTTCAACGACAGGGTGGCGGCCACCTTGAATCAGAATACCGGCATTGTCACTGAGGGCTGGGCGACAATAATCGAGACTTTCAGCACGCTCAGCTAGGTTTTGCAAAACGTCTAATTGCGATAGCGCTGAAGCTAGATTTTGCAGTTGCTCCAACTGTGGCAGCAACAAATCAAACAGCTCTTCCCATAGCTTCTTCTCAATTGCCAACGCTTTAGATTTAGAGTTAAGCACTTTATCTTCATGCTCTTTTAACTCTGGAATAATATAGCGTTCGGCATTCTTCAAGGTTTGGCGGCGCACATAGTGCGGTGGTACTAGGTGACTTTGACCGCGACTGACTTGAATGTAGAAGCCGTGTACATTGTTGTAACCAACCTTCAGGGTGTCGATACCGTGGCGATCTCGTTCATCATGCTCCAGTTTCTCAAGGTAAGCTGTCGCACCATTAGCTAAATCACGCCACTCGTCCAATTCGGCATTGTAGCCATCAGCAATGACGCCACCATCGCGAATTACTACGGGTGGGTTTTCTTTGATAGCGCGCTCAAGCAGTTCTGCCAAGCTGTCCATAGGTGCGGAGTATTGAGCCAGTTGCTGCAAGTATGGGTGAGCAACAGTTTCAAGACTTAGTGCTAGCTCGGGCAAGAGGTTCAGAGCACTGCGCAATCGAGCCATATCTCGTGGCCTTGCAGAGCGAAGTGCCAAACGTGCCAAGATACGCTCGATATCACCAATTTGTTTCAACGTAGGCGAAAGCTCGGTATACAACGCATCTTGTTTGAGTTCTGAGATAGCATCAAGGCGATAGTTCAAAGTCTTAATACAGCGCATCGGTTGATGGATCCAGCGCTTCAGCATTCGGCTGCCCATTGCTGTCGCAGTGTGATCTAAGACTTCGGCTAGCGTGTTGTCTTGTCCGCCCGATAAATTCTGAGTTAGCTCAAGGTTGCGACGCGTGGCTGCATCAAGTACTACAGATTGGTCTTGGCTCACTAGCGTCAATGAACGGATGTGTGGTAGAGCCGTGCGCTGAGTGTCTTTAACATACTGAATTAAACAACCTGCAGCGCAGAGTCCGAGTTCGCATTTCTCGATCCCAAACCCAATAAGATCTTTGGTACCAAACTGCTGATTCAGTTGCTGCCTTGCCGTATCAATCTCAAACTCCCAAATTGGACGACGGCGATTACCATTGCGGTTAGCCATCAGTTCAACGGGTTCAAAATCCTCAGGGAATAACAACTCTTTAGGTGCCGTGCGTTGCAGTTCTGCCAACATCGCTTCTTCGGTACTAGGTTCACAAAGTTGAAAGCGACCTGAGGTAATATCTAGCGTGGCATAGCCAAATTTACCGTTTTGGTGGTAGATTGCGGCAATTAGGTTATCCAATCGTTCCGATAGTAAGGCTTCATCTGAAACGGTTCCTGGCGTGACAATTCGAACCACGCGACGCTCTACTGGACCTTTACTGGTAGCAGGGTCGCCAACTTGCTCGCAGATAGCGACAGATTCGCCCAGTTGAACCAGTTTTGCTAAGTAGCCTTCCACGGCATGGAAAGGGACACCGGCCATTGGAATAGGCTCGCCCGCGGATGCGCCCCGTTTGGTTAGAGAAATATCGAGCAGTTGAGACGCACGTTTCGCGTCGTCATAAAAGAGCTCGTAAAAATCACCCATTCGGTAGAAAAGCAGGATATCTGGATTCTCGGCTTTGAGTTTCAGATATTGCTGCATCATTGGCGTATGTTTTTGTTCCGCTTTCACTGTCACATCTTTAGCTGCTTGTTTCAATTGCTGCTTAGGATACGTGAAACCGACGTGAGCGAAAAGGGAATATAAAAAAGTGGCTCTATGGCTTGGGGTCGTTGTCAAACATTGAGTTGTTTAGGAGTTTGCTAGATGAACACTATTGAAGAGTTAAGTTTCAACCTAGGCGCGTTACTCGAACAGAAAGATCATATCCTTGTGACCGCGGAGTCTTGTACTGGTGGCGGTGTGGCGACGGCAATCACTGATATTGCTGGTAGCTCTGCGTGGTTTGATCGAGCATTTGTTACTTACAGCAACGACGCAAAAATCGATATGCTTGGCGTCGCAACTGAAACCCTTGGACAGAATGGAGCGGTGAGTGAAGCCGTTGTTGTTGAAATGGCACAGGGTGCGCTGCAGCATTCTAAAGGGACGCTTAGCGTTGCCATTAGTGGAATTGCTGGTCCTGGAGGGGGGAGTGAAGACAAACCGGTAGGAACCGTTTGCTTTGCGTGGGCTTCACAACAAGGTTGGCTCAAGGTCGAAACCTGTTTGTTTGAAGGTGACCGAGCCGCAGTACGTCAGCAAGCTGTAATGCATGCGCTATTGATATTGTATCGTCACGTATTGGAAGACGAGCCTTACTGTTAACAAAATAACACTCGCGGCATCAACGATTTGCTGTTTGTGTCGGAAAAATTTTCATACAGGTATAGACACTGTATGAATCAACAGTATAATAAAACCATATCGCGATGCTTTTATGCATCGCTCACTAATTAGAAAACTGCCAAAGCAAGTAACTTGCGTAGAGCCTATATCCGTAAAGGATAGTTGTGGAGAAAGTAATGGACGAGAATAAACAAAAGGCGTTAGCCGCTGCATTAGGTCAGATTGAAAAGCAATTTGGTAAAGGCTCGATTATGCGCCTTGGTGATAACCGTACCATGGACGTTGAAACCATTTCAACAGGTTCACTTTCTCTAGATATCGCTCTAGGTGCTGGTGGTCTTCCGATGGGTCGTATCGTAGAAATCTACGGTCCTGAATCATCAGGTAAAACAACGTTAACGCTAGAGTGTATTGCTGCGGCACAGAAGCAAGGTAAAACATGTGCGTTTATCGATGCAGAACATGCCCTAGACCCAATCTACGCGAAAAAGCTTGGTGTTGATATTGATTCGTTACTTGTCTCTCAACCAGATACAGGTGAGCAAGCTCTAGAAATCTGTGATGCACTAGCACGCTCTGGTGCTATTGACGTGATGGTAGTCGACTCTGTTGCGGCTCTAACGCCAAAAGCAGAGATTGAAGGTGAAATGGGCGATAGCCACATGGGTCTTCAAGCGCGTATGCTTTCTCAAGCGATGCGCAAGCTAACTGGTAACCTTAAGCAGTCTAACTGTATGTGTATCTTCATCAACCAAATCCGTATGAAGATTGGTGTGATGTTTGGTAACCCAGAAACGACAACAGGTGGTAACGCACTTAAGTTTTACGCGTCTGTTCGTCTTGATATCCGTCGTACTGGCTCTATCAAAGAAGGTGACGAGGTTGTCGGTAACGAAACTCGCATCAAAGTTGTTAAGAACAAGATTGCAGCACCATTTAAACAAGCTGAGACTCAAATTCTATACGGCCAAGGTTTCAACCGTTATGGCGAGCTTATTGACCTAGGCGTTAAGCATAAGCTTGTTGAAAAAGCGGGTGCATGGTACAGCTACAACGGCGATAAGATTGGTCAAGGTAAAGCGAACGCATGTAAATTCCTTCGCGAAAACCCAGAAGCGGCACAAACGATTGATGCGAAGCTTCGTGAAATGCTACTAACACCAGCACTGGAAGAAGCTCCAGAGCAAGGTGAAGCGCCAGCTGAAGAGTTGTAAGCGTTAACAACCTCATTGAGATAAGCCCTGCAGAGCAGGGCTTTGTTGTATCTGTACTTTGTTCGTCGAGTGACTATGTTTCAACGAAAACCACCATCATTGTCAGCGAAAGAAGCCGCGATTCAATTGTTGAGTCGTCGAGACCATGGTGAGTATGAGCTTTATCAAAAACTTGCTTTTAAAGGCTACGAAGAATCTGAAGTAGAAGCGGCGTTAGATTTTTGTCGTGATTGTCGCTATTTGGATGACTTGCGTTTTGCCAAGAGCCAAATTCGTCAGCATGTATACAAGGGTCATGGTGAGCGTAGAATTCGCCAAGAATTAAACCAAAAGCGCGTCTCAGATTCTGTCGTTGATGAAGCGATGTTAGAGGAGCAAGTGGACTGGTTCGAGTTGGCTAAAACAACGGCGGAGAAAAAGTTTCGACTCGGAAAATCAAAAGATCCGAAAGAATACGCCAAACAAGTGCGTTTTTTGCAGTATCGAGGTTACACATTTGAACAGATTAACTATGCACTAAATGCCCTTGAGAATCCTTAGTTCACCTGCAACCACTTGTCCTAACGCGATTAATCTCTAATTTCTTCCAGTTTCCTGCCTTTTTTACCAGAATACTAGGCGAATCCTTACTCATGGGGTTACAATACGTCCCCAAAATCTAACTCGAATTATTTCAGGAAGAGCTGCATGTACATGAGCACAGATGAGGTTCGCAACGCGTTCCTTAAGTTCTTTGAGAGCAAAGGGCACCAAATCGTAGACAGTTCATCGTTGGTTCCACACGATGACCCAACTCTGCTTTTCACCAACGCCGGTATGAACCAGTTTAAAGACTGTTTCCTTGGCTTAGAAAAGCGTAACTACACTCGTGCCACTACGGCCCAGCGTTGTGTTCGCGCTGGTGGTAAGCACAACGACCTTGAGAACGTTGGCTTCACCGCTCGTCACCATACTTTCTTTGAGATGCTGGGTAACTTCAGCTTTGGTGACTACTTCAAAGAAGATGCTATCAGCTTTGCTTGGGAGTTCTTAACAGAAACGTTGAAACTGCCAAAAGATCGCCTACTTGTAACGGTTTATGAAACCGACGATGAAGCGTTTGAAATCTGGAACAAGCAAATTGGCGTGCCAGCGGATCGCATTGTTCGCATTGGCGACAAGAAAGGCGGCAAGCCATACGAGTCAGACAACTTCTGGCAAATGGGTGATACTGGTCCTTGTGGTCCATGTACAGAAATTTTCTATGATCACGGTGAGCACATTTGGGGCGGTCGTCCTGGTACTCCTGAAGAAGATGGTGACCGCTTCATCGAGATCTGGAACAACGTATTTATGCAGTTCAACCGTCATGCAGACGGTACTATGGAACCGCTACCTAAACCATCTGTTGATACTGGTATGGGTATTGAGCGTATTTCTGCCATCATGCAAGGCGTTCACTCAAACTACGAAATCGATGTGTTCCAAACATTGATCAAAGCTGCAGCTGAAGTTATTGGTTACCAAGATTTATCAAACCAATCTCTACGCGTAATTGCAGATCATATCCGTTCATGTTCATTCCTAATCGTTGACGGTGTGATGCCATCTAACGAAGGTCGTGGTTACGTACTACGTCGTATCATTCGCCGTGCAGTTCGTCACGGTAACAAGCTCGGTGCGCAAGGTGCATTCTTCCACAAGCTTGTTGGTACTCTTGCCTCTGTTATGGGGAGTGCGGGCGAAGAACTTAAGAAGCAACAAGCCGTTGTTGAAAAAGTACTTCGCATCGAGGAAGAGAACTTCGGGCGTACTCTTGAACGTGGTATGACAATCCTGACAGAAGCTCTTGATAACCTTGGTGATGAAAAGGTTCTTGATGGCGAGACAGTATTCAAGCTCTATGACACTTACGGCTTCCCAGCAGATCTAACTAACGATGTGGCTCGTGAACGTGAGTTTACTATCGATGAAGAAGGCTTTGAGAAAGCGATGGAAGCACAGCGTCAGCGTGCTCGTGAAGCCGGTCAGTTTGGCACGGACTACAATGCTGCGATTAAAGTCGATACCGACACTGAATTCTGCGGTTACACAGGCACAGAAGGTTCAAGTTCTGTTGCTGCTATGTTTGTTGAAGGCGCAGAAGTTGATGCGCTATCAGCGGGCGACAAAGCAATTGTGGTGCTAGAACAAACGCCGTTCTATGCGGAGTCAGGTGGTCAGTGTGGTGATGCAGGTGTACTGAAAACAGCGGCTGGTCTATTCAAAGTAGAAGATACCCAAAAACTGGGCAACGCGATTGCACACCATGGTGAGCTTGTCGAAGGTGTTCTAGCAAAAGGTGATGAAGTCGATGCGATTGTTGATGCACAGCGTCGTGCTGCTATTTCATTGAATCACTCTGCAACTCACTTGTTGCACGCTGCACTACGCCAAGTACTTGGTGAGCACGTTACACAGAAAGGTTCTTTGGTGAAGCCTGATAACTTACGTTTCGACTTCTCTCACTTAGAAGCGATGACGAAAGCAGAGATCAAAGAAGTTGAACGTCTGGTTAACGCGCAGATTCGCACTAACCACGTTATTGAAACTAACGTGATGGATATCGAATCAGCGAAAGCCAAGGGAGCGATGGCTCTGTTTGGTGAGAAGTACGATGATGAAGTTCGTGTTCTATCTATGGGCGACTTCTCAACGGAGCTTTGTGGTGGTATTCACGCAAGCAATACGGGTGATATTGGTCTGTTCAAGATTACATCGGAAGGTGGTATTGCTGCTGGTATTCGTCGTATCGAAGCCGTCACTGGTGAAGCGGCACTAGACGCTATCGAAGCTCAAGCTTCTCAATATGAAGAGAAACTAACTGATGCGGCAAGTAAAGCTAAGTCATTAGAAAAAGAGATTCAGCAACTGAAAGATAAACTTGCAGCGGTTGAAAGTGCCAACATTATGGGCAAAGTAGAAGAGATTGCGGGTACGCAAGTTCTTGTTGCAGCTTTAGAAGGTGCAGATAGCAAGAACCTTCGTACTATGATGGACAATGCGAAAAACCAAATGGGCAGCGGTATTGCGTTTATTGCGAACGTAGCAGATGGCAAAATTGGTTTGATTGCAGGTGTGACGAAAGACCTTACGGGCAAAGTAAAAGCAGGCGACCTTGTTAAGATGGTTGCCGAGCAAGTTGGCGGTAAGGGCGGCGGTCGTCCTGATATGGCGCAAGCAGGGGGCTCTGATGTTGAAGCGCTACCTGAAGCGTTAAAATCGATTCGTAGCTGGTTAGAAGAGCGTCTATAACTCTTTAATCGACATCATAAAATGCCCAATCAATGTACGTTGATTGGGCATTGTTGCTTTTGGTCTCGGTGCATTTAAAGTACCAATTGCATAATACCTGCTGAAGAGCTGATTTAATAAGTGTGCGTGTGGACGTAGCTTAATATAAGGGAGCGGCTAAATTGGCCGTAATTTCAAAAATCGACAACGTAAAGTTGTCTTGGGAAGGTGAAGACTGGTGAAAAGACCACTAATCGTGCAAAAGTTCGGTGGAACTTCTGTTGGCTCTGTAGAACGCATTCATAATGTTGCAGAGCACGTAATTCGAGCTAAAGCGTCGGGCAAACAAGTTGTTGTTGTCGTATCTGCGATGTCAGGAGAAACCAATCGATTGGTTGATCTGGCTAAACAGATCGACAAAGTACCCAATGTTCGTGAACTGGATGTCTTGTTATCTGCTGGTGAGCAAATTTCTATGGCATTACTATCCATGACGTTAAGTAAACTTGGACACGCAGCGGTTTCTCTTACTGGCGGACAGGCAAGAATTACCACTAACAACAACCACAACAACGCAACGATTAGTAGTATTGATACCAGTGTGATTGATGACTATTTGGCTCAGGACAAAATTGTCATTGTGGCTGGCTTTCAAGGCGTGAATGAAATTGGTGACATTACGACTTTAGGTCGGGGTGGCTCTGATACGACGGCGGTCGCGTTAGCCGGAGCGCTTGTAGCTCAAGAGTGTCAGATATTCACAGACGTTGATGGCGTTTACAGTTGCGACCCAAGAATTGTCAGCAAAGCAGAAAGGCTTGATACCATTGATTTTCCTACCATGCATGAAATGGCACACAAAGGGGCGAAAGTCTTACATTTGCCTTGTGTTGCTTATGCATGGAAACATCAAGTGCCGCTTCGTGTGTTGTCGAGTTTCGAACCGGGCGAAGGGACCTTAGTCGCGGGCATGGAATCGAGGCCTGGAATTAGTGGCTTAGCAATACGAAAACAAATAATGGCTCTATGTATGATGGCAGAGCACGCTGATATCGTTGATAAACAGCGCCAAATGCTAGGGGTTGATGATTGCCATTGGGTGACAGATTCCACCTACAAGCAATTGTTAGTGGGGCAAGAGTGTTGCGATAAGCTTCGACTGGTTATTGATGAGAATGTGGTAGCGACTAAAGAGGTTGCGTTATTGACGCTTGTTGGCGCCGATGCAAAGGCGCAAGCATCACAATATCAACAACTTCTCAACTTATCAGACATATCTGTTCTACACTTTTGTGAGGATAAGCACTCAATTACGTTAGTAATGGAACCGGGAGCTATCGACAAAGCGGCTAACGTACTGCATGATAACTACATTATCACCAGTGAATCCGTTATGAGAGAAGAAAAACAGGTACATTTGGGGTAAATACTTTTCATAAGATAGTTTACGAAAATATAACTTTTGTTGGATAATAAGTTTCGTAGCAAGATAATTAGAGAATACTCAAGGAGCAAAGAATGCTGATTCTGACTCGCCGTGTTGGCGAAACGTTGATGATTGGTGATGAAGTCACTGTTACTGTACTAGGTGTTAAAGGTAACCAAGTTCGCATTGGTGTTAACGCTCCCAAAGAAGTTTCAGTGCATCGTGAAGAAATTTACATGCGCATTCAGGCGGAAAAAGGAAATGGTAACGTTGCTTCAGGCAACTACTAATCCAAACTGAGAGGGCTGGCATTATGCCGGCCTTTTTGTTGCGCAAAATTCGTCGCTTAATAGAGGCACTAAGTCGGATTTTGTGTAGGAAAGCTACGATTAAATGGTGGTTTGGTTAATTTGCCAACGCTTAGTCTGTTTTTTCCTAATTTTGCCAAGAAAATGTTTGACTTATTTTTGGTAAATCGTAATATGTGCCTCCGCAAGACGGTGAGGTGGCCGAGAGGCTGAAGGCGCTCCCCTGCTAAGGGAGTATACGGTTTGTAGCCGTATCGAGGGTTCGAATCCCTCCCTCACCGCCATTCTTGCGAAGTGTTGTATAACGCTGTTCTTATTGAACATATTGCGCGCTCGTAGCTCAGCTGGATAGAGTACCTGGCTACGAACCAGGCGGTCGAAGGTTCGAATCCTTCCGAGCGCGCCATTTCTCTCCTAGGAAAGAAATACTGCGGTGAGGTGGCCGAGAGGCTGAAGGCGCTCCCCTGCTAAGGGAGTATACGGTTTGTAGCCGTATCGAGGGTTCGAATCCCTCCCTCACCGCCATTTATTGACTGTTTCAGTCAATTTTTTTGTTCAAAAAGAAATTAAATGTGATATGCTTCACAACCTTGCGCGCTCGTAGCTCAGCTGGATAGAGTACCTGGCTACGAACCAGGCGGTCGAAGGTTCGAATCCTTCCGAGCGCGCCATTCTTTTCGAATGATAGGTTAGGTAAAAGATTTAAGTGAGACTTAATTCAACACCTGTTACAGCATAAGCTGTACAAAGACTTGTTGCGCGCTCGTAGCTCAGCTGGATAGAGTACCTGGCTACGAACCAGGCGGTCGAAGGTTCGAATCCTTCCGAGCGCGCCATTTATTTAGGTAAAAGATTTAAGTGAAAACTTAATTCAACACCTGTTATAGCATAAGCTGTACAAAGACTTGTTGCGCGCTCGTAGCTCAGCTGGATAGAGTACCTGGCTACGAACCAGGCGGTCGAAGGTTCGAATCCTTCCGAGCGCGCCATTTATTTAGGTAAAAGACTTAAGTGAGAACTTAATTCAACGCCTGTTATAGCATAAGCTGTACAAAGACCTGTTGCGCGCTCGTAGCTCAGCTGGATAGAGTACCTGGCTACGAACCAGGCGGTCGAAGGTTCGAATCCTTCCGAGCGCGCCATTATTTAGAAACCTCGCTTAGGCGGGGTTTTTTATTAACAAAAATTTATCATATCAATAACCTTGTGATTACAACGTGATGTTTTTTAAGGATAAATCGCGGTAATTTTAAGCCTGTCTCAGTTTTCCAACCCCAGTTTGTTTATGTTGAAATCTATGGTTGAGTCATAGTATGAAGTTCTGTGTAAGTACAAATACACCATAAATTGTCGTGCTCATCATAGTTTTTCATTTGAATGACGTTTTAATGACGACTGTAGATTAAACAAAATTGACAAACTTTCACCAATCGAGATAATCCTAGACCTCTTGCAATGGATCAATGCAAGAACCATTGCTTGTCAATCTGTGTGCAGTGACGCCACGTTTTATGATTGAGTAACTTGTCAGGATGACAAAGAAAGGACGCAACATGACTAATATTGGAAGCCTGCTAGGAGACGCAGCCGCCCTAATGTTCACGGGTATGGCTGTTGTATTTGTATTCCTAACAATCCTCGTTTATCTCGTTCGGTTAATGTCGAAATTGGTACCAGAAGAAGTGCCCGAACCGATCGCAGTTCCTACAAAAATTAAAACACAACAATCCCCCTCAAATGGTGTTAGCCCAAGTGTTGTTGCAGCGATTTCTGCCGCTGTTCATCAATACCGCACTTCGGCCGCTAAATAGATTGAGTTAAAGCTTAAAAGGAGTTAATGAGCATGTCTAAACCACTAGCTATCACGGACGTGGTACTTCGTGACGCCCACCAGTCTCTGTTCGCAACGCGGATGCGTATTGAAGATATGTTACCTATCGCAGCTGAGCTCGATAAAGTGGGGTATTGGTCTTTAGAAACTTGGGGGGGCGCAACCTTTGATGCGTGTATTCGTTTCTTAGGGGAAGATCCTTGGGAACGCTTACGCGAACTTAAAAAAGCCATGCCAAACACACCAATGCAGATGCTATTGCGTGGACAAAACCTATTGGGTTACCGCCACTATGCTGATGATGTGGTGGAAAAATTTGTTGAACGTGCCCATGCCAATGGTATGGACGTGTTTCGTATTTTTGACGCGATGAATGATGTACGCAACTTTGAAAAAGCAGTAAAAGCTGCTGTTGATGTTGGTGCTCACGCGCAAGGTACACTGTCTTATACAACAAGCCCTGTACATAATACGGATACATGGGTTGATTTAGCCAAGCGCTTAGAAGACTTAGGTTGCCATTCTTTATGTATTAAAGACATGTCTGGCTTACTTAAACCTTATGAAGCCGAAGAACTTATCTCACGCATAAAATCATCATGTGAAGTGCCACTTGCGCTGCACTGTCATGCAACAACCGGGCTATCAACGGCAACGGCGGTTAAAGCAGTCGAAGCTGGGATAGATATTCTAGATACGGCTATCTCTTCAATGAGTCAGACTTATGGCCACACGCCTACAGAGACCGTTGTGGCAATGCTGCAAGGCACTGAACGTGATACTAATCTTAAGCTCGAGCAGATTGAACCTATCGCAGCGTATTTCCGTGAAGTTCGTAAGAAGTATGCGAAATGGGAGGGTCAACTGAAAGGTGTTGATTCACGTATCCTTATTGCGCAAGTTCCAGGTGGCATGCTGACCAATATGGAAGGGCAGCTAAAAGAACAAGGTGCAGCGGATCGTATTGATGAAGTTCTCGAAGAAATCCCAAGAGTTCGTGAAGATCTTGGCTTTATTCCTTTGGTGACGCCAACATCACAGATCGTTGGTACTCAAGCGGTGATCAACGTATTAACGGGTGAGCGCTATAAGAGTATTACTAAAGAGACAGCTGGTGTGCTTAAAGGGGAATACGGTAAGGCGCCAGCAGAAGTTAACGCTGAACTTCAAGCAAAAGTGCTCGATGGTGCCCAAGCGATTACCTGTCGTCCAGCTGATTTATTGGAAGCGGAACTCGACACATTGACGGAAGACCTACTGCAAAAAGCAAAATCCGATGGTATTTCCCTTGCCGAAGATACAGTGGATGATGTTCTTACTTATGCGCTCTTCCCTCAAGTAGGGCTTAAGTTCTTGAAAAATCGCCATAACCCTGATGCGTTTGAGCCTGCTCCTGGTAAAGAAGAAGCAAAACCTGCTGCCCCTGTTGCAGCTCCAACAGCAAGTGCCGCGGGAATTGAGTCTTATAGCGTGAAAGTCGATGGTCAGGTTTATGATGTTGAAGTGGGTCCAAAAGGTGAGCTTACTTCAGTGACACCTGCGTCCGTAGCACCTGCCACCACTCCAGCACCTGCTGCTGCAACGAATGTTGAAGCGGTTTCTGCTCCGTTAGCGGGGAATATCTTTAAAGTTAATGTTGCATCTGGTGCTCAAGTTCAAGAAGGTGATGTGCTACTTATCTTAGAAGCGATGAAGATGGAAACAGAAGTGCGTGCTGCGCAAAGCGGCGTGGTTCAAGATGTACACGTGAAAGAAGGTGATGCTGTTGTTGTAGGCGCACCTCTTGTTAGCTTAGCGTAAGGGAGCACCATGGAAGGATTGATGACCTTATGGTCAGAAACAGGGATCGCTAACTTTGAATTCGGCCAAATCTGCATGATCTTGGTCGGATGCACCTTGCTGTTCTTAGCGATTCGTAAGGGCTTTGAACCACTACTACTTTTACCTATTGGCTTTGGCGCTATTTTAGCGAACATTCCAAATGCTGGTTTTACCGAGCCGGGTGGTTTGCTGTACTACGTCTATTATATCGGTATTGAGTCTGGCGTCTTCCCATTACTCATCTTTATGGGTGTCGGAGCAATGACTGACTTTGGAGCATTAATCGCTAATCCGAAAACCTTATGGTTAGGGGCTGCGGCTCAGTTTGGTATCTTCGCCACCTTGTTTGGTGCAATTTTGCTGAACTATGTACCGGGTATGGAGTTCTCGATGCAAGATGCTGCTTCCATTGCCATCATCGGTGGTGCGGATGGCCCAACTGCTATCTTCTTAGCAAGCCGACTTTCGCCGGATCTTCTCGGTGCAATTGCTGTCGCAGCATATAGCTACATGGCATTGGTTCCTATTATTCAGCCACCGATTATGAAAGCACTGACCACGCCAGAAGAGCGTACTATTAAGATGGCGCAACTTCGCCATGTTAGTAAAGGTGAGAAGATCTTATTTCCATTGGCCGTGTTATTGATGACTATCTTGTTCCTCCCTTCAGCAACACCTTTAGTGGGTATGTTCTGTCTGGGTAACTTGATGCGAGAGGCGGGCGTTGTCGATCGATTATCGAAAACGGCACAAAATGAGCTCATCAATATTGTGACGATCTTCTTAGGTCTTGGTGTGGGCTCGAAGCTTCAAGCAGAAGAGTTCCTAAATTTTGAGACCTTGGGTATTCTCGCTCTCGGCGCTGTTGCCTTTAGTATCGGTACTGGGGCTGGGGTGTTAATGGCGAAGCTGCTTAACAAATACTCTAAAGAAGATATTAACCCGTTGATTGGTGCAGCTGGTGTTTCTGCGGTACCTATGGCTGCGCGTGTCGTAAATAAGGTGGGCTTACAAGCTAACCCACAAAACTTCCTTTTGATGCATGCAATGGGTCCTAACGTAGCTGGCGTATTAGGCTCGGCAGTAGCTGCAGGTATCTTGTTAGCTCTGGTAGGCTAAATGCGAATCCATATTGTATTAATCGGGGGAGCTTAGGCTCCCCCCTTTTTTATCTTTGGTTATCAGGCCAAGATAATGAGTCACAAAAGTGATTGAATTTGTTACATACTGGATGTGGGTTGATGAAAAGATAATCTAGACTCAAACAGGTATTTCGTTACTATGGAATCTCAAATTGGAAGAGGAAGCCGCGATGAAGTGTAAACAAATAGTCATCCCAGAATTTGGTTCAGCAGAAGTATTGGCATTTCAGGAGGTCGATATTCCTCAACCAAAAGCCGGTGAGGTGCTGGTAAAAGTCGCCTATGCTGGCATTAATCCTATTGATGTGAAGACGCGTGCTGGATTGGGGTGGGCGGCAGCTGAAAACAAAGATAACTTACCTTGGGTACCGGGCTATGATATCTCGGGCTCAATTGCTGGTTTAGGTAAAGGCGCACAGGCGTTTGAAGTAGGCCAAGAGGTCGTGGGATTTATTGGGTTTCCTCTTCGTGCGGGTGGTTATAGTCAATATGTGTGTGTACCCGAAACAGAGCTTACTGCGTTGCCTAACACGGTTGCCTTAGAGGCAGCAGCAGCGTTGCCATTGGCTGGGCAAACAGCAGCACAAGCAATTAATAAAGCTCAGGTGCAAGAGGGCGAGCGAGTGTTAATCCTAGCGGGTGCAGGTGGCGTTGGTCACATCGCGGTTCAACTAGCAGTGGCGACTAAAGCAGAGGTGTACACCACTTGCAGTGAGCGCAATCTCGATTATTTGGCTACATTAGGCGCTCATGCTATCAATTATGAATTCGCGCCAGTTTCAGAGCGACTAAGCGATGTCGATGTACTGATTGACCTAGTCGGTGGTGATGTCGCGTTAGATGCACTTAAGTGTCTTAAAGATAATGCTAGAGTTATCACCATTCCGACGATTACGGCAGAGCTAGTATGCGAAAAAGCCAAACTTCTTGGTTTTGAAGCGAGTGGAATGCTAGTGTCTCCCGATACCAAACAAATGGAAACCTTACTGTATATGGTAGGTGTTGGACTGTTAAAAACCGAAATTCAGCACGTTTTCCCTTATTCACAAGTGGTTGAGGCTCACCAACAAGTCGAAACCAGCCGCACTCGCGGCAAAGTCCTACTTGATATGCAATGCTAGAAACATTTTCTCAATACCTAGCGGAGTCATGGTTTGCCGACTCCGCACTCGCGGTTCTTTTTATTTCTGGGTTTTTAAGTGCGACCTTACTTCCAGGTGGCTCAGAAGCCGGGCTAGTGGCAACCTTAAGTTTGCAACAATACACTCCGGCCATGGTGATTTTGGTTGCTACCATAGGGAATACTCTTGGAGGGTTAACCAACTACTGGATTGGTATTTGGTTGCCAAATCGAACTCAGGAAGAGAAACATGGTCATAAAGCCATGGCATGGATACAGAAATATGGTTACTGGACGTTATTGTTGAGTTGGTTACCCGTCATTGGCGACCCTTTGTGTTTAGCAGCAGGTTGGCTGCGGATGAAGTTTCTGCCATGTGTTGTGCTTATTGCGATTGGTAAAGCGCTACGTTATATCGCGCTGACCGCTATCTTCTACGGTCTTTTCTAAGGAGCATTTATGAAAAAGATCTGGCTCGGCGTTCTATCGCTGGTCTTTCTATACGGTTGCAGTAGTAACGAACCGTCAAATCAAGCCAGTAGTGCTTTACCTAAAGGTGTCACTCTAATTGAAGAGGCCAAAGCTGACCCAGACAAGGTCATGATTCCTTATTCTAAATACCGTTTGGAAAATGGCCTCACTGTTATCTTAGCGCCCGATGACTCGGATCCTTTAGTACATGTGGATGTCACCTATCATGTGGGATCGGCTCGTGAAGAGGTCGGAAAGTCCGGTTTCGCACACTTCTTTGAACATATGATGTTCCAGGGTTCAGAACACGTCGGTGATCAGCAACATTTTAAGATCATTACCGAAGCGGGTGGCACTTTAAACGGTACGACCACGCGCGATCGCACTAATTATTTTGAAACTGTTCCATCTAACCAATTAGAGAAAATGTTGTGGCTTGAAGCGGATCGTATGGGCTTTTTGCTTGGAGCAGTTTCTCAGAAAAAGTTTGAAATTCAGCGTGATACGGTAAAAAACGAACGTGCTCAAAACTACGATAACCGTCCTTATGGCCTGATATGGGAGAAAATGGGTGAAGCCATGTTCCCTGAAGGGCACCCCTATTCTTGGCAGCCAATTGGGTATGTTGAAGATCTTGATCGTGTTGACGTGAATGATCTTAAAGCATTTTTCCTACGTTGGTATGGACCAAACAATGCCGTGCTCACCATTGGTGGTGACATCGATAAAGCACAAACATTGGCATGGGTAGAAAAATACTTCGGTTCTATTCCGAGAGGACCTGAAGTCGACAAAGCACCAAAACAGCCAGCAGTGCTGCCAAACGATCGTTACGTGACGTTAGAAGATCGTATTCGTCAGCCGATGGTAGTGATTGGTTGGCCTACGACGAGCTATCGAGGCGCAAAAGATCAAGCCGTGCTCGAGGCAATGGCTGACGCCATCGGTGGTGGCACCAATAGCTTGTTGTATCAAAAACTAATCAAGACGCAAAAGGCGCTCGATGCTGGGGCATTCAACGATTGTAATGAGCTAGCTTGTAACTTCTACGTGTACGCTATGGGCGCTTCAACAGATAAAGATGGTCTAAAAGCGCTATACAACGAGTTGTTAGCGACGTTAAATGAGTTTGAAAAACAAGGCATCAGTGAAGAGAGGCTGAAACAGATCACTGGCCTTTCTGAATCAGGTGCTGTTTTCGCACTGCAAAGTGTCAAAGGTAAGGTCTCTCAGTTAGCCTCTAATGAAACCTTCTTTGGGCAACCAGATCGCTTAGAACAGCAATTAAAGCAGATACGTGCGGTTACTCCTCAGGATGTGGCTAATGCTTACGACACCTTCATCAACGATAAGCATAAAGTAACCTTGAGTGTGGTGCCTAAAGGCCGTAAAGATATGGCGGTAGAGCCTGCTAACTTCGTGACTCCGCCTAGAACATTACCGAAATATAACAAAGTGACGGAAGAGCAATTGGTATTCCGACGACCTGTTGACACCTTTGATCGCAGCGTTATGCCTAAAGTAGCGGAAGGGGTTAAAGCTAAGATGCCAGCACTTTACAGCTTGCAGTTTGATAATGGCAGTGAGCTACTAGGTACAGAAACACGAGAAACACCAACGGTGGAGATTCACTTCCAATTGCCTGCAGGCGATCGCTATGTTGCGAAAGGAAAAGAGGGCTTAGCGGGGCTAACAGCTTCCATGATGGAGGAAGGAACCACAACACGCAGCGTGGAAGAACTGCAAGCAGAGCTCGATCGATTAGGTAGCCGAATTGGGTTTAGCGCAGGAGCTTACACCACACGCGTGTCGGTCTCGGCTCTAGCGAAGAACTTGCCAGAGACCTTAGCGCTGCTCGAGGATGCGCTATTCCACCCTGCCATGAAACAGGAAGACTTTGACCGCTTGAAAGCACAAACGCTAGAAGGCTTGGTTTACCAACATCAGAAACCAAGCTGGATGGCATCACAAGCGACAAGAGAGGTGTTGTTTGGAAACTCTGTATTTGGCCGCTCATCGGATGGTACTGAAGCGTCGATTGCTTCAATTACGCTTGATGACGTGAAGCGCTTCTATCGCAAGCACTACACACCACAAGGGGCTCAAATAGTGGTGGTTGGCGATATTTCCCAGAAACAGATCAAGAAGCAATTGGCATTTTGGCAGTCTTGGAACGGAGAAGCGGCACCACTGATTCGTCCGGAAGCAGTAGCGCCTTTAACTGGTCAACATATCTTCTTGGTAGATAAGCCAGCTGCACCACAAAGTATTGTACGCTTGGTGCGCCGAGGGTTGCCGTTTGACGCAACGGGCGAGCTGTATTTGAGTCGACTGGCTAACTTTAATTTGGCGGGTAACTTCAATAGCAGGATCAATCAGAATTTGCGAGAGGACAAAGGTTACACCTATGGTGCGAGTGGTTATTTCGCGAGTAATCGTGAAATTGGAGCGATTGTCTTTAGTGCTCAAGTGAGAGCTAACGCGACGATTCCTTCAATTGAAGAGCTCATTAAAGAGTTAAAAGACTACAGCCAAAATGGTATGACCGATGAAGAACTAGAGTTTATGCGCCTTGCTGTGGGACAACAAGATGCATTGACTTACGAAACACCAAGTCAAAAAGCCAGTTTGTTGTCGTCAATTTTAACCTATAGTTTGGATAAGGATTACCTCCAGCAGCGCAATGACATTGTAGAATCGGTCGACAAATCGGTGCTTAATGAGCTTGCTGCGAAGTGGTTCGATCCAAACAAATACCAAATCATAGTTGTGGGAGACGCGAAGAGTCTAAAACCGCAACTTGAGAAACTGAATATTCCAATTGAAGAACTTGAAATCACACAATAGAGTGACCATATAGAAGGGATGGGTGGCATCGGCTCTTGTTTATTCAATAAGATAGCGTGTATGGTGTCCCCAGCCTTCAATTGGAATAACGAACTATAAGCGAATCGCATTGTGACTAAATTTGCTGCGCGACTGGATCAAGTTGCTAAAGACCAAACCATTTTTAAACAGTTTGGACGAGGTGTGGAAAGGGAATCGTTGCGTTATACCGACGATGGCCACTTAGCGACAACGCCGCATCCAGAGGCGCTAGGCTCAGCCCTAACGAACGAATACATTACGACGGATTTCTCCGAGTCACTACTGGAGTTTATTACACCAGTTTCTCGTGATGTTGATACGCTGATCAATCAGTTATCTGATATCCATCATTTTACTCAGACGAAATTAGGCAACGAGAAATTGTGGCCACTGTCTATGCCCTGTTATGTGGGCAGTGAAGATGATATCGCCTTAGCTCAATATGGCAGCTCGAACTCTGGACGTATGAAGACACTTTATCGTCAAGGACTAAAGCATCGCTACGGTAGCTTAATGCAGATCATTTCCGGCGTGCATTTTAACTTCTCATTCCCAGAGTCATTCTGGGATGCGCTATTTGGTGAGCAAGACGAAAAAGCACGCCAAGATGCGAAATCGGAAGCCTACTTCGGTCTTATCCGAAACTATTACCGTTTTGGCTGGTTAATTCCTTATTTCTTTGGTGCGTCACCGGCCATTTGCGCGTCTTTCCTGCAAGGAAAGGAGACTAAACTGCCATTTGAAAAAGTGGGCGGCACGCTCTATTTGCCAAAAGCAACGTCGCTGAGACTGAGTGATTTGGGTTATACCAATAGCGCTCAGAGTGCACTTAAAATTGGTTTTAACAGTCTTGACCAGTACCTTGAAGGGCTAAACCAAGCGATCCACACTCCTTCTGAAGATTTTGCCAAGATTGGCGTAAAAGTGGATGGAGAGTATCGCCAGCTTAACGACTATGTGTTGCAGATTGAGAATGAGCTGTATGCTCCAATTCGTCCTAAACGTGTGGCTCAAAGCGGTGAAAAACCATCAGAAGCGCTATCACGTGCAGGTGTTGAGTACATTGAAGTTCGCTCTTTAGATGTGAATCCATTTAGTCCAATTGGAATTACTGCGGATCAGATTCGTTTCTTAGATCTCTTCTTAACTTGGTGTGTTTTGAAAGACTCTGAGCCTATGGACAATTGTGAACTTGAATGTTGGCGTGAAAACTGGAACAAAGTGATTGTTGAAGGCCGACAAGTTGGACTTGAACTGAAAATCGGTTGTGACGGTGAAGTGCTTGATAGCCAATCATGGGTAAAACGTGTGTTCGTGGACCTTCGAGAAATCGCTAAACATATGGATGCTGCTCACGGTGGCAACGAATATCAAAAAGTGTGTGACACACTGGAAGCTTGGAACGACGACCCTGAACTGTCCATTTCTGGCCGTTTACTTGAGAAAACAAAGGCATTAGGTGGTCTAGGTAAAGTGGGTTGCGAGCTTGGTAAAGAATACCGCCAGAAGAACTTAGATCATCAATATCATGCTTATTCGTCTGATCTTATGGAAACGGAAGTGATTCGTTCGGTTGAAGTTCAGAAAGTGATTGAAGCTTCAGACAAAGAAAGTTTCGATGATTTCTTAACGAACTATTTTGCGTATCTCACCCCAGAACGTATGCAGGCGATTAACAAGTAAGCGTGGTTGCACCTCTAGGTGTAGCCCCTTACAATCGAGCCACTAATCACTTACTCACGGCTTTTGCGGTGAATAACGCTAAGGAGAATCAATCATGCCACTACTGGATAGCTTCACGGTAGACCACACAAAGATGCACGCGCCAGCCGTACGTGTAGCGAAAACAATGCAAACCCCAAAAGGCGACACCATCACTGTGTTTGACCTACGCTTCACGGCGCCAAACAAAGATATCCTTTCTGAGAAAGGCATCCACACGCTTGAGCACCTATACGCTGGCTTTATGCGTGCACACCTAAATGGTGCTGCTGTTGAAATCATCGATATTTCTCCAATGGGCTGTCGTACAGGTTTCTACATGAGCTTAATCGGTACACCTTCAGAGCAACAAGTAGCGGACGCTTGGTTAAGCGCGATGCAAGACGTTCTGAAAGTAGAAAGCCAGAACAAGATTCCTGAGTTGAATGAGTATCAGTGTGGTACAGCGGCTATGCACTCTTTAGAAGAGGCAAAAGCGATTGCGGAAGCGATTATTGCGGCGGGTATTCAAGTAAACAAAAACGACGAACTGGCTCTGCCAGAGTCAATGCTTCAAGAATTGAAAGTCGATTAATTACGTGTTTAATTAATGACCTTAGTAGGTTGAGTAGACATAATCGATTAAAAAGGATGACTCATTGGTCATCCTTTTTTGTTACTGAACTTAAGCCCATTGCGCTTCAAACCAGCTTTCTAAAATCACTACCGCTGACTGACAGTCAACATTGCCCTTCGATAGAGCTTTATAACCGCCCATCTCAAATAATTCTGCTCGCGCTTCCGCGGTGGATAGACGCTCATCGTGCAACTCTACTTGAAGCCCAAATCGGCCATGAACTCGATTAGCAAACTTTTTCGCTCGTGCGGTAATTTCCTCTAGTGCTTTGCCATGCAGATCCGTCGGTAATCCAACAACGATCAGATCTGGTTGCCACTCTTTGAGCATAGCCTCAATATCATCCCAGTTTGGAATGCCGTCTTTGGCTTTGAAGGCTTTCAGTGGACTTGCGGTGCCAGTGACTTCTTGACCAATGGCGCTACCAATACTCTTGGTTCCATAATCGAAGGCGATAATGGTTCTGGATGTCATAGTGTTTTGTCTCTTACGTCGTACAGTAAACGATTCGGGAGGTTAGGCATGCCCGATTTGCGTGGATAACTGGGCAATATCAATGCCAAGCATAGCAACGGCGGTACTCCATCTTTCTTCGACTGGAGTATCAAAAATGATGCTAGGATCAGCTTCAATGGTTAACCAAGAGTTTTCAGCCAACTCAGATTCAAGTTGGCCGGCACTCCATCCAGAGTAGCCGAGAGCCACCAGATAGTTATCAGGCTGAGCATCAGTACCGAGTACCGCCAGAATATCTTTTGAGGTCGTGACAGAAACCTTGTCCGTGATCTGTATGCTTGATTGATATTTATCTTTGGGTTTATGGAGGATAAAACCTCGATCTTCAGACACTGGGCCTCCATTTAGCACCGGCTCATCGAGGCTCTTGCTGTGAGTGGTTTGAGAGGCAATGGGTAACTCGACCTGCACTTGCTTGAGCATGTTGGCAACGGTGACATCAATAGGGGTATTGATCATAATCCCCATTGCGCCTTCTTCATTATGTTCACACACATAAATGACGCTGCGCTGAAAGTAGGGATCTTGCATCCCCGGCATAGCAACAAGAAAATGGTTGGCTAGGTTCATCATGGCCTCTCCCACGGTTACTTCCCTAAACGGCGCTCGATGGCATCCATCAGCTTGCCAGTAATAGAGATGTCAAAGGCGGCCTCAATCTCACGAATGCAAGTTGGGCTGGTGACATTGATTTCAGTTAGTTTGTCGCCAATCACATCCAGACCTACAAATATTAGGCCTTTCTCTTTTAAAGTTGGAGCAACGGCTTCGGCTATTTGCTTATCTGTCTCACTTAAGGGACGAGCTTCACCACGGCCACCTGCAGCCAGGTTACCACGTGTTTCACCTTTCGCTGGAATACGAGCTAAGCAATATGGCATAGGCTCTCCGTCAACGACGAGGATGCGCTTGTCACCATTGCTGATGTCAGGAACAAAAGTCTGTGCCATTGCGTAATTTTGACCGTGATTAGTCAACGTTTCAATAATAACGGACACGTTAGGGTCATCTTGCTTAACGCGGAAAATGGAGGCACCGCCCATACCATCTAGTGGCTTAAGAATAACGTCACCATGCTGGTCACGGAACTGCTTAATCTTCTCGGCTTTGCGAGTCACAATCGTCGTTGGAGTAAGCTCCGGGAACCAAGCTGTGAACAGCTTTTCGTTGCAGTCACGTAGACTTTGTGGCTTGTTAACGATTAATGTGCCTTTCTCTTCTGCGCGCTCAAGGATATATGTGGCGTAAATATATTCAGTATCAAATGGTGGATCCTTGCGCATCAATACGGCATCAAGTTCTGACAGCTCAATAGTTTGCTCAGAAGTGAATTCATACCAACCAGCTGGGTCTTCTTTCAGCGTGACAATCTTGGTATCGGCAACAGCTGTGCCTTGATCTAAATGCAGATCGTTCATTTCCATATAATGGATTTCATAACCACGACGTTGGGCTTCCAACATCATTGCGAAACTAGAATCTTTTTTAATGTTGATGGATGAAATTGGATCCATCACGATACCGAGTTTGAGCATTATTTTTCTCCCGTTAACCTAAATCGCCAAAGCGTACTTGCAGTGCAGTGATGGCCGTTAATGCCGCCGTTTCTGTTCGCAAAACACGAGGACCAAGCAGGGTTTCTTCGAATTGATATTGTTCTGTCATTTCAATTTCTTGCGCCGATAGACCTCCTTCAGGGCCTATAAGCAAGCGAACCTTAGTTACAGGTTCTGGCAAGGTATTGATTGAATATTTCGCTCTTGGATGTAGGTTGAGCTTAAGGGCTTCCGATGGCTCTGCACACCATTGCTCTAACGACATAATCGGTCGAATTTCAGGAATGGTGTTACGCCCGCATTGTTCGCAAGCACTGATAGCAATTTTCTGCCATTGCTGCAGTTTCTTTTCAAAGCGTTTAGCATCGAGCTTAACGCCGCAGCGCTCTGAGATAAGCGGGGTGATGGTATTGACGCCTAACTCAACCGACTTTTGAATAGTGAACTCCATTTTGTCACCACGAGAAATGACCTGACCTAAATGCAGATCTAAAGGCGATTCTATGCTGGTCGACACTTTTTCTTGTATGTCGACATCCACATTCTTTTTACCAATCTGAGTAATAGTGGCTGGAAATTCATGGCCCGAGCCATCAAATAACAACACTTCTTGACCTTCTTTCATGCGCAATACGCGGCCCACATGGCCAGCGGCATCTTCACTTAGTGCAAGAGTCCCTAAAGCGTGGATTGGTTCAGGGTGATAGATACGAGGTATACGCATAAAAACTTCCAAAGAACAAAACTGTATAGAGGTATAAGATGGATGCCCGACCTCAAAATTACAAGGGCTGGCGTCTCGATTTAGCTAGGATTTTTACAGGCTTCTGCCACAAATGGGTTATCGTTGCCTTGAATGCGCTTGATGCGTTCATTGCGAGTGCACTCCCAAGTGTCGACAGGGTAAGTTTTATTCCAAGCTTGCATTAACTGTGTTTGTTGTTTGGACAGCTTAAACCCGTACTCTTTACTCATATATAAGTAGGTACGGGCGATGGAACCTTTAGCTCGGTCTGGTGGCATGACTTTGCGTTGTTTGAAGTTAACTTGCATCTCGCAACGCCCATAGCTGACGCCATCAATACCATTCCACTGAGAGAAGTTGTAATTGGAGCGGTCGCCATTGACTTCACCGATAGCTGGTGTGAGATTGTGTAAATCCGCCTCCATTAATTTGAACGCTTTATCGTTTCGAGTGCAGTTCTTCCGGCCACCTTCTTGCCAGCATTGACGCTGGTGGCCAAATTGCCATGCGGGTACGACATGTTCCCATTCAATACGACTTGCACGTTTCTGCTGTTTGCGGACTTGATAACCACAAGATGACAGGTCTGGAACACCTTTTTTTCCTTGCCATTGAATATCACACCCACAGTAAAAACTGATAGGGTGATCCGCATAGATTTTGACGGCTTCTTTCTTCGCTTTGCTAAAGCTACTAGGTGGGGCACTAAGCACCGAGAATGAGGTTAAACCGATGAATAGCGCCAAGATAAAAGATAAATAACGATTCATTGCAAGTCTTTAAAAAGGTTGAGATAACCTAGTTTAACTCGCAAAAAGTGCCCAATCTACCGATAGATATGTAGATTACTCGGCAAAGATCCTCAATTTAACTGAGTTGTTTGCCCGTGAATTCAATTTGGCTGCCACATTTTCGGCAACGATAACTGGCCTGCTGACGCATCACTTTGTTGTGTCTTCTTATGGATACGGGGAAAGTGTCGCACTGACAGCGGTATTCGAAGGTACGACCTTGAACGGATTGAACATTCATAGAATGTGTGGTCTTGGGTGTTAACGAAAAGACTTGGTTCATAACCATTTGCCACTCCATTCCATGTGGGCGCACTCGACCAAAGCAAGCAAACGTAATGAGGTGAGCGACTTCATGTGGAATCACTTCGTTGATAAAAGCTTGTTGGTTCTCGGCAAACAAGACTGGATTTAAACGTATCTCCCACGCTTGCAAGTAGGCTTTTCCCGCCGCTTTGCCACGAAGTTGGTAGTTGAGCGCGGGCATGCGAAAGTCTCGCTCAAAGTAGTGACGAGCCTTTTCGATACATTGTGCTAGTTTTTTTACTGCGAGGTAGTGCAGCTCTTCGGATGGAGATGATTTCATTTAACTCAATCAAAAAATAACGCCCAAATGAGGGCGTTATTCTAGAGACATTGGTTATGTTTGCAATATATTGCTCGTTGGCTTAAGGATGATGTTTTTTCTTAATGGTTTCGTGATAGGCGTGCCATGTACCATAGCCTAGGATTGGCATAGTAATGATCATTCCAATGCCATAGGTAGCGAAGCCAATCAAGATACCGCCACAGATTACTAAAGCCCATACAATCATGGCTGGAATATTCGATTTGACCGCATTGAAGCTAGTAAACACGGCGGTCATCACATCGACGCGTCTCTCCATCATGAGTGGAATCGAGAACGCTGAAATGCTGAAGATAATCGAAGCAATCACAGCTCCAATAACACTACCCGTAATCAAAAATGGTGCAAAATCTGTCAAGGGTGCGCCTTGAACAGAAGGGTAGAGAGCGTGCAACAAGGCTGCGATTCTCATCCAGAAAATCATCGCTACAGCGAGCAAAACGGCAAATGCCCACTGTGAGGTGGAATTTCTACCGATGGCTTTCATGGAGTGGAACAGACTGGGTTTGTGTCCTTTTTCTCTTTCCCATGCTGCGTCATACAACCCAAGTGCCAAAAATGGCCCGATGAGCATATAAACCACCAAACTCGGCATGATGACTAGATGAGTTCCTTGCCATTGTACTAATAGCACAATCGCGACAGCGGCAGCAGTAAAGCATAAGCCATAAAATGCGCTGATAATTGGCATCCGAATAAGGTCATGCAAACCAAGTGCTAACCAGTGAAATGGTGCTGACACACTCAGTTGATTGCAAGGAATAGTTTTAGCGTAATCTTGATCCCTGACTTCGTGTTTCTTGTGGAAGTCGTCGGTATTTACAGTTCGAGGCATATGTCCTCCCTGATTTGACAAACTGGCCTACGTTTCTCAGGGCATGGCGCTAACGATGCTGGTTATTCAGCACGAACAGATCTAGCAAAATGTCGTTGTTTAGCGTCTTCCCCTCATAAGTGCTCTATTTACAGTACGAACCTCAGACCTGAAAAGGTCTGTTTGCAAGGGCACTTTTGATTAACTATTAACCGAGTTGTGAGAAAACACAATTTTTAGAAGGGTATAAATCACGTGCTGCAATATCAACTTTTAACAATATTGCAACAAAGTATTTGAAATGGTTAGCAATAAATACAAAAAAGCCTTCAAAAAATATTTTGAAGGCTTTTTAGAGTATTAGTTCAGAGTTGGCAGATTATAAACCAGCAAAGTCGCGTAGGATTGCTGCTTTGTCTGTCGCTTCCCATGGGAACTCTTCACGACCGAAGTGACCGTATGCTGCTGTCTTCTTATAGATTGGCTGAAGAAGGTTTAGCATCTCTTGCAGACCATATGGACGTAGGTCGAAGTTTTGACGTACTGCTTCGACGATGATGTCGTGAGATACTTTTTCAGTACCGAATGTTTCCACCATGATAGAGGTTGGATCAGCAACACCGATAGCGTAAGAAAGTTGGATTTCACAGCGATCTGCCATGCCAGCAGCAACAATGTTTTTCGCTACATAACGTGCTGCATATGCTGCAGAACGGTCTACTTTTGATGGATCTTTACCAGAGAATGCACCACCACCGTGACGAGCAGCGCCGCCGTATGTATCAACGATGATCTTACGACCTGTTAGACCACAGTCACCCATTGGACCACCGATTACGAAACGACCGGTTGGGTTGATGAAGAAGTTAGTTTCTTTGTTGATCCACTCTGATGGTAGTACTGGTTTGATGATCTCTTCCATCACTGCTTCGCGTAGGTCTGGTGTAGAAATTGAATCACAGTGCTGAGTTGAAAGAACAACGGCATCGATACCAACGATCTTACCTTGATCGTACTGGAACGTTACCTGAGATTTAGCGTCTGGGCGCAACCAAGGTAGAGTACCGTTCTTACGCACTTCCGCTTGTTTTTGAACAAGACGGTGAGAGTAAGTAATAGGAGCTGGCATTAGGATGTCAGTTTCGTTAGTTGCATAACCGAACATGATGCCTTGGTCACCAGCGCCTTGCTCTTTAGGATCTGCTTTATCAACGCCTTGGTTGATGTCTGGAGACTGTTTACCGATAGTGTTTAGTACCGCACAAGAATCAGCGTCAAAGCCCATATCTGAATGAACGTAACCGATCTCACGAACAGTTTCACGAGTCAATTCTTCGATATCAACCCATGCTGAAGTAGTGATCTCACCGCCTACCATCACCATGCCAGTCTTAACGTACGTTTCACAAGCAACACGTGCTTTTGGGTCTTGTTCAAGGATTGCATCAAGTACCGCATCAGAAATTTGGTCAGCGATTTTATCTGGATGGCCTTCTGATACAGATTCAGAAGTAAATAGGTGCTTAGCCATGAGAGCTCCAATTACATTTTAAAGCGAGCATATCGTACTCACTTATAGAAAATTCAATGATATATTGTAGGTGTATCTACATCTAGACGTCTATTCTATTCATCAATGTGCGATTAGCAAGCGATTTTTGCTTTTAAGTTATAGCCAATCGTTTGCCCATTTTTGTCAAAGAAACGCGCTTTAGTACGACATTATCGCGGCAAAAAGCCAAAAAATGACGGTAAAACGTTTGCAGAGAGTATGGGGCTTTGCGACAATAGCGCCGCTGATTATTCGTTCAGCTTATGAAAAACTTGGAATTCGCTTAATGCACTCAGGAGCCTACATGTCTTCTCGTAAACAACTCGCTAATGCAATCCGCGCGCTAAGCATGGATGGTGTTCAACAAGCTAACTCAGGTCACCCAGGTGCG
>NZ_JAPPTJ010000016.1:0-79937 GCF_027586995.1 Vibrio sp. La 4.2.2
TTCGCTCAAAACGGACGGCCATTTTAGCGAGATAAGTTGTCGTGTCAACCACTTTTTTCAACTTATTTTGCTAAGCTTCTTAGAACCTTGAGGCCTTCTGACTGGGTGCGAACTTTCGTCTGCGTTCCCGTGTCAGCGAGGGGGCATTATAGAGATCGAAATCTTCTTGGCAATACCCAAAATGCATTTTTTTCTGTTTTTTTGTTTGGATGATTATTTTTTGCTCTTTAGCCCTATAAATAGCCTTAAATTAGCGCCAAACTAACTAACAAATATCGACTTAGGGAACACTATGACTTCAATACGCAGCTATAAAGGCATCTCTCCTCAACTTGATGACTCGGTCTATATAGATAAGACGAGCGTGATTGTTGGAGATGTACGTTTAGGAAAAGACGCCAGTATCTGGCCTTTAGTTTCTGCTAGGGGTGATGTGAATCATATCGTTATTGGCGAGCGCACCAATATCCAAGATAACAGTGTTCTTCATGTTACTCACAAGAACAGCGATAACCCAGAGGGTTATCCGTTACTTATAGGTAATGATGTAACCATTGGTCATAAAGTAATGCTTCATGGCTGTATTATTGAAGATCGAGTTTTGGTCGGTATGGGGTCCATTATTCTCGATGGTGCAATCGTTGAGTCTGAGGTAATGATTGGTGCCGGAAGTTTGGTACCACCAAATAAGAGACTCGAAAGTGGTTATCTATATGTAGGGAGCCCGGTAAAACAAGCACGACCTCTTACGGATAAGGAACGTGCTTTTTTACAGAAATCAGCTGATAACTATGTTCAGAATAAGAACGACTATATGCACAAGGTGCATTCCATTCGTTAACGAATGACTATCTTACCTTGCTCATCAAAGCTCTCATCTTCTATGAGAGCTTCTGCTATTTCTTCTATATCAAAGCGAACAGAGTCAAACATTGGTATAGCCTCTTGTTTAGAGACCTCTTTCTGGTAGGCGAGTTGAGCTAGCTTTTCTAAACTCACCAAACAAACAATAAGCATACCCGACTGGTGTGCATGAAACTCAACCATTCCAGTTGCTTCATCCCACGTCACTTGGTCGGAGAATAGAATAGATTGATTCATTACTTAAGCCTCGAGGTTCTTTCTTAGCTCTCTAAGAATTTGTTTCGTCCCTGGTCTTAGTCCACGCCATAACAAAAAGCTTTCTGCAGCTTGTCCCACCAGCATACCTAATCCATCATAAACACATCGAGCACCGGACGTTTTTGCCCACTGGTTAAATGTCGTCAGTCCCTGACCATAAGCCATATCATAGCTGACAGTATTGGCACCGAAGATCGCATCACTAATATCTGGTACTTGTTTATATAAACTAGCAGATGTCGAATTGATTACCACATCATAGGCACAGCCAACACTGTTTATTTCCGCTGCTTGTATAGTTCCAAAAGGCGAAAACAATTCGGCCAGTTGTTGAGCTTTTTCATAGGTACGATTAGTAATAGTTATGGAGCTTGGCTGTTGATCAAGTAACGGCTTAAGTACACCTCGAGCTGCGCCGCCAGCCCCTATAACTAAAATTGAAGCGCCCGCTAATTGCACTTGATGCTGCAACAAGTCTTGAACCAACCCTTCTCCGTCAGTGTTATCACCAATGATTTCACCATCATCCAGTTTCTTGAGTGTGTTGACCGCTCCGGCTAGTTCAGCACGCTCGGTTAATCGACTAGCGAACTGGAAGGCATCTTCTTTAAATGGCGCAGTAATATTGCAGCCTCGACCACCATCAGCAAAAAACTGACTAGCAGCTTGAGTGAACTCTCCCTCCTCTGGCTGCAAGCGCCCATATTCAATATGTTGAGAAGTTTGACGTGCGAAGAGTGTATGTATGTAAGGAGATTTGCTTTGTGAAATGGGGTTTCCAAAAACGACGTACTGATCGGGCTTGCTCATGTCCTTGCCTGCTGCGTGCCAAAGTGAATAGTTCGACACTATCACTTCGACACTCATTCGCCAAGCTATGCCTGTCGCTTTACCAGTCTCGCGGCTGAAGGTAGTGCGCGTAAAGCTCGTTTTCTGGTGAGCCTTCTTCTGGTTGATAACTATATTCCCAGCGAGCTAGTGGTGGCATCGACATTAAAATAGACTCCGTGCGACCACCACTTTGCAAACCAAACAATGTACCTCGGTCATAGACCAAGTTAAATTCGACATAGCGACCACGTCGATAAAGTTGGAACTGACGCTCTCTCTCTCCGAATTCTGTATGCTTTCGTTTCTGTACTATCGGTAAATACGCATCGGTATAACTAGAACCAACGGCTTTCATATAGGCAAAGCTGCGCTCGAAACCCCATTGGTTGAGGTCGTCAAAAAACAAACCACCCACACCACGAGTTTCGTTACGATGAGGAAGGAAGAAGTACTCGTCACACCATTTCTTATGTTCGTTATAGACCTGCTCTCCAAATGGCGCACAAATATCCTTGGCCACTTGGTGCCAGTGTTGGCAATCTTCTTCAAATGGATAAAACGGCGTAAGGTCAAAGCCACCACCAAACCACCAAATAGGTGCCTCACCCTCTTTTTCAGCAATAAAGAAACGTACGTTGGCATGGGATGTTGGAATGTAAGGGTTTTTAGGATGAATAACTAAAGACACGCCCATTGCTTCAAATTTTCGACCCGCTAATTCAGGTCGGTGAGCTGTCGCGGAAGCTGGCATTTTGTCTCCAAAGACATGAGAAAAGTTAACACCACCTTGCTCGAAGACCACACCATCTTTTAATACTCGACTACGACCACCGCCACCTTGCTCGCGCAGCCATTCATCCTGCTGAAATGTTGCACCATCATCTTCATGTTCAAGCTTTTGGCAAATATCATCCTGGAGCTGTAATAAAAAAGCTTTGACCTGATGTTTATCCACTTGTTGCATCTAATTACCCTCAGCCTTGTCTCAATACTTTTAACGTTCTTGCATCTCGAATTTCACTCGGTTTATTACGACCGCCAGTTTCACCATCAAGAATTTCCGCCAATCGATCACCTAGCTGCGATTTGACTTCTTCGGTTGTCATGCAGGAAGGCATTCCTGACAAGTTGGCACTGGTCGAGGTAATCGGCTTACCATAAGAAAGGCAAAGTAGCTGCACTAACTCGTGATCGGTAACTCGAACCGCAATCGTATCGAATGCACCACTAAGCCATGATGAGACTCTGTCACTCGCTGGCATAATCCAGGTATAAGGTCCTGGCCAAGTATTTTGTACACTTTCGAGCTGCGTCGCTGTCAACTTAGTCTCGTCAACATAAGGTCGAAGCTGTTCATAGTTGGCAGCGATTAGGATCAGTCCTTTCTCTACTGGACGTTGTTTCACTGCCAGTAGTTTTTCAATGGCACTGACATCATCAGGATCACAACCGACACCAAATACTCCTTCAGTCGGATAAGCAATCACTTCACCAGATTTAAGTGCGGCAACTGTACTTTGAAAATTATCCACCGAGCCTTCCTTTTATTAAAACCTAAACAATTAATTTACATTTCAACGGCACTATGCGGAAAAGCGACATGAGAATCCAGAAAAAAACACAAAAATCACTCACGCAAACGTTTTCCTTAGAAAAAAATCCTCGTATAATGCGCGCAAATTAGTCCATTTGCACACGCCTTGAAGGAGCTTCGGATGAAAGTCGGCATTATTATGGGTTCAAAATCAGATTGGCCAACCATGAAACTAGCAGCAGAGATGCTTGATCAGTTTGGTGTAGATTATGAAACCAAGGTTGTTTCTGCGCACCGTACGCCTCAACTATTAGCAGACTATGCAACGACTGCAAAAGAGCGTGGCATCAAAGTTATTATTGCGGGAGCAGGCGGTGCGGCGCACCTTCCGGGCATGGCGGCAGCATTTACCAGTGTTCCTGTCCTCGGAGTTCCTGTACAGAGCCGAGCACTAAAAGGCATGGATTCTTTGCTGTCTATTGTGCAAATGCCAAAAGGCATTGCTGTTGGCACACTCGCTATTGGTGAAGCCGGCGCAGCAAATGCGGGAATCTTAGCAGCGCAAATCATTGGTGTTCATAATGATGCCGTGATGGAGAAAGTCGAAGCATTCCGCAGCCAACAGACCGAAACCGTTCTTGCTAACCCAGATCCGTCTGAGGACTAATAATGAAACACGTATTGGTACTTGGTGCAGGTCAGTTAGCACGAATGATGTCGCTGGCTGGCGCGCCTCTCAATATCAAGATCTCTGCCTTTGATGTGCGCAGCGAAAACATTGTGCACCCCTTAACTCTGGAAGTGCTTGGGCAAGGTCTACAGCAAGCCATATCGCAAGCTGACGTTATTACTGCAGAATTTGAACATATTCCCCTCGATGTCCTAGCTACCTGTGAAGCAAGTGGGAAGTTTTTGCCATCAACAGAAGCGATTAAAGCCGGTGGTGATAGACGAATTGAAAAAGCGCTGCTTGATAATGCTGGGGTTAAGAACGCGACCTATGCGGTTATTACCGAACGTAGCGATCTTGATACCGCTATCGCCACCGTAGGTTTGCCTATGGTACTTAAGAGTGCGTTAGGCGGCTATGACGGCAAAGGACAATGGCGACTCAAAACATTAGAAAATATAGAGCAAATCTGGACTGAAATGGCTCAGTGTATTGCGGATTCAGATAATCAAGCCATCGTGGCTGAAGAGTTTGTGCCGTTCCAACGTGAAGTATCGCTTGTGGGTGCTCGCAACCAACACGGTGATATTGCGATTTATCCACTGGCAGAAAATGTACACACTGACGGAGTACTTACTCTGTCTACTGCTATCGATGAGCCTGAGCTACAAGCACAAGCTGCGCAAATGTTTACCGCTGTCGCCGAGTCTCTCGAATATGTCGGAGTATTGGCACTGGAGTTTTTCGATGTAAACGGCCAACTTCTCGTCAATGAAATTGCGCCGCGCGTACACAACTCAGGACACTGGACTCAGCAAGGTGCCGATACGTGTCAGTTCGAAAACCACCTACGTGCAGTTTGCGATATGCCTCTTGGTTCCACGGAAGCCGTTAGAGCCACCTCTATGGTTAATATCCTTGGTGAAGACTCCGTTCCTGATGCTGTTTACGCTCTGGCTGGATGTCATGTTCATTGGTATGGCAAAGAAAAACGTGCTGGACGCAAAATGGGGCATATTAATGTGTCGGCAACGAGTCAACGCGAGCTAAAAGCAACACTCGTTCAGCTTGCAGACTTACTGGATGAGTCAGCCTACCCTGCTCTCAAACCCGCAGCGCTTGCGCTGTAAGTATTAGCTAGCCTAAATACAAAAAAACGGCTCCAATTAGGAGCCGTTTTTTATTCTTGTACTTTCTGGCATCGTCTCGATGCACATTCCAACACCGTTCCTGCTGCGCGTTTTTTCTCAACCAGCAACGTGTAGCCACAATGTTGACACACTCCGGGAACCGGAACATGATTCACGGCAAACTTGCACTTAGGATAACTATCGCACGCAAAAAACACTTTTCCAAAACGTGATTTACGCTCTTTTAGCACCCCTTTGCTGCACTCAGGACAGCTAACGGAATCTTTTGCTTCTTGCTCTGGCTCATCTTGTTTATTTGGCGACTGAATGAAATGGCAATCTGGGTAATTGCTGCACCCAATAAACATACCGAAGCGTCCTTGACGTAACAGCAATTCTGAACCGCAATCGGGACAAGCGACACCAAGTTCTTTGATAATATGCCCATCATTTTGATGCAGAGGTTTAATATAATCGCAGCTTGGATATTGGTCACAGCCCAGAAACGGACCGTGTTTGCCATTCTTGAGTAGCAACTTGCCTGAATGACACTGTGGACAGGGCTCATGATCCAACGCATGTTCATGAGCCGAGAAAAGTTGGTTATCGATTTTACCACTCATGGGTGTCTCTTAACTTATCGCCAAATTTGGCTTAGCTTAGTGGACTACACCCCTCTCTGCGGTGTAGATCAGTTCTTCCATGAGAGTGTACGCGTTTTCATTGCCAGGAACATTGAACAAAACCATCAAAATGATCCATTTTAGGTCATCCAATTCAAAATCATTGGTTTCCAGTCCCATAACACGATCAATAACCATTTCACGAGTTTCAGCTGTCAACACACCAATCTGCTCCAAGAACAACAGCAAGCCACGGCTTTTCACATCCATACGTGACATTTCTTGCGCCGTATAAATACGTGTCGATGTCGCTGCGCTGGTAGCAATAGCAGATTGATTATCCGCATTTTGCAATTCGGCTAAATCCTCTAGCCATTCTAACGCTTTATAAATATCTTTTTGCTTAAAGCCTGCTCGTAGCAGTTCATCCTCAAGTTCGTCTTGGTCTACCTGCAGATCTGCATCACTATGCACGTAGGTTTCGAACAGGTACATCAGTATGTCCATCATCATAGCTAGCCTCTCCCCTTAAGAATATAACCACCGTTAACTGCAACAACATGCCCTAATAACTCGAGCTCTAGTAGCTGTTGCATGACCTCTTGCACAGGAATATGGGTCTTTTGCGCTAAAATATCAACTGGTGTTGCCTCTATTCCTACGTTAGCCAACAGATCGGGAAATGGCAATTCTTCTTTATCAATAACTTGGTCAAAAAGTGTCGGTTGTACTTTTTTAGACCAGTTGGTGAGAGATTCTATTTCACTAAGAAGGTCATTAGGAGACTGCACCAAACAAGCTCCCAATTTGATCAGCGAGTGACAACCACTATGAAAAGGGTGGCGAATTGAACCTGGAATGGCAAAAACATCTCGCCCTTGCTCAGCCGCGTATTTAGCAGTAATCAACGAACCACTTTTCTCTGTCGCTTCAACCACCAATACAGCTAAAGACAGTCCACTTACGATTCGGTTACGACGCGGGAAGTGCTCAGCCCTAGGTTTTACCGAAGGTAAATGTTCACTGACTAACGCACCATGCTCCGCAATGCGAGAGGCCAATGACTTATGACGTGCCGGATAGATTTGCGATAAACCAGAACCCAATACTGCAATAGTAGGACCTTGTGCATCCAGTGCTCCTTGATGAGCGTGACCGTCAATGCCCAAAGCTAAGCCACTCGTCACGCAGTAATCATGCTTTGTAAATGTACTGGCATAGCTGCGAGCAATCTCTAGCCCTTCCAAAGTAGCATTACGACTTCCCACCATGGCAATTTGAGGTGCCGCAAGTAAGGATAACTGCCCCTCAACAAATAAAACCGGCGGCGCTCCATTGGTTTCGCTCAATAGCGGCGGATACGCCTTATCGCCACTAATCACAATGTAGCGACGCTCTCCCGACGCCCAAGCGAGGGCCTGTTCAGCAAGCGCTATCGATTGATGATGGATAAACGCCACTTGATGCGGCTTCAAACCAATAGAGGCCAGTTCCTGTGGTGTATAGCTAACAATGTTGAGCGGACTATCTATTGCTCGTAACTTTTCGAACGTGACAGCACCGATGCCGGGGCACAGAGAAAGCCGCAACCAAGCTAGAGTGCGAGCGTCACTCACGATACGCCCTATCGCTGCTTGGTGGCACAATAATGGTTTGCTTGGTGATGGGCTCTGGAGACTCAGTAACCAGTGCGACACTGAAACGTTGATAACTGTGAATCACCATCAAGCGCCCTATGTCTATTAATGGAAACTGAGACATAGCTACATGAGACTCGTCACGACCACTTAAGCCATGCTGACCATCGGAATAAACAAATGTTTCACTGGGCCTTTTTAGTATGTAGCTGCTGCCTTCAACAACAGAAGCGTCTTGCCCTGCATTCAACACTACCGTATGTCCTTGAACCGCAAAATGCAGAGAATTGAGCATTCCTACGATGCGAAGATCTTCTACATTAGGTCCTACTTTTGGCTCAATAAGCGTTGATGATTCATCCCGATCTAGCTCGGAGATAGGAATAGCAATGTCTCCTCGCTTGAGCTCATGATTAAAATCCGTCAACTGCAAAACAGCAATATCATTTACCTGTTTCATCAAACGGGCTGTCGCCAGTCGTTTAATTTCTCTCATAGTAAAGTGCTCATCATCGTTGCGATAAAGCTTCCCCACTCGATAAATGACCCAGTTTTTCTCATGGCCTTGATAATCAATGTAAACCTCATCTTGATTGGAAATGTAATCCAAGCCACGACTAGAGCCTACTATCTTAGGATAAGTGGCTAACTCACTCGCAAGTATCAATCTCTCTTGTTCTCTATAACGAGCAATGGCACGAGGATTTAACCAACTTGACGGCTGTTTTAGCGTAACGTCCGTCACTGGAGAAAGGCGCCTTAGCGCTTTCCTTATCAATTGCGGTTGCCCTGCTACCCAGACTAATAACAGCGTATCTCCCGGGTAAATTTTATGAGGATTAGCTATATGAGAGTTGTGTAGCCAAAGCTCTGGCCAGCGCCAAGGAGAGGATAAGTATCGCCCTGAAACTGCCCATAAAGTATCGCCAGACTTAACAACATAATGTCGAGGCGCATCTGGTTTGAGGAAGTCGCTTACGCTAGCGTGAGATTGAAACGCCCATAAGGTGATAGAAAAAAGAGATGAAAGAGTCAATAACAGACATATTCCCTGCTTCATACACCGCAATCCTTCGCTTTGTTTCAAGGGATGCTGTCATTTAGGTGCGAAAATGTCTAGAATTGAACCAACGAAGTCCATGCCTATTCGGCACAGTTCAACATTTTGAGTGTATATGTCTGTATTACAAGTATTAACTTTCCCGGATGATCGCCTAAGAACGGTAGCTAAGCCCGTTGAAGCCGTAACGCCGGAAATCCAAAAAGTCGTCGATGACATGATTGAAACCATGTACGACGAAGAAGGAATTGGCCTTGCAGCAACGCAAGTTGACTTTCATCAGCGAATTGTTGTGATTGATATTTCAGATACTCGCGACCAACCGATGGTACTTATCAACCCAGAAATTACCGAAAAGCGCGGTGAAGATGGTATTGAAGAAGGCTGCCTTTCGGTCCCTGGTGCTCGCGCACTAGTGCCACGCGCCGCTGAAGTGAGTGTCAAAGCGCTGAACCGCGATGGTGAAGAGTTTACGTTTGATGCAGATGACCTATTGGCTATCTGTGTACAGCATGAGCTTGACCACTTAGAGGGTAAACTGTTTGTTGATTACCTTTCTCCTCTAAAGCGTAAACGCATCAAAGACAAACTCGAGAAAATTAAGCGCTTCAACGCTAAACAATAATATTAAGTGAGGTTTCCGTGAGCCAATCATTACGTATTGTGTTTGCCGGTACTCCAGACTTCGCCGCCCGTCACTTGGCGGCGTTATTGTCTTCGGAGCACGAGGTTATCGCTGTTTACACCCAGCCTGACAGACCAGCAGGCCGAGGCAAAAAGCTAACGGCAAGTCCGGTCAAAAATATTGCCCTTGAGCATGATATTCCGGTTTATCAACCCATCAATTTCAAGTCTGACGAAGCTAAGCAAGAGCTCAAAGACCTCAATGCCGATATCATGGTGGTTGTCGCTTATGGCCTGTTGTTGCCACAAGCAGTTCTTGATACACCAAAGCTAGGTTGTATCAATGTTCATGGTTCAATCCTGCCTCGCTGGCGTGGTGCTGCACCTATTCAACGCTCTATTTGGGCTGGGGATGCACAAACCGGTGTGACAATTATGCAGATGGATATTGGCCTAGATACCGGTGATATGCTGAAAATTGCCACACTACCTATTGAAGCCACCGATACCAGTGCGACCATGTACGATAAGCTGGCAGAGCTTGGCCCACAAGCCTTAGTCGAATGTCTTGCTGATATTGCCTCAGGCAATGCTGCGCCAGAAAAGCAAAATGACGATGAAGCAAACTACGCCAGCAAGCTAAGCAAAGATGAAGCGAAGATCGATTGGAATCAGCCAGCAGAATTCATTGAACGCTGCGTTCGTGCTTTCAACCCATGGCCTATGAGCTTCTTCTCTGTAGAAGAGAACAACATCAAAGTTTGGCAATCGCGGGTAGAAGACAATGCGACAGAATCAGTAGCTGGGACTATTCTTAAGGCTGATAAAACAGGAATTTACGTCGCAACCGGTCAAGGTACTTTGGTGTTAGAACAAATTCAAATACCGGGCAAAAAAGCCATGCCAGTGAGCGATGTATTGAATTCTAAAGCCAGCTGGTTTGAAGTGAGTAGCGTTCTGAGCTAAAGACGCAAATGCTCAATGATAGTTAGGGCCAGCACGTTGAGTGCGGGCCTTATTTTATTTTTAATGTCGATAAAAATTTAGGTAACCAACATGAATGTTCGCGCTGCTGCGGCCAATATCCTTTTCCAAGTGGTTGATAAAGGTCAATCTCTATCGAGCGCCCTTCCGTTAGGCCAGCAACAAGTAAAACCTAGAGATCAAGCCTTATTGCAAGAGATTTGCTTTGGTGCGCTGCGCATACTGCCTCGTTTGGAGTCCGTTGCATCCGAGCTAATGGATAAGCCATTAAAAGGCAAACAACGTGTATTTCATCACCTGATTTTGGTCGGCATCTATCAAATTGGCCACATGCGAATTCCTGCTCATGCAGCGGTGGGGGAGACCGTAGAAGCAACTAAAACGCTGAAAGGCCCGAGACTACGCGGCCTTATCAATGCAGTACTACGCAACTACCAACGCAACCAAGAGCAGTTAGATGAGATTTCCGTCAGCCACAATGCTGGAAAATACGGCCACCCTAGTTGGTTACTGAAGCTACTGCAAGAAAGCTACCCACAACAATGGGAAACGATTGTAGAGGCTAATAACACCAAAGCACCTATGTGGCTGCGCGTGAACCACCAGCACCTCAATCGTGACGATTATCAAGCACTACTCAAAAATGAAGGCATAGATTCCACCGCTCACTCTGAAGCCTTGGATGCTCTAAAATTGGCCGCCCCTTGCGATGTCAACAACCTTCCCGGTTTCGATAAAGGTTGGGTATCGGTACAAGATGCCGCAGCACAACTTTCTATCAACTACTTAGAGCCTAAAGATGGTGAGTTGATTTTGGATTGTTGCGCCGCTCCCGGAGGCAAGACTGCACATATCCTGGAGCGTACTAAAGACAGCCAAGTGGTAGCTATTGATTGTGATGAAACCAGATTGAAGCGTGTTCATGACAACCTTAAGCGCCTACAGCTACAGGCTAAAGTAGTATGTGGCGATGCAAGAACACCAAGTGAGTGGTGGCAAGGTGAACAATTTGACCGCATTCTATTAGATGCACCATGTTCTGCAACCGGGGTGATTCGTAGACACCCTGATATCAAATGGTTGCGCCGCGCCGATGACATTGAAGCACTCGCAGAGCTACAACGTGAGATCTTCGACGCTATGTGGCAGCAATTAAAAGTAGGTGGAACACTGGTGTACGCCACTTGTTCAATCACACCACAAGAAAACAAAGAGCAGGTAAAAGCATTCCTTGCTCGCACAGATAACGCACAGCTTATTGATTCAGACATCGATAACCCAGGACGTCAGATTCTTCCTGGAGAAGAAGATATGGATGGTTTCTATTACGCTGTGCTAAAAAAGGCGTAGAATGCTAACTTATTGATAGCTATGCTAGTGACTCGTTAAGTCGAATTTATCAAAAGAGCGCAATGTTATGAAAATCATCATTCTTGGAGCAGGTCAAGTTGGTGGCACACTCGCAGAGAACCTTGTGGGTGAAAACAACGATATCACCATCGTCGATCGCAACGGTGACCGTCTAAGGGAGCTGCAAGATAAATACGATTTGCGAGTCGTCAATGGCTACGCTAGCCATCCCGATGTATTGCGCGAAGCTGGCGCACAAGATGCAGACATGCTAGTGGCGGTGACCAATATGGACGAAACCAACATGGCTGCATGCCAAGTTGCGTTCTCTTTATTCAATACGCCAAACCGTGTCGCTCGAATTCGTTCTCGTGAATACCTGATTGAAAAAGAAAGTCTGTTCAACTCAGGTGCCATCCCTGTTGACCACCTGATCGCTCCAGAAGAGTTGGTGACCAGTTATATCGAACGATTGATCCAATACCCCGGGGCATTGCAAGTCGTCAGCTTTGCGGATGAACGCGTAAGTTTAGTCGCGGTCAAAGCCTATTATGGTGGTCCGCTCGTAGGGAATGCACTGTCGACTTTGCGTGAGCATATGCCTCACATTGATACTCGAGTAGCGGCTATTTTCCGTCAAGGGCGTCCGATTCGACCACAAGGCACCACTATTATCGAAGCGGATGACGAAGTCTTCTTCGTAGCAGCAAGTAATCACATTCGTTCTGTAATGAGTGAATTACAACGACTCGAAAAGCCATACCGCCGCATCATGATTGTTGGTGGTGGTAATATCGGTGCTAGTCTTGCTAAGCGTCTAGAGCAAACTTACAGCGTGAAGCTTATCGAGCGCAGTTATAAGCGTGCCGAAAAGCTGTCGGAAGAGTTAGAGAACACCATCGTCTTTTGTGGTGATGCTGCGGATCAAGAGCTGTTAACCGAAGAGAACATCGACCAAGTAGACGTATTTATTGCGCTCACCAATGAAGATGAAACCAACATCATGTCAGCGATGTTGGCGAAGAAAATGGGCGCAAAAAAAGTCATGGTACTGATTCAGCGTGGGGCTTATGTTGACCTTGTGCAGGGTGGTACCATAGACGTGGCGATTTCACCTCAGCAAGCGACTATTTCCGCTCTACTTACCCACGTTCGTCGTGCCGATATTGTAAACGTCTCATCACTGCGCCGCGGAGCCGCAGAGGCGATCGAAGCAGTTGCTCATGGTGACGAAACCACATCTAAAGTGGTTGGCAAAGCCATTGGTGACATAAAACTACCACCAGGTACCACAATTGGCGCTATTGTACGTGGTGAAGAAGTACTTATTGCCCATGATCGCACCGTGATTGAGCAAGATGATCACGTAGTGATGTTCCTCGTGGACAAAAAATACGTGCCTGACGTTGAGGCATTGTTCCAACCAAGTGCATTCTTCCTGTAAGGCACTCCAATGGTTAACGCCCGTCCTGTTTCCTTTGTTATAGGGTTAGTGCTCTCTAAGCTAGCCCTATTTATGTACGTCCCAACATTGGTTGCTTTCTTTACTGGTACCGATGGTTTCCTTGATTTTGGCTTAGCGGTTGTCATTACCCATTTTGCCGCCTTTGTTTGCCTCTCACTTGGACGCACAAAAAACTTCAAACTCAGTGTGCGTGATATGTTCCTAATCACTAGCTTGGTTTGGACTATTGCCAGTGCCTTTGCCGCGCTCCCTTTTGTTTTTATCAACCATATCAGCTTCACCGATGCTTACTTCGAGACCATGTCTGGCATTACGACAACAGGGTCGACGGTACTTAGCGGATTAGACAACATGGCTCCCAGTATTTTACTGTGGCGTTCTATTTTGCAATGGTTAGGTGGTATCGGATTTATTGTTATGGCGGTTGCCGTTCTGCCAATGCTTAATGTCGGAGGTATGCGTCTATTCCAGACTGAATCTTCAGATTGGTCAGATAAAAGCAGCCCGAGAGCCAAAACGGTCGCCAAAAACATTGTACTGGTTTATCTAGTATTAACTGGGCTTTGTCTACTGGGCTATATAGTGACAGGAATGGATCTGTTCGATGCAATTAATCACTCATTCACTACACTTTCAACGGGCGGCTATTCCACTTCCGATGGCTCTATGAACCATTTCTCGGAAGGCGCACACTGGGTCGGTACCATCTTTATGTTCTTAGGCGGGCTACCTTTCCTACTGTTTGTTGCTGCGTTAACAAAACGCGATCCGAGAATATTGCTTAGGGACGCTCAGGTTCGAGGCTTTGGGTATCTGTTTTTAGTATCGAGCACCGTTGTGGCGTTGTGGCTATTTTGGGAAGATGGCTATGCACTAAATGATGCATTCCGAGTATCCATGTTCAACATCGTATCTGTTGTAACAACAACGGGCTTTGGACTGGAAGACTTTACGGCTTGGGGGCCGCTACCTTCGGTTATTTTTGCGTTTATGATGATGGTAGGAGCGTGTTCAGGTTCAACCTCGGGCGGCATCAAAATATTCCGCTTTCAGATAGCTGTTACCTTGCTTAATAAGCAAATGATGAAGCTTATTCATCCGTCAGGCGTTTTTGTTCAACGCTACAATAACCGTCCAGTCAATGACGATATCGTGCGCTCAGTTGTCGCATTTGTATTGATGTTCTTCGTGACTATTATCATTATCGCCGCAGGATTGAGTGCTATGGGGTTGGACCCCGTTACCAGTATCTCCGGCTCTATCACCGCAGTCGCGAACGTAGGGCCTGGGATGGGCGATATCATTGGCCCAACAGGTAACTTTGCGCCACTTCCCGACGCCGCTAAGTGGCTGCTTAGCTTTGGTATGTTAATGGGCCGTTTGGAAATCCTGACCCTGTTAGTACTCTTCTTCCCTGCATTTTGGCGCCGCTAAACCGGCGCTACATACCAGTACACGGCAAAAAAGTGACAAGCTGCTCCTGCAAGCACAAAAAGATGCCAAATAGCATGGTTATAGGGTATCCGCTTATTGGCATAGAACACAACACCCAAGGTGTAAATCGCACCACCCAATGCCAATAGTATTAAGCCTGAAGGCTCTAAATGCTTAGCCAATTGATAGATGACTATCACCGATAACCACCCCATGACAAGATAGGTAATCAATGAAGCACGTTTAAAGCGATAAACGAAGAACAACTTCATAATGATGCCAATAACAGCCAGCGCCCAAATAACAACCATTAAGCCAATTGCTAGTGGTGTTCTCAGACTCACCAGCATAAACGGTGTATAGCTACCCGCTATTAACAAAAAAATAGCGCAATGGTCGAAAGTTTTCAGCCAGCGTTTACTGTTAGGGTTAGCAATAGAGTGATACAAGGTTGAGGCCAGAAATAGCGTGATCATGCTAGCGCCATAAAGACTCATACTAGTAATCGTGAGAACATCGGCATTCGCACCAAGCGCTTTTTGCAGCAGTAGTATCAAGCCTACAATGGACAGCAGCACTCCAATACCATGAGAGATGCTGTTCGCCCACTCTTCACGAGCGCTGTAATTGGAAGTAGTTGCTGAGGACATTAAGGCATACTCTAAAAGGATAGTGATTAAAGAGTATGCCATATTCAGCTAACATGCGTTAGCTGAAATTAGGTTGTTTGCTCTAAGTAAGCCAGAACTTGCTGACCCGCTTCTTCACCAGGCAGTGAACTTGGGATCTGCATTTCTCGTTTCAGTTGCCCTAAACCAATGAGACTTGAGAGCATGCCTTTTACTCCCTCTTTATTTCTATCGATTTCAAACCATAACTTGAGTTCATCTTCACTACGGTAAGCAATGATCTCAAGCTCACGCCAGCGACCATGGTAAGGCCCTGTGGTTGGAACAAACTCAAACTCTTGAACAAACGGCATAACAAAGCCCTTTGCCGCTTCGCACTCAACCTGACGAATACGTAACCCTTGCTCTTCCAAAGCAGAGAATATGCCGTCCACTAATGGGTCTGGCCTCACTGTCAGCATATCTTTATCTGTTGGATCAGCTGCTAGCGCGATATCCAATCCAGTTTCCAACCATACTTTAGAATCACCAATTGTCACTGGAGTATTCCAAGGCACGTCAAGCTCAACCTCAAAGTCTCGTGTTTCTCCTGGCTCAATGGTAAATGCGTAAGGCAGCTTCCATGTTTGCAGCTCAAAGGTTTTCGATACTCTTTTTTTCGGTGCGCCCGGTTGATTGCTATTGTCGTGGTTACTACGTGCTACCTCATCAATATAGCGACAACAAAGCCTCATATTGATGTTATCCACAGTCTGGGCAGTGTTACCACCGTAGACGTGAATCGTAACTTTCGCTGTCTCGCCGGGATAGAGATATTCTTGGTGAAGAACAGAATCCACTCGCGCGGCGCCGATACCAAAACTTGCTAAGGTTTTCTTAAAAAAAGACATACGCACATCCATTTATATCCCAAGATAGTGCTACCGTTTTATCGCAAAATGATCGAGAAAACAAATATCCAACGCACAAATCTATTGTGGAAAAAACAACCAATAATTCACTGCAAACTATCGTATCCACACAAACTTGGTGGTATTCTATGCGTGATATGCATGCATATCATTATTCCTGATTACTTATTTGGAGTGGCATAAGTCAAAAAAGAGTGACATTGAGTGTTATTTCGGTGTTCTCATAAGTAATCAGGCCATTAGATTGGCAATGGAATTGCCTGACTTGTTAGGTAAAACAATGCGCCCAACACCCGTCAGGTTTTCGTACTCAAATCGTGGTGCGTCGCGTCGTCGCAGTGGTTTTGTTTCTGCGCCTATCGCAAAAAAAGTCGCTCCTTCAATGACGCTCGTTGAACAAAGTGTTCGTATGGCACCAGCTCCAACCAGAGTTGTTAAAGCGGCATAATAAAAAGCGCAGTTATCCTGCGCTTTTTTTTGTGTCCAATTCCTTCACTTATTGGTATTAGCCTCGATTTTTGGTACTTTTACTCAAAAATACTTATAAAAATTGTGGAGAAAGTTATGAAGTGTCACCGCGTTAACGAACTCATTGAGTTGATACATCCAGAATGGCAGAAAGAACCTGACCTTAACTTACTGGAATTTATTATAAAACTGTCCAATGAAGCTGGATACGAAGGTAAGCTTGAAGATCTCACTGATGATGTTCTTATCTACCATCTAAAAATGCGTAATAGCCAGAAAGACGAAATGATTCCAGGATTGGCGAAAGACCAAGAGGATGACTTCAAAACCGCACTCTTAAAGGCTCGCGGCATCATCAAATAACCAAATGTTATAAAAACGACCCTCTAAGGGTCGTTTTTTATATGAGCCGACGCTAATTTTGTTGTTAAAGGTTGATAGCCTTAAAGAAATGAAATTGTTATCAAGGTTATAATCGCTGGGTTTTAATACTGCGTACTGATTAGTAAGTGACTTACCAGTCGTAGCAATGTCGGAATAGATAGAGTGCGTCAAAACGCACCGTCAGCCCAAGAAGGACAGCCTCAGCATGAGTCAGGATAAAATTGACGTAAAGGATGTAACACCCAAAACGTTCAACCCCAAAACCCACAAAGGCAACGGAGATCGATTTAACCCAAGCAATCGCATCTACGTTCGTGAAAGTAAAGGAACCTTTCAAAAGCTTAGACGCTACGGCGGCTGGTTTTTACTCCTATTGTTCGCACTGGTACCTTGGATACCTTATGGCGAGAGACAAGCGGTATTGCTTGATATTGGTAATCAGCAATTTAACTTTTTTGGCACCACACTTTATCCGCAAGATCTCACCCTACTCGCGTTACTATTTATGGTGGCCGCATTTGGCCTGTTTTTTATCACCACGTTTTTAGGTCGAGTATGGTGTGGCTACTTATGCCCACAAACCGTCTGGACCTTTATGTACATTTGGTTTGAAGAAAAACTAGAAGGCAGCGCCAACAAACGACGCAAGCAAGACAGTGGAAAACTCAGTCCAAACCTCATTATGCGTAAAGGTCTCAAACATGTCGCTTGGTTAGCTATCGCGTTAGCGACTGGCTTTACCTTTACCGGTTATTTTGTGCCAATTGGCGCGCTCGTTAGTGATTTTTTCACCTTTAATGCCAGTTTCTGGCCCGTATTCTGGGTGTTGTTTTTTGCCGGTTGTACATACGCGAATGCAGGGTGGATGCGCTCCATCATGTGTATCCATATGTGCCCTTACGCTCGCTTCCAGTCAGCCATGTTTGATAAGGACACCTTTATTGTTGGTTACAACAGTCAACGAGGTGAAACTCGCGGCCCTCGCTCTCGTAAAGCAGACCCGAAAAAACTGGGCTTAGGTGACTGCATTGACTGTGACCTTTGTGTACAAGTATGCCCGACAGGCATTGATATCCGAGATGGCTTGCAGTACGAATGCATCAACTGCGGCGCTTGTATTGATGCGTGTGACAAGACTATGGACAGAATGGGCTATGAGAAAGGTCTCATCAGCTACACCACGGAGCACCGCCTCTCAGGTAAACACACCAAAGTCATGCGACCAAAGCTGCTAGGTTATGGCTCGGTATTACTAGTGATGATTGCCCTGTTCTTTGTGCAGATTTCGGCCGTCGACCCCGCGGGGCTGAGTGTTCTTAGGGATCGTAACCAACTGTTCCGAGTTAACAGTGATGGTCTGGTGGAGAATACCTACACCTTGAAGGTCATCAATAAAACACAACAAGAGCAACAATATACGCTCAGTGTTTCCGGACTAGAAAATGCAACTTGGTATGGACGACAAACCATTTCCGTTGAACCAGGTGAAGTCTATAACTTGCCGATCAGTTTAGGTGCTGATCCAGAGCAACTCAGTTCACCTGTATCGACAATTCAGTTTATACTGAGCGACAGTAATGACTTCTCAACAGAAGTAGAAAGTCGATTTATTAAGAAGCTCTAACCGACGTGTTAGCTACCTATTATAGGAAAAGGGCTCAGCAATGAGCCCTTTTATTTTATACATGACAGATAAAGCCTTTAACTTTGATGCCCTCACTCCTGATTTCATGTGGTATGCCTTAGAAAGCATCGGTGTTCGAGCAGAATCCGGCTTGCTTGCTCTTAACAGTTACGAAAACCGCGTCTATCAATTTACTGATGAAGATAGAAAACGCTTTGTGGTCAAGTTCTATAGACCGCAACGTTGGAGCCGTGAGCAAATCCAAGAAGAGCACGACTTTTCCAATGAATTGGTGGAAAACGAAGTACCTATTGCAGCGCCTCTATCGATTAACGGAGAGACTATTCATGAGTATCAAGGTTATCTGTTCACTCTGTTTAATAGTGAAGGTGGCCGCCAGTTCGAGGTTGATAATCTAGAGCAACTAGAATGGGTGGGTCGATTTATGGGCCGTATCCATCAGGTAGGAGCTCAAAAGAACTTCATCCATCGTCCGACAATTGGTCTGGAAGAGTACGTATATCAGCCAAGAAAGCTGCTGCAGTCATCTACATTCATCCCTGCGCACTTAGAAAATGCATTTTTCAGCGACTTAGATTTACTGATCTCGCAAATTGAAGCGCATTGGCAACCGAGTGAAACCATTCGTCTGCATGGCGACTGCCACCCGGGCAACATTCTTTGGCGTGACGGTCCGATGTTTGTGGACCTAGACGATGCTCGTAATGGGCCTGCTATTCAGGATTTATGGATGTTGCTCAATGGCGATCGACAAGACAAAATGATGCAACTTGATGTTCTGTTGGAAGGATATCAAGAATTTGGTGACCTGCCTAACGATCAATTGAAACTAATTGAGCCTTTACGTGGTCTACGTATGGTGCACTACATGGCCTGGTTGGCAAAACGCTGGCATGATCCTGCATTCCCACAAGCCTTTCCTTGGTTCAATGATGCCAAATACTGGGAAGGACAAGTGCTCGGTTTTAAAGAACAGATTGCCGCGCTGAATGAAAAGCCACTTTCATTACAACCGCAGTGGTGACAAACTATCCCCATTCCTGATAAGGATTTGGTTTTACACATGGAGAAAATAATGAAAAAAATCATCGCATTATTTGCGACGCTTCTAGTCAGCCTGGGAGTAAGTGCAGCACAATTTCAAGAAGGTACTCACTATAAAGTTCTAGACTTAGAAAAATCCTCTAAGCCTGTGGTAACAGAGTTCTTCTCGTTCTACTGCCCACACTGCAACAGTTTCGAGCCTATAATTGCACAGCTTAAGAAAAAGATTCCAGCAGACGCTAAGTTCCAGAAGAACCACGTTTCTTTTATGGGTGGCAACATGGGCCTTTCAATGAGCAAAGCCTACGCGACTATGGTGGCGTTAAAGATTGAAGACAAGATGGTTCCTGTGATGTTTAACCGTATCCATAACATGAACAAACCGCCTCGCAATGACGAAGAACTACGTCAAATCTTCTTAGATGAAGGTGTGGACGCGAAGAAATTTGATGCCGCATTTAACGGCTTTGCTGTTGACTCTATGGTGCGTCGTTTTGATAAGCAGTTTAAAGACAGCGGACTTTCTGGTGTCCCTGCTGTCATCGTCAATAACAAGTACCTAGTCGAAGCTGGTGGCATTCAGTCATTGGATGAGTACTTTGAGCTGGTAAACTTCCTATTGAAGAAATAAGCCGCTCTAAAATGTAAAAACCGAGCCCATATGAGCTCGGTTTTTTTATTTGGTGTGGATATCATCGAGTACTTGGTCCTTGTCCTTCCAAACCTCACCTAACCACTTTTGGAACTCTCGCTTGTAAGGCTTATCGTTGAAGTAATCACCCAGAATTTTCTCATCTACAGGCAAAATACGAACCTTTACAACGATTTTTTTCATATCACCCTTTAATACCGCTTTAAAAGGCTCATCCGTATTTTCCGGATACGCCAGAGTGACATCAATAATATTTTCAAACTGGTCACCCATCGCAGCCAATGTATAAGCAATGCCACCGGATTTAGGTTGTAATAGATAGTTGTAACCCGCGCTACTTTTCTTCTGCTTATCGGCAGTAAAGCGCGTTCCTTCTACATAATTCACCACTGTCGTTGGGGTATCTTTAAACTTTGCACATGAACGGCGAGTCGTCGCGAGATCTTGTCCTCGCTTTTCTGGGTGACGAAGCAAATACTCACGTGAATAACGCTTCATAAACGGCATATCTAGCGCCCAACAAGCCATGCCGACAAAAGGGACATACAAAAGCTGTTGTTTCAGAAAAAACTTAGGCATTGGAATGCGATCTTTAAACACGCTGCAGAGCACAACAATGTCAGTCCAGCTTAGGTGGTTACTGATCATCAAATACCAACCATCTTTTCGCAGTGATTCTAGCCCTTCAATGTCCCATACCACCTTGGGATTGACCAAATGAAGAATACCGTGATTCACCGTCGCCCATAACCACATAAAGCGATTAGCTAAAGACGTACACAATCGCTGTAGAGACTTGATCGGAATTAGAAATTTGATCAATCCAAACCCAAGTATAGGAATCGAACAAAATGCCGTATTAATGATGACCAGAGAGGCACTAATAATAAAAAGTAGGTATCCAAGCATAACCAACTATCTATGATTCGTTTGTGACAATTTTATGGCGGTTAATTGTACAAGGCGTACTGCCTTGTGCAATGATTTTATCATTGGTCTGATTTGTGTTGTAACTCAAAAAAAACGAGCTTATTCTGAACTAATAACATAGCATAAACATATAATTACAATCGTTACCAAAATAATCAGAACATGATAAGGATCAGTTATGAAACAGGCATGGAGTGTCTTGGCAGTGTCCCTTGGTCTTGTCTCGCAGGTAGCAATGGCTAAGTTGGGAGAAAGCAATGGTTTTAGCGGTGAAATTGCATTAAACGCGGCTTACGCAAGCAAAACATCGAATCTTACTAATACCGACGATGAATTTCGCAACTACACTGGTAGTCAACAAGAAGACAGCGGCGCATTAGTACTTCCCCTCGGTAGTCTTCAATATACCTTTGGAGCGCAATCAAACCATCAATTGTTTTTAGGTACATCACGAGCCGATATTGCCGTTGGTACGGTAGCACTTGAGGCGGGTTACAAATACCTATTTCGCGATAAAACCAAAGTGAGTGTTTCTTTCTTGCCAACCATTCTAGAGGGTGAAGTCTGGCAAGATCCCTATACGACAGATACTCGCAATACTACCAAAGAAAAAGGCAACGCGTATCGTCTACAACTAGACAATATTGCCGGATCGTTATTCAGCTTGGACCTTGCCTATGGCAAACGTGAACTGGATGAGGAGCGCTCTGGTACAGGAGTACCTGCCTTATCTCCACAGGAAGCACAACTCCTAAGTCGTAACGCTGATATCCTCTATGGTAAGTTCAAAATGATGTTACCTGTGAGCCAACAAGTATTACTCTATCCCGCTCTGATTTACACCCAGCAGGATGCGGATGGCAATGCAATGAAACACAATACTTATGGTGCAGAGTTATCCTCTTTCATGTCGTTTGGAAATCACAAATTAGCACTGACGTTAGGCTATTTAAAACGTGATTACGATGCAGCAAATCCAATCTATGACAAAACTCGTGGCGATGATGAATGGAAGGCTTTCCTAGCATATGAGTATCCGGGAATTTTCTACTCCGATAACTTATCGCTTGTTGCCTTTGCCGGTGCGACTAATAGCGATTCCAACATCGACTTCTACGATGAAAAAGACTGGATCACCGCAGTTGGCCTAAACTGGAAATTCTAATAGGTCATAGGCACACCCATTACCTTCCGTTATACGTGGCTTAGCGAAGCATTTTGCTAAGCCATTTTTTATCGCTACAGTACCCGCCAAGTTTATAAGGAAATAACCTCTTTACCCACAACCTACTGATTTATGGATATGTCATGGCTATTCGATACTTCTTGCTTTCGCTTATAGCATTTACTGCGACCTACAGCTCTCTATCTGTCGCTTCACTAGCTCAGAGTAAAGGCTTTAGTGGTGAAATATCAATCAGTAATACACTGGTAGGAGAAAAATCCAATTTGGTCGCCAGTACCGATCCCAAAATCAGCGCCTCTCAAGAAACATACGATGAGTTTTGGATGCCATTAGGTGTAGTCAATTACACTTTTGGATCGCAAAGCTATAAACAATGGTTCATTGGAACTTCCCGTAACGATATTGCCGTCGGAACCTTTGTATTAGAAGGCGGTTATAGACAACAACAAAACGATGGTTCTATATGGAGTATTTCTTACTTACCGACCGTCCTCGGAGAACCGATTTGGAACAATCCATACGTCGGCGCCGAACAACTGCAAGCAGCGGAAGCAACAGGCGATGCTTATCGTTTTCAAATGGAGAACATCGCAGGCTCACTGTTTACCCTAGATTTGGCATACGGTACCCGAGTTGTTGATGAAGAGTTTTCGGCAAAAAACCTTAATCTTGACTCAGATTATGATAGGAATAGCCATCTCTACTATGCGAAAGGCTCCTACACGTTAGCGGTTAATAATCACTGGCTGTTGTTTCCATCGGTGATTTATGTGGTTGATGATGCTAAAGGTCAAGCCGTCAGAAACCAAGGGGTTGGCAGTGAACTTACTGCCCTATTCACCTACCAGCAACACAGCATTGCCGCGACCATGAGCTATATGAATCATGAATATCGTGGCGAGAATGTCATTTTCGATCAGAATCATCGTATCGATGAAAAATACTGTGCATTTCTGGCTTATGAATACCTCTCTTTATGGAATATTGATGCATTATCTTTAATATCCCTATCAGGATACAACGCGACAGATTCTTCCATCGCCTTTTATGAGTCCGCCGATTGGATAACCTCCGTCGGTATGAACTTCGCCTTCTAAACCGCTTGCGCAGTCAATTGTTTTAGCAACCTATCCATAGCGCGATATCCTAACGCTTCAGCTAAATGTTCTCTTTGAATATCATCCTCACCGCCAAGATCAGCAATAGTACGTGCTACTTTGATAATTCGATGATAGGCGCGAACAGAGAGCCCTAAACGGTGTAGAGCATTCTCAAGAAACTCTGCATCTGTTTTCTTTAAGCGACAATAGTCCTCGATTTCACCGCTGTGAAGGAGTGCATTCACCTTACCATTGCGACTTAACATCACATCACGCGCTCGATGAACACGCTGACGCACGACTTGAGTTGACTCCCCTCGCTCTCCCCCTTCAGACAATGTTCCTTTGGGTAATGAAGGTATTTCAATCGACATATCAAATCGGTCGAGCAAAGGCCCCGATAATCGACTGAGGTAGCGTAGAATTAGCTGAGGGTTGGTACGTGACTGATTGCCTTCATAGTACCCAGTAGGACTCGGGTTCAATGCGCCGACGAGTTGGAATCGAGCTGGAAAACGGGTTTTCCCTTGGGCTCGGGAAATAATAATTTCGCCTGACTCAAGCGGCTCTCGAAGTGAGTCCAAGACTTTTCTTTCAAATTCGGGCATTTCGTCGAGGAATAGTAATCCATTATGTGCCAGAGAAATTTCTCCTGGTCTTGGTATCGAACCTCCGCCAACTAATGCAGCCATAGAACTCGAATGATGAGGGGCACGAAAAGGCCGCGTTTTCCAATTGTCTTCATTGATTTCTTGCTGCGTCAACGACGCGACCGAGGCAGTTTCCATCGCTTCTTGTTCGCTCATTTCAGGTAATAGGTCGCAAAGCCGTGAGGCCAACATGGTTTTTCCGGTTCCAGGAGGACCGAGAAAGAGTAGGTTGTGATTTCCGGCTGCGGCAATCTCTAAAGCTCGCTTTCCCTGTTGTTGGCCGATGATATCCTGTAAGTCGCGTGTTTTCGGCACCATCTTTATCTGTTTAGTGTCGGTATATAGGGATAAAGCTTGTTGGCCCATCAAATACGCACAGACATCGAGTAGACCTGATGCTGATTTATGGTGCTCTCGGCCAACCAACGCCGCCTGATTACCATTGCCTTCTGGCACCACTAAGCATCGACGGCTTTTGTTAGCGGCGAGTGCAGCAGGTAAAACACCTTTGACGACTCTTAGCTCTCCAGAAAGCGCTAGCTCGCCAACAAATTCATGTGAGAGTAGCTTATCGTGAGGTAACTGATCAGACGCCGCCAAAATACCTAACGCAATAGGAAGATCAAATCGCCCCCCCTCTTTAGGCAGATCCGCAGGAGCGAGATTCACCGTGATTCTCTTCGCCGGAAACTCAAATCGTGAATTGATGATGGCACTACGTACTCGGTCTTTAGATTCCTTAACTGTCGTCTCTGGAAGTCCTACCAGTGTAAAACCGGGCATACCATTACTGATGTGGACTTCAACCGTAACCAAAGGTGCTTCAACACCAACGCTCGCTCGACTATAAATAATCGATAATCCCATGAAATCCCTTTTTCCTTCCAATTTCTCTCACTTAAATGGTTAAAAGTCAGAGTTTTATATATACCCCATGTTATACAGCCATATTTAATGCTGAGTAAATGTGAAAAAAGTATGATTTTTTGCTTGTCAGGTAACAGAAATTTGTGATACCACTAGTGACGCAAACATTTTCGTTAGAAACAACACAACGATTTAGAAACAAGATAATGACTTTTAACGCTCACTCTCACACTCTGATTAGCTTGATTATTGTGGTCCTGATTGGTACCGCACGGGGGCATGTGGGCGGAAAATAACCACGAGATTCAAAAAACCCCCGCACTGAAAAGTCCGGGGGTTTTTTTACAAACTCAAAATATAAATTTGATAGTGATCACTCATAGAAACCCTCTCGGTGGATATGACAGGAAGAAATGGAGCACACAATGTGCAATCGAACGACAAACAGTCACGACAGCAAGCGTGACACCCAAGGAGGCTATAATGACAGGTGCTGAATTAGTTGTAGCCGCATTGAGACAGCAAGGCATTGAAACGGTATTTGGCTATCCTGGTGGAGCCATCATGCCAATCTACGATGCTCTGTATGATGGTGGTGTAGAACATATCCTCTGCCGACACGAGCAAGGCGCTGCAATGGCTGCCATTGGACTGGCAAGAGCCACCAAAGACGTTGCTGTTTGTATGGCCACCTCCGGCCCCGGCGCCACCAATCTCGTAACCGGCCTCGCCGACGCTTTTCTCGATTCGATCCCTCTCGTAGCTATCACTGGTCAAGTTGCCAGCTCCCATATCGGTACTGATGCATTCCAAGAAATGGATGTGATTGGTATGTCTCTCTCATGCACGAAACATAGCTATCTGGTCACGGATATTGAAGAGTTAGCTCCAATTCTTGCCGAGGCATTTGAAGTTGCTAAAACAGGCAGACCTGGCCCTGTTATTGTCGATATTGCTAAAGATGTCCAACTTGCTAATGCTCCGGTTGATGTCCTTCCCCCGTTTACGCCACCAGCGATCCCTGTTGCTTCGTCAGAGCAAGTCCAGTTAGCACAGCAACTGCTTGATCAAAGCTCTCGCCCAGTTTTGTATGTAGGTGGTGGTGTGCAACTTGCCGATGCCACAGAGTCTGTACGTGAGTTTTTACGCCTCAACCCTATGCCAAGTGTCAGCACACTAAAAGGCTTAGGTACTATTGAGAGACATGACCCACACTACTTGGGAATGTTGGGCATGCACGGTACCAAGGCCGCAAACTTAGTCGTTCAAGAATGTGACCTTTTAATCGTGGTTGGTGCTCGTTTTGATGACCGCGTGACCGGAAAACTGGATACCTTTGCTCCTCATGCAAAAGTGATTCATATCGATATTGATGCTGCGGAATTTAACAAGCTCAGACACGCTCATGCTGCATTACGTGGTGACATAAACGTCATCTTGCCACAGCTTGAACTGTCAAAAGATATTGCTCCTTGGGTACATCACAGCGAGAGCTTACGCAGTGGTTTTAAATGGCGCTATGACCATCCAGGAGATTTAATTTTTGCTCCACTGCTCCTTAAACAGCTATCAGACATGATGCCTGAGTCTTCGATTATCTCAACGGACGTTGGCCAACACCAGATGTGGGCAGCACAACATATCCAGCCTAGATTGCCTGAGAATTTTATTACTTCGGCTGGTCTCGGCACTATGGGCTTTGGTCTTCCAGCAGCAATGGGAGCAGCAGTTGGTCGCCCTGACGACCAATCAATTCTAATTACTGGTGACGGTTCATTCATGATGAATGTTCAAGAACTAGGCACACTGAAGCGCCGTCAAATACCCGTCAAAATTGTGCTGTTAAATAACCAACGTCTTGGTATGGTTAGACAGTGGCAATCACTGTTTTTTGATGGTCGACACAGCGAAACGATTTTGGATGATAACCCTGACTTTGTCATGCTTGCTAAGGCATTCGATATCCCAGGTAAAACCATTACTCGTAAAGAAGAAGTTGAGCCTGCTCTCAAAGAAATGCTAGAGAGCAAGACCTCGTACATGCTTCACGTGTTGATAGATGAAGAAGAAAATGTATGGCCTTTGGTTCCGCCAGGCGCCTCGAATAGTGACATGTTGGAGAATACCTAATGGACAGATACTTATTAGACATCAAAGCCGATGACAAACCTGTCTTGCTAGAGCGCGTATTACGCGTTATTCGCCACCGTGGCTTTATCATTAAACAAGTGGCTGCAACACAAAACCATGAAAGTAAGATTGCCAGTGTTGAGATCATTGTTGATAGCGATCGCCCTATCACGACCTTGATCAATCAGATTGAGAAGCTTTGGGATATTCGTACCATCGAGGTGACAGAGCTTAAACACAACGAACTGACCAATCACAACTTACAAGAACAAAGTGCATAAGGAAGGAATGCTAAATGGCTAAAAGTACAGCAGATTTTATTTGGTTTAATGGTGAGATGGTTCCATGGGCTGAAGCGAACGTTCACGTCTTAACTCACGCAATGCATTATGGTACTTCTGTTTTTGAAGGGGTTCGTTGTTATAACACACCTAACGGCCCTGTGGTTTTCCGTCACCCTGAGCACGCCAAGCGCCTTAAAGATTCCGCTAAGATTTATCGCTTCCCAATTCCTTACACAGAGGAAGAAATCATGGAAGCAACCCGTGAGACACTACGCCAAAATAAGCTTGAATCCGCTTATATTCGTCCATTAGGTTTTGTCGGTAACGTTGGTCTAGGTGTTTGCCCTCCAGAAGGCACGCAAATGGAGCTCATCATTGCTGCTTTCCCTTGGGGTTCTTACCTAGGTGAAGAAGCACTAGCAAACGGTGTAGACGCAATGATATCAAGTTGGAACCGCGCCGCGCCAAATACCATTCCAACTGCAGCAAAAGCTGGTGGTAACTATCTTTCTTCATTGCTTGTTGGCGGTGAAGCACGTCGTCACGGTTATGACGAAGGTATTGCTCTCAGTGTCGATGGTTATCTATCAGAAGGCGCTGGTGAAAACATTTTCGTAGTCAAAGATGGCGTCATCACGACACCACCAGCAACCAGCGCTATCCTACCAGGTATCACTCGCGACTCAATAATGACGATTGCGAAAGATATGGGCTACGACGTTCGTGAAGCTAACATTGCTCGTGAAGCACTTTACCTAGCAGACGAAGTATTTATGACCGGTACCGCTGCTGAAATCGTTCCGGTACGCAGCATTGATAAAATCGATGTTGGTACAGGTAAACGCGGTCCAATTACCAAAGTTATGCAAGATGCGTATTTTGGCCTATTCAATGGCACCACTGAAGATAAGTGGGGCTGGCTAGATTACGTATACCCAGAACAGAAACCAGCATCAGCAAAATAAGGAAGAAGTACAATGCCTAAATACAGATCAGCCACCACAACTCATGGTCGCAACATGGCTGGTGCTCGTGCACTTTGGCGTGCAACTGGAGTCAAAGAAGAAGATTTCGGTAAGCCAATTATTGCTGTTGTAAACTCGTTTACTCAATTTGTACCGGGACACGTTCACCTTAAAGACCTTGGCCAACTAGTCGCCAAAGAAATTGAAGAAGCGGGCGGTATTGCCAAAGAATTCAATACCATTGCTGTTGATGATGGCATCGCAATGGGTCACGGCGGTATGTTGTACTCACTGCCTTCACGTGAGCTCATTGCCGACTCTGTAGAGTATATGGTCAACGCTCACTGTGCCGACGCCATGGTGTGTATCTCCAACTGCGATAAGATCACTCCGGGAATGCTGATGGCTTCAATGCGCCTAAATATTCCAGTGATCTTCGTTTCTGGTGGCCCAATGGAGGCTGGTAAAACTAAGCTTTCTGATCAGATCATCAAACTCGATCTGGTTGATGCCATGATCCAAGGTGCCGATCCTACGGTTTCTGACGAACAAAGCGAGCAAGTTGAACGTTCAGCATGTCCAACTTGTGGTTCTTGCTCAGGCATGTTCACTGCCAACTCGATGAACTGTCTAACAGAAGCTTTAGGTCTTTCTCAACCAGGTAATGGTTCACTACTTGCGACTCACGCAGACCGTGAGGTGTTATTCAAGAATGCTGGTAAACGTATCGTTGACCTAACTAAGCGCTACTACGAACAAGATGACGCGACAGCCCTTCCACGCAACATCGCCACCAAAGATGCTTTTGAGAATGCAATGGCGCTTGATATCGCTATGGGGGGCTCAACCAATACAGTGCTTCACCTATTAGCAGCTGCTCAAGAAGGTGAAGTGGATTTCGATATGGAAGATATCGACCAAATGTCTCGCCGCGTCCCTAACCTGTGTAAAGTGGCACCTTCCACACCTAAGTATCACATGGAAGATGTACACCGTGCTGGTGGGGTTATCGGTATTCTGGGTGAACTAAATCGTGCAGGCTTGCTTAATAGCCAAACTAAGACTGTTCTTGGCCTTACGATGGAAGAACAACTCAATCAATACGACATCATGTTGACGGATTCCGAGGAAATTAAGTCGTTCTACCGCGCAGGTCCTGCTGGTATTCGCACCACTCAAGCATTCTCTCAAGATTGTCGCTGGGATACCTTAGATGATGATCGTGAGAATGGCTGTATTCGCACAAAAGACAACGCCTATAGCCAAGATGGTGGTCTCGCAGTGCTGAAAGGTAATATTGCTCTAGATGGCTGTATTGTTAAAACAGCAGGTGTAGATGAAGGCAGCCTGGTATTCCAAGGCCCTGCTGTTGTTTTTGAAAGCCAAGAAGATGCGGTTGATGGCATTTTGGGTGGTAAAGTAAAAGCAGGCGATGTTGTGGTTATTCGCTATGAAGGACCAAAAGGCGGTCCGGGTATGCAAGAAATGTTGTACCCAACCACATACCTAAAATCGATGGGCCTTGGTAAAGAGTGTGCACTTCTTACTGATGGTCGATTCTCTGGCGGTACTTCTGGCCTATCTATCGGTCACGCCTCTCCAGAAGCGGCAAATGGCGGTACTATTGGCCTTGTCAAAGACGGCGACACTATTAGCATTGATATCCCGTCACGTAGCATCACATTGGATGTCGCTGAATCTGAGCTTGCTACTCGACGCGCAGAGCAAGACAAGTTGGGCTGGAAACCTGCTGATCGCGAACGTACGGTCTCTTTAGCACTTAAAGCTTACGCTAACCTTGCAACCAGTGCAGACAAAGGTGCGGTGCGCGATAAGTCGAAACTCGAGGGCTAACAACAATGAGTGCAGCAGATAATCATCCTGAGTCTGGCGCAGATTATCTGCGCCAGATACTCAGAGCACCGGTTTATGAAGTGGCGACCGTAACGCCACTTCAAGAAATGCCAAGATTGGCAGCACGCATCGGCAACCAGGTTCAAATCAAGCGTGAAGATCGCCAGCCTGTGCACTCGTTCAAGTTGCGCGGCGCCTACAACATGGTGGCCAATCTGACTGATGAGCAAAAACGTGCAGGTGTGATTGCCGCCTCAGCGGGTAACCATGCTCAAGGCATGGCACTATCTGGCACGAAACTGGGCATCAATACCACCATTGTGATGCCTAAAACCACCCCTGATATCAAGGTTGAAGCGGTTCGTGGCTTTGGTGGTAACGTCGTTCTGCATGGTAGCAATTTTGATGAAGCTAAAGCCGAAGCACAGCGTCTGTCAGAAGAACATGGCTACACCTTTGTGCCGCCTTTCGATCATCCATTGGTGATTGCAGGGCAAGGCACCATTGGTATGGAAATGCTGCAGCAAAATGGTCACCTCGACTATATTTTCGTTCCTGTTGGCGGTGGTGGTCTAGCTGCGGGTGTTGCAGTCTTGGTCAAACAACTGATGCCTGAGATAAAAGTCATTGCTGTTGAACCGGAAGATTCTGCCTGTCTTAAAGCTGCGATGGATGCTGGGGAGCCTGTAGTACTCGATCAGGTCAGTATGTTTGCAGACGGTGTTGCGGTTAAAATCATTGGTAATGAAACCTTCCGACTGTGCCAGAAATATATTGATGGCCACATTACGGTTTCTAGCGATGAAATCTGTGCCGCAGTGAAAGACATCTTTGAAGATACTCGCGCTATTGCCGAGCCATCAGGTGCACTGGCACTTGCTGGTCTGAAAAAGTTTGCTGAGCAAAATCACTTGCAAGGTAAGCATCTAGGCACAGTGCTTTCGGGTGCTAATACTAATTTCCATGGCTTACGTTATGTCTCTGAACGTTGTGAACTCGGTGAAAAGCGTGAAGGTATACTAGCGGTGACCATTCCAGAGCGCCAAGGCGCCTTCTTCGAGTTCTGCAATATTATTGGTGGCCGAGCGGTTACTGAGTTTAACTACCGATACAACGATGACAAATTGGCCAACATTTTCGTCGGTGTGCGTCTCGTAGGTGGTCAAGAAGAATTGGATGGCATCATTAGTGATCTCAGAGCGAGTGGCTACCCTGTGGTTGACCTCTCTGATGATGAAATGGCAAAACTGCACATTCGCTATATGATTGGCGGCAGACCGTCAAAACAGCTTAAAGAACGCCTATATAGTTTTGAATTCCCAGAGTATCCAGGAGCGCTACTTAAGTTCTTAAGCACGTTAGGGACGCATTGGAATATCAGCTTATTCAATTATCGTAACCAAGGCGCAGATTACGGTCGAGTTTTATGTGGTTTTGAATTGGAAGATAGTGATTTGAATGAGTTCTCGGCTCATCTGAGAGAACTGGGCTACCAGTGCAAAGACGAGACCGATAATCCATCTTATAAGTTCTTTTTATCTTAATCAGAAAATGGGAAGTGGCTGCTTCCCATTTTTATTTTAACCAATCGCGATACAGCTGAGCTTCATCCCCTAAGTACTCTACCATCCAATCCAATAGATTATGATTATCGTGCTTTCTCCACACCAAGCAACACTCACTTGGTGCTTGAGCATCTTCGAGAGTTCGCTCCACCAGCATGCCGTAGTCGATAAGTGGCTGAGCAATGTGTCTAGGCATGTAACCAATGCCTACGTTCTTTTTCAAACACTCGATGGCAGTAAACCAATTGGGTAGCAATAAGCGCCGCTGTTGCGGGTAGTGCTCATTGTGACGCTTAGGTAATACTCGCGACGTGTCATCAATACAAATGGCGGTAAATTGACTGACAAAATCTTCATCCAATTGCGCCTGATGAGCACATGGATGCGAGGGCGACATAACCAAAGCCCAGTCTAGGCTGCCTATTTTCTTAACGCCGTATTCACCACTGACAGGAATCGCACTCGTCGCGCCAATCACAATGTCCGCTCGTTGCTGGGAAATAGCTTCCCAAGAGCCGTTATAGACCTCCATATTGATCTGCAGCTCAGCAAACTCAAACTCTTGATAGAAATCTTCAATCAGGTCAGACAGCTTATCTACTCTAACCACATTATCTAAGGTCAGCTTTAAGCTACTTTGCCACCCTAGAGCTGTACGTCGTGTCTGGTGAGTAAGTTCATCCATTTTGCGCAGCATTTGCCGAGCTTCCACCATGAAGACTTCACCGGCCGAGGTTAACTCAACCTTTCTTGGTAGCCGAGTAAACAGTTTTACCCCAAGTTCTTGTTCAATCTGTCGCACACTGTAGCTAATCGCAGAAGGCACTTTATGCAATACCTCGGCGGCAGCGCTAAAGCTTCCTAATCGAGCAACCACATCTAGCATTTCTAATGATGAGCGAGAATACATACTTTAGCTTTCAAATTTTTTGATAGATAACTACAAAATATAGCGTTTTATTTTTCTAAGATCCAAAAATAGAATACACACCATCAGCAGTATGGGCTGGCGCCAATTCATTCCTGTGAAAATATTTCAAGGAATAACAATGAAAATAACTAAACTACAACTCATCTATCTTGCGACCTTATCCATGTTGGGCTTCATAGCTACCGACATGTATTTGCCTGCGTTTAAACTCATTGAGCAAGATTTTGCGACTGGACCAGAACAGATTGCTCTGTCATTGACGGTCTTTTTAGTCGGTATGGGGCTGGGTCAGTTCCTATGGGGACTAGCCAGTGACCGTTTTGGACACCGTAAAACCCTATTTGCAGGACTCGTTATCTTTACGATTGCCTCGGTAGGCTTAGCTTGGAGCCAAGAAGTATGGCAACTGCTAGCACTGCGCATGCTACAAGCTATTGGTGTCTGTGCGCCAGCTGTGATTTGGCAGTCTATGGTGATCGACAAATTCGATAAAAAAACAAGCCAGCAGATATTTGCCACTATTATGCCTCTCGTCGCCCTGTCTCCGGCACTAGCACCTCAACTTGGCGTGTTATTAACTGAATTATGGGGATGGCATAGTATCTTTGTCGTACTGGCGATCACTGGCGCTCTACTAGCCATGATCACCTTATCGATGAAAGATCATAAAAAAGCAGAGCATAAACAATCATCTGTTGGTGCTGATCTTAAGAGTCTATTGGGGTCACGTGAGTATGTGGGCAACGTGATGTTGTTCTCAGTCGCTTCTGCAGCGTTCTTCGCCTACCTAACTGGTATGCCAGAGATTATGAGCCAACTGGGCTATTCGGCAAAAGACATTGGTTTGAGCTTCATTCCACAAACCATCGCATTTATGCTCGGTGGCTATATGGGCAAGAAATTGGTGGCTAAATTAGGTGATGACGCGGTACTGAAACAGCTGCTAGGACTAGAGACGGTCGCTATACTGTTAGTATTTGCTGCGTGTCAGTGGGAGCTAACCAGCGTATGGCCAATTCTAGCGCCATTCTGCTTACTTGCAGTCGCTAATGGGGCACTGTATCCAATTGTTGTTAACCGTGCACTATCAAGCGCACCACATTGTTCAGCAACTGCGGCAGGTCTGCAAAATAGCTTACAGATTGGTATTAGTAGTCTAGCCAGTGCGCTAGTTGCAGCATTTGCCGTTGTCGCTCAATCAGCGGTAGGCTATGTGATTCTTGGTTGTTTAGCATTAATGTGGGTCGGTTACCTGATCGCAACACCAGCACTAACCGAAGAACTGACAATACCGGATAACTCACGAGTCGTGAGCGACGAGTAATCAAAAATGGGTGACTGAGTCACCCATTTTTCTAAATATTAAAGACTTTTCAGCCCCCACTTTTTCGCAGTTTCTTCAAAGAAACCCTGCGTTTTTTTCAGCTCTACCCAATGATTCACATAGTTAATCCAAACTTGGTCACTTTGTGGTAACAGCATCGAAATCGGTGTCGGCTTGCGAGGCTTCTTAACAGGTACAATGGCAAGTTGCTTGAACTTGGTTACTAACGTTGCCGCTTCCACATTTGACGTCACTGACACATCGGCACGACGCGCGAGTAATTCTTGGAAGTCACGAGCTGGTGCTTCAATAACAATGTGCTCAGCATCTGGGAAAAAGTCTTTCACCATTTTCTCTTGCACGGTACCGAGCGTGGCAGCCACTTTTACATCAGGTTTGTTAAAATCGGCCCAATCAGAAAATTTCTCCAGGTCTTTCTTTTGAACCACGGGGACAAATGCCAGATAAAAATAGGGCTGGCTATATCCCGCCACTTTAGCGCGAGACATATTAAGCGACGCACTGCCCGTCATATCGTATTTGTTAGCAGTAATACCGTTTACTAACGTTTTCCAATCCGTTGCCACGTACTCCACTTTAACACCAAGATCTTTGGCAAGTTCTGTCGTCACGTCAATATCGAAACCACGATACGAATTGGTCGCAGGATCTTTCATGGTCATCGGGTTCCAGTCACCCGTAGTGCCTACACGCAATACACCTGAATCCAAGATCTTCTGCAGACGACTGGTTTCAGCCGCTACCTGACCGATAGAAAGAAAAGTAATAATAAAACCCAGAATCCACTTCTTCATTGAATAGTCCCTAAAATTATTAAACATTAGTGGTACATCCTTGATAACATAGCAGTAACAGATGGATTTTTCAGGAATAATTAGGGACGATTGTGAGCTATCGATTACTTACTGTTGTTTTGTGCCTACCACTTCTAAGTGGCTGTTCTGACTATGAGTGGGGTTGGTATGTACTTGATCCCTCAACTGAACAAGGAAAAACTAACCTCGGCTTTCTATTGGCGGGCTTTAAAGACACTATCTATGTCTCCTTACTAAGTATGATGTTTGCCATGCTTATAGGTCTGCTTGTTGCCTTTCCAGCCTTGTCAGATAAGCCCTGGCTGCGCGCCATTAATCGAGTCTATGTCGAAGTTATTCGCTCCATACCCGTTCTAGTTTTGTTACTGTGGGTGTACTACGGCATGCCCACGTTATTAGACATTTCCCTCAACCATTTTTGGGCAGGAGTGATAGCACTTACTATCGCGGAAAGTGCCTTTATGGCAGAAGTGTTCCGTGGCGGTATTCAGGCAGTGACTCGTGGTCAGCATGAAGCTGCTGAGTCACTCGGCCTCAATTATTGGCAGAAGATGCGACTGGTTATCTTACCGCAAGCCTTTCGTCAGATACTGCCACCACTCGGTAACCAGTTTGTCTATATCCTCAAAATGTCATCATTAGTAAGCGTTATCGGGCTAAGTGACCTAACTAGACGCGCCAATGAGCTGGTTGTAAATGAGTACTTACCTTTAGAAATCTATACGTTTTTGGTACTCGAATACTTAATATTAATACTATTGGTCTCACAAGCTGTACGCTGGCTGGAAAAGCGTATTGCTATTCCAAGCCACTAACCATAAGTATCAAGAGACAAAAAAGGGCCTCAATGAGGCCCTTTCTAATGGAAGAGTTTACTTCTGTTTGGTTGGACGCTGCCATCCTGTAATTTTGCGCTCTTTTGCGCGAGTAATCACTAACTCACCTTCAGCTACATCTTTGGTTAATGTGGTGCCCGCACCAATCGTTGCCCCATCAGCGATAATCACTGGAGCAATCAGTTGACTGTCAGAACCGACAAAAACGTCATTGCCGATAACTGTCTTAAACTTATTTGCACCGTCGTAGTTGCAAGTAATAACACCAGCACCAACGTTAGTGCGCTGGCCAATTTCGGCATCACCCAGGTAAGTTAAGTGATTAGCTTTCGAACCTTCACCTAGACGCGCATTCTTCACTTCAACGAAATTGCCAACGTGCGAATCATTACGTAAATCAGCTCCAGGGCGTAAACGTGTAAATGGGCCAACAGTACACTCCTCGCCAACTGTCGCACCTTCGATTACGCTATAGGGGCGTACAAGTGTGTTATCATCGATTTCACAGTCTTTCAGTACGCAACCTGCACCAATAACTACATTATCGCCAAGAGTTACACTACCCTCGATGATGACATTGGTATCGATTTCTACGTCCATGCCACACTGTAACTGACCACGAAGGTCAAAACGTGCAGGGTCACGTAGCATAACTCCCTGCTCTAATAATTTCTGCGCCTGCATAGATTGGAATGCACGCTCTAGACGAGCAAGCTGAGCACGGTCGTTCACACCTTCAACTTCAATAGGGTTTACCGGGTGAACGGCTTCTACTGCACGACCTTCATTATGAGCAGCTGCAATCACGTCTGTCAGGTAATACTCACCTTGCGCGTTATCATTGCTTAAGCCGGACAACCAACGTTTAAGGTCTCCACCGGTTGCCACCATCACACCCGTATTGATCTCTTTAATCAGCTTTTGTTCTTCTGTGGCGTCTTTTTGCTCAACGATCGCAACAACAGGACCATTCTTACGCACGATACGACCATAACCCATAGGGTTATCAAGAACGACAGTAAGCAAAGCGATACCACCTGTAGGCTGAGCATCTAATAGGTTTTCAATAGTCTCTTCGGAGATAAGAGGTACATCACCGTAGAGGACCAGCACTTTTTCATCATCCGCCAAATAAGGAGATGCCTGATCAACAGCATGACCTGTCCCTAACTGATCGGCTTGTAGAACCCAGTTTACTTTTTCTTGTTGCAAAGCCGATTGCATCATTTCACCGCCATGACCATAAACAAGGTGGATATTCTGAGAACCTAAGCTTTCACAAGTATCGATGACATGTTTTACCATTGGTTTGCCAGCAAGTGTATGCAACACTTTAGGCTTATTGGAATACATGCGGGTTCCTTTCCCCGCAGCAAGAACAACTGCACTGAATTTCATTATTATCAAACCATTGACGTTAATTAAGCTAACGTCATTCTAGCTATGAATGACAATAGTGTTAAATGGATTGGGTAAATTTCTAATAAAAATTAAGCAAAAAGGCGACCCATAGGTCGCCTTTTTCATCGCGGTTAGTTCAGTTTAACTGAATTAACGACGTTTTTTTGTCAGCTCGATTACTCGAAGCTGAGCAATGGCTTTAGCCAGTTCACTGGCCGCTTGCGCGAAGTCCATGTCGCCATGCTGATTCTGGATATGTTCCTCAGCTTTGCGCTTGGCTTCTTCCGCCTTCGCTGCGTCTAGTTCTTCACCACGAATTGCTGTATCAGCCAACACAGTCGCTGTGCCTGGCTGAACTTCAACAATACCACCAGAGACATAAATGAACTCTTCATGGCCGTGCTGTTTAACGATACGCACCATACCAGGCTTGATAGCGGTCAGCAGCGGTGTGTGACCATGGAAAATACCAAGTTCACCTTCGCTACCGGACACCTGGAACGTTTCTACGCGACCAGAGAAAAGCTTTTTCTCAGCGCTTACTACGTCTAGGTGAAAGGTTATTGCTGCCATATCGCCTCCTATTTAGCCTTATAGCTTCTTAGCATTCTCGATAGCATCGTCGATAGTACCGCAGTACATGAACGCTTGCTCTGGAATGTCATCGTAGTCACCAGCTAGTAGACCTTTGAAGCCACGTAGAGTCTCTTTAAGAGGTACGTAGATGCCTGGGTCGCCAGTAAATACTTCCGCTACGTGGTAAGGCTGAGTTAGGAAACGCTCAATCTTACGAGCACGAGATACAACTTGCTTATCTTCTTCAGATAGCTCGTCCATACCTAGGATCGCGATGATGTCTTTCAGCTCTTTATAACGCTGCAGTGTTTGCTGCACACCACGAGCTACCTCGTAGTGCTCTTGACCAACGACTAGTGGATCAAGCATACGAGATGTTGAATCTAGTGGGTCAATCGCTGGGTATAGACCCATAGCAGCGATGTTACGGTTAAGTACAACCGTTGCATCCAAGTGCGCGAACGTTGTTGCTGGAGACGGGTCAGTCAAGTCATCCGCTGGTACGTATACCGCCTGTACAGACGTGATAGAACCAGTTTTTGTTGACGTGATACGCTCCTGTAGTACACCCATCTCTTCTGCAAGAGTTGGCTGGTAACCTACCGCAGATGGCATACGACCTAGAAGTGCCGATACCTCTGTACCTGCAAGTGTGTAACGGTAGATGTTATCAACGAACAGCAGTACGTCACGACCTTCGTCACGGAACTTCTCTGCCATTGTTAGACCAGTCAGAGCAACACGTAGACGGTTACCTGGAGGCTCGTTCATCTGACCGTAAACCATTGCTACTTTTGATTCTTCAGGCTTCTCAACGTTTACAACGCCCGCTTCCTGCATCTCAAAGTAGAAGTCGTTACCTTCACGAGTACGCTCACCTACACCCGCAAATACGGATAGGCCTGAGTGTTGTAATGCGATGTTGTTGATAAGCTCCATCATGTTAACGGTCTTACCTACACCTGCACCACCGAATAGACCGATTTTACCACCCTTAGCGAATGGACAAACCAAGTCGATTACTTTAACACCCGTTTCTAGAAGAGCGACTTCGTTAGATTGCTCTTCGTAGCTTGGCGCTTCACGGTGAATCGCATAGCTTTCTTCTGCACCGATCTCACCACACTCGTCAATCGCATCACCAAGTACGTTCATGATACGACCAAGAGTCTTAGTACCTACTGGTACTGAGATTGGCGCGCCTGTGTTCTCTACTGTTACGCCACGACGTAAACCATCAGAGCTACCCATTACGATACAACGAACTACGCCACCGCCTAGCTGTTGTTGAACTTCAAGAACAAGACGCTCTTTAGAGTCCGTTACGTTTAGAGCGTCGTATACACTTGGTACGTCACTCTGTGGGAACTCTACGTCGACTACCGCACCGATGATCTGTACGATCTTACCTGTAGCCATCGTTAATCCTCTAATCTATTTCGTTTTACCTAAGCTTAAACCGCAGCTGCGCCGCCAACGATTTCTGATAGTTCTTGTGTGATAGCCGCTTGACGCGCCTTGTTGTACACAAGCTCTAGATCATCAATCAAGTTGGTCGCATTGTCCGTTGCAGCTTTCATTGCAATCATTCGAGCCGCTTGCTCACAAGCAAGGTTCTCTACCACACCTTGATACACTTGAGATTCGATATAACGAAGCAATAGTGCGTCTAGTAGTGGTTTTGGCTCAGGCTCATAAATGTAGCCCCATGAATGTTCGCGCTGCATCTCTTCACTGTCAGATTTAGGCAGAGGTAGCAATTGATCGATCGTTGGTTCCTGAATCATAGTGTTCACAAAGTGGTTATACACTACGTACAGGCGATCCAATTCGCCTTCGTCATACTTCTTCAGCATAACGCCTACCGTACCGATTAGGTCTTCTAGACTTGGCTCATCACCCAGACCAGATACCTGTGCCGCTACTTTTGCGCCGCTGTTGTTAAAGAATGCTGTCGCCTTTGAGCCAATAATAGCTAACTCGATTTCAGCACCTTTATCTTTCCAACCTTGCATCTCTACAATGGCTTTTTTAAACAAGTTAATGTTCAAGCCACCACAAAGACCACGGTCAGTAGAAATAATGACATAACCAACACGCTTGGCTTCACGCTCTTCTAGGTACGGATGTTGGTACTCTAGGTTTGCGTTTGCCAAATGACCGATCACTTTACGCATAGTTTCAGCGTATGGACGAGAAGCTTCACGCGCATCTTGCGAACGACGCATTTTTGAAGCTGCTACCATTTCCATCGCTTTCGTAATTTTCTGAGTGCTTTTAACACTACCGATTTTATTACGTATCTCTTTTGCGCCGGCCATCGTTACTCTCCATAAGTGGTGACCAAAAGGTCACCCACCAATTACCAAGTCTGAGTTGCTTTGAAATCGTCAGTCAGTTTCTTAAGCTGAGCTTCGATATCATCGTTGTAAGCACCCGTAGTGTTGATCTCTTTTGCAAGATCAGCATATTGACTGTGAGCATACGATAGAAGCGCTGCTTCGAAGTCTAGAATCTTGTTGATTTCAACATCATCTAGGTAGCCGCGCTCAACAGCAAAGATAACTAGTGCTTGGTCAAATACAGACATTGGAGCATATTGCTTCTGCTTCATTAGTTCTGTAACTTTTTGACCGTGGCTTAGCTGACGCTTAGTTGCTTCATCTAGATCAGATGAGAACTGTGCGAATGCCGCTAGTTCACGATAAGCAGCTAGTGCAGTACGGATACCGCCAGATAGCTTCTTAATGATCTTAGTCTGTGCTGAACCACCTACACGAGATACTGAGATACCTGGGTCAACCGCTGGGCGAACACCCGCGTTGAAGGCTTCAGTTTGTAGGAAGATCTGACCATCGGTAATCGAGATTACGTTTGTCGGTACGAATGCAGAAACGTCACCTGCTTGAGTTTCAATGATAGGAAGAGCAGTCAAAGAACCAGTCTTACCTTTCACTTCACCGTTAGTGAAACGCTCTACGTACTCTTCGTTTACACGAGCTGCACGCTCTAGTAGACGTGAGTGGAGGTAGAATACGTCACCTGGGAATGCCTCACGGCCTGGTGGACGTTTAAGTAGTAGAGAGATCTGACGGTAAGCTACCGCTTGCTTAGATAGATCATCATAAACAATCAGAGCGTCTTCACCGCGGTCACGGAAGTACTCACCCATTGCACAACCAGAGTATGGCGCAAGATATTGCAGTGCAGCAGATTCAGATGCAGATGCTACAACAACGATAGTGTTTTGTAGTGCACCGTGCTCTTCCAGTTTACGCACAACGTTTGCGATTGTAGATGCCTTCTGGCCAATCGCTACGTAGATAGAGAAGATACCAGAGTCTTTCTGGTTGATGATTGCATCGATCGCCATAGCGGTTTTACCGATCTGACGGTCACCGATGATAAGCTCACGCTGACCACGACCGATTGGGATCATTGAGTCAACTGACTTATAACCAGTTTGTACTGGCTGATCAACCGATTTACGGTCGATTACACCCGGTGCAATCACTTCAACTGGTGACGTAAGTTTAGCTTCAATTGGACCTTTACCATCAATTGGCTCACCTAGCGTGTTTACAACACGACCAAGCAATTCTGGACCAACTGGTACTTCAAGAATACGACCAGTACCTGTTACTTTCATGCCTTCCTTAAGGTCAGCATATGGGCCCATTACTACCGCACCAACCGAGTCACGCTCAAGGTTAAGTGCTAGTGCATAACGGCCACCCGGTAATTCAATCATTTCACCTTGCATCACGTCCGCTAGGCCGTGAATGCGAATGATACCATCGCTTACCGATACGATAGTACCTTCATTACGAGCTTCACTCACAACATCGAAAGATTCGATACGCTGCTTGATTAGGTCGCTAATTTCTGTGGAATTAAGTTGCATGCTCCAATCCCCATCAAGACTGCATTGCTTCACTCAGGCGGTTCAAACGACCACGTGCTGAGTTGTCAATTACAAGATCTCCGGCTCGAATAATAACCCCACCAAGTAGGGTCTCATCTACACTGCAATTCAGCTTAACTTTGCGTTCTAGACGCTTCTCAAGTTTGTCGCTGATCGCTGCAAGTTGCTCGTCGTTTAGAGCTGACGCTGAAATCACTTCAACATCAATTTGTTTTTCTAGCTCTTTTTTGAAAGCTACAAACTCTTCTAACACATACGGCAAGGCTGCTAGTCGACCATTTTCAGCCATAACTTTAATCAAGTTTTGACCGAATTCATCAAACTGTTCACCACCAACGGCAATGAAGATATCAGCGACTTTTTTCGCCGTTACAGAACCTGATAACAGGTCTGCAATGTCTTCATTCTTGGTAATTTCAGCGGCAAAAGTTAACATTTCAACCCATTGGTCTAATGCTTGCTTTTCTACCGCAAAGTCAAATGCTGCTTTAGCATAGGGGCGTGCGATTGTAGTCAATTCAGACATATGCGCCCCTCGCCTTAAAGTTTCGCAGTAATATTGTCGAGAATATCTTTTTGCGCATCCTTATCGATACTACGCTCAAGAATCTTCTCAGCACCAGCTACAGCCAGAGTTGCAACTTGTTTGCGCAGCTCATCACGGGCACGGTTACGTTCAGCTTCAATTTCTGCTTCAGCTTGAGCAAGAATCTTCTGGCGTTCTGCCAAAGCTTCTTCACGAGCTTCATCAACAATTTGTGCTTTACGCTTGTTTGCCTGTTCAATGACCTCTGTTGCAGTGCGCTTCGCTTCCTTCATTTGGTCAGAAGCGTTGGCTTGTGCTAGATCCAAGTCTTTAGCAGCGCGCTCAGCGGCTACTAGACCGTCAGCAATTTTTTTCTGACGTTCTTCAATCGCATTCATGATTGGTGGCCATACATACTTCATGCAGAACCACACAAATAGTGCGAATGAGATTGCTTGACCTAGCAGAGTTGCGTTCATATTCACAACAGCTACCCCTCTAATGGTTCATTGACGAGCTAAAGTTTAATCAGGTGACAAGTCCGAAACTTGTCTGAGAAAAAGCTGATTAACCTAGCTGACCAACGAATGGGTTCGCGAATGTGAATAGCAGTGCGATAACAACACCGATCATAGGAACCGCATCAAGTAGACCTGCGATGATGAACATCTTAACTTGAAGCATCGGAGCCATTTCAGGTTGACGAGCCGCGCCTTCAAGGAATTTACCACCTAGAAGACCAAAACCGATCGCCGTACCAAATGCTGCCATACCGATAATGATACCTACGGCGATTGCAGAAAAGCTCAGTAAAGTTTCCATTACTATCTCCAATTTATAGTTGTTGGCTTAAATTTGCCCAAATAAAAAGCGTTAATAAAGTTAGTGATCGCTGTCTTCGTGTGCCATTGATAGATAAACAATCGTTAGCATCATAAACACGAAGGCTTGAATCGTAATAACCAGAATATGGAATATCGCCCATGGTAGTGAGCCCATCCATTGTAAATACCATGGTAGCATTGCAGCACAAAGAATGAAGACCACCTCACCCGCAAACATGTTACCGAACAGACGCATACCGAGAGACAGTGGCTTTGAAAGCAAAGACACGACTTCGATCAGCATGTTGAAAGGAATCATGATTGGATTGTTAAATGGGTGTAGCGTCAATTCTTTTGTAAAGCCAACTAGACCTTTTACTTTGATGCTGTAGTAAATCATCAGAGCAAAAACACCTAGCGCCATAGCCATGGTGATATTGACATCAGCAGAAGGAACCACTTTGAGATAAGGGATGCCCATCTGCTCTGCAGGGTAAGGTAAGAAGTCAATTGGAACAAGGTCCATGACGTTCATTAAAAATACCCAACAGAAGATAGTTAGTGCTAAAGGCGCGATTAGCGCGTTGCGTCCATGAAACGTTTCTTTGACGTTGTCGTCAACGAATTCCACGATCATTTCAACAAAACACTGCAGCTTGCCCGGCACACCAGCTGTTGCTTTCTTAGCTACTGAACGAAACACTCCTAGGAATATCAGACCAGTAAACACAGAAAAAAACAGGCTATCGATATGTACGTTCCAGAAACTCGTCTCCTCCACTAGACCGAGACTTCCTAAAGAAAGGTTGGTCAAGTGGTGAGTGATATATCCGGCCGATGTTAGCGCTTCACCTGGCGCAGCCATAACTCATCCTATTTTTTGTTGTTGACGAATATTACTGGTGCCATAAGGTTAATTAAGACGGCCAGTAAAAAAGTGAGATTCAAGGGAATCACTTCCACCTGAATATACATGTAAGCAATCGAGAATAGAGCAACCGTAATGAGGATTTTCAGAGTCACTCCTGCGTAGAAAGACGCGGCAACCTTTTTCGCTGCTCGAGCCCCACTAAACAAAAATGCACACAATGCAAAAACCGCATTAGCGATAACAAAACTGCCACCACCAATGAGCGCTGAAATTCCCCACTCAGCATTTACAGCTACTGCCATTCCAACAGCTACCAATGTAACCGCGCTGGCTTGAATCAGTAACAATCGCTTTGCAAGCTCTCGTCCTGGTCTAGCTAGCACAGCTACCATGTATTCTTACCTATAGTTTTTTCCACAATGCACCTAAATTACTACTGTGCTGGGAGATTCGCGAAAATTATACTTTCCGACAAAGTTATTGCAATCAAACAGCACCAAAAAGGTGCTATTTCGTTCACAAAACCATAACTTTCGCACAAAATTTCAATTTATAAATAATTGACCTACATCAATTATCTCATTTAGCTCTCAAGCTTGGCAATAAGTTGCTCCAATTTGTGAGGTTCATCAAGACTTATCGTTACTTTTGCTTTTCCGCTTGCATTTCGTACAAGAGACACTTTTGCACCCAGAATTTCACTTAAACGATGTGAAATTTCTTTAGCATCACGGTCTTCTGACTGTTTTTTCTCTGAAGAGTTCGGTTTTAAGCACTTTTTCACTAAATCTTCGGTTTGACGAACCGTCAGCTGTTTCTTAGCAACAGTGTCCGCAACCTCACATTGAACTTCACCTTCCAATGCTAATAGTGCGCGAGCGTGACCCATATCTATCTGTTTCGCTTCAACTAGCTTCTTCACAGATGGCTCTAGTTGATTCAAACGCAGCAAGTTACTAACCGCAGTACGTGATTTACCAATCACATCGGCCACTTGCTGGTGGGTCAATTCAAATTCGTCTTGTAGCCTTTCCAGAGCCTGAGCTTCTTCAATGGCGTTTAGGTCTTCACGTTGAATGTTCTCAATTAGCGCCATCGCAACTGCAGCACGATCCTGAACGTTCTTCACCAGACAAGGCACCATTTTCAGGCCAGCTTGTCTTGCCGCTCGCCAGCGTCTTTCACCAGCAATAATTTCAAATTGCTCATGGCCAACACTTCTGACCACAATAGGTTGAATAATACCTTGCGATTGAATGGAAGCTGCGAGCTCTTCGAGTGCTTCAGGAGCCATATCTTTACGCGGCTGGTAAATACCAGGGCGCAGACTATTGATTGAAAGTTCAGCCAGATCACCATCGGTAGATAGGCTTTGGCTTTGCGTTGCGACTTGTTGTTTTTCTCTGGCAATAGAACTCGTCGACAAAAGCGCGTCGAGCCCTTTGCCTAAACCACGTTTAGACATTGAATCTATTTTCCTTAAGAGCGTTAAGCCAATACTTCTTCGCGTCGTAGCATCTCACCAGCAAGGGCAAGATAAGCTTTGGCACCGGCGGAATACTTGTCGTAGTACATCGCTGGTTTACCATGACTTGGCGCTTCTGCGAGGCGTACATTCCTAGGGATAACGGTTCGATAAACCTTGTCTCCGAAGTGTTTTTTCAATTGTTCAGACACTTCGTTAGCAAGACGATTTCGAGGGTCGTACATGGTACGTAGTAGCCCTTCGATCTTCAGGTTTTCATTGACTACCGCTGCCAACTTACTGATGGTATCCATCAATGCCGTCAGTCCCTCTAAGGCAAAGTATTCACATTGCATTGGCACTAACACAGAGTCAGCAGCAGCCATTGCGTTTATTGTAAGTAGGTTCAAAGAGGGAGGACAATCGATAAAGATGAAATCATAGTTATCGCGGATTGGCGCAAGTGCATGTTTTAAACGCACTTCTCTAGCAAACACTTCCATGAGTTTAATTTCAGCTGCCGTAACATCTCCATTAGCAGCGATGAGGTCAAACTGACCAGAAGTGTCCTGACAAACTACCTGTTCAAAAGGAAGCTCATCAACCAGCAAATCGTAAGCAGTTGTTTCAACTTGATACTTATCGACGCCACTGGCCATCGTCGCATTTCCCTGCGGATCAAGATCTATCACTAATACCTTACGTTTAGTGGCAGCCATTGATGCCGCTAAATTTACACACGTGGTAGTTTTACCAACGCCACCTTTTTGGTTCGCAATAGCGACAATTTTTCCCACGACAACTTCTCCATTATCCCTTCTTGGATAAGATTACAAGATGACGGTCACCTTCCAACTCAGGAACTTGCAAAGGTTTGATATCGATCACAGAACACCACTCCGGTAGCTCTGAGACTTCCTGTTCATGAAGTTGACCTTTTAATGCATAGAAGCGACCACTCTGTGATTTTGGTAAATGTTCACACCAATTCACCATATCGGTCATAGAGGCAAAGGCTCGACTCAGAACACCATCAAAGCCACCTTCAGGATCAAACTCTTCGACTCGAGATTGAACCGCAGTCACATTAGACAGTTTAAGCTCGTGAACCACCTGTTTGATAAAACGAATACGCTTACCTAAGCTATCAAGCAAAGTGAATGAACGGTTTGGATGCATGATCGCCAAAGGAATCCCTGGCAGTCCCGGTCCCGTTCCAACATCAATAAAACGCTCACCTTCGAGGTGCTCACCAACAATGATGCTATCAAGGATATGTTTCACTAACATATCTTCAGGTCGACGCACCGAAGTCAAGTTGTAAGCCTTATTCCATTTATCAAGTAATTGGACATAGCCTACAAGTTGCTGCTTTTGAAGTTCAGAGACCTCTAATGAGGTCTCTGATAATAATTGTTCAAGTTTTACGGTTAAGTTGTTGCTCACGCGGCTTCACCTTTTTTAAGCATTCCTTGTTTCTTCAAGTAAACCAACAGGATGGAAATCGCTGCAGGTGTAATACCAGAAATACGGGAAGCAATTCCAACCGTTTCAGGTTTTGCTTCTGTCAGCTTGGCAACGACCTCGTTAGACAGCCCTTTCACATCGCTGTAATCAAGATCGGCTGGGATCTTGGTGTTTTCATGACGAAGCGACTTAGCTATCTCATCTTGTTGGCGCTGAATATAACCTTCATATTTCACCTGGATCTCAACTTGCTCACTGGCTTGTTGATCTTCCATCGCGGGTGCGAATGCGTCTAATGACGTCAATTGTGAATAGTTCAATTCCGGACGACGTAGTAGATCTTCACCGCTTGCTTCGCGAGAAATAGGGGTCTTCAGTAGCACATTAAGTGCTTCGATACCCTCGGATTTTGGATTAACCCATGTTTCTTTTAGGCGCTGACGCTCAGTCGCCATGTTATTCAGTTTTTCGTTGAATCGCGACCAGCGTTTCTCGTCAATTAAACCGAGATTATGCGCATGTTCAGTCAAACGAATATCCGCATTGTCTTCACGCAGCAATAGACGATATTCCGCACGAGATGTAAACATGCGATAAGGCTCTTTGGTACCCATGGTTGATAAATCGTCAATCAGTACGCCCATATAAGCCTGATCACGACGTGGGCTCCAGCCTTCTTTGCCTTGCGAGTAGAGGCTAGCGTTTAGACCTGCCATTAGACCTTGTGCCGCCGCTTCTTCGTAACCGGTGGTGCCATTAATCTGGCCAGCAAAGAACAAACCAGAAATAAACTTGGTTTCGTAAGTCTGTTTTAGATCACGAGGGTCAAAGAAATCGTATTCGATAGCATAACCAGGGCGAACAATATGCGCGTTCTCAAAACCTTTCATTGAACGAACGATTTGTACCTGTACATCAAACGGTAAACTGGTTGAGATACCGTTTGGATACAGCTCATGCGTGGTTAAACCTTCAGGTTCGATAAAGATCTGATGGCTATTTTTGTCCGCAAAACGCATGACCTTATCTTCAATAGAAGGGCAATAGCGCGGTCCAATACCTTCGATCACGCCGGCATACATTGGGCTTCGATCGAGGTTATTGCGAATCACCTCATGCGTGGACTCATTCGTGTGCGTAATGAAACACGGAATCTGCGTTGGATGTTGGTTGCGGTTACCCATGAAAGAAAAAACAGGCGTAGGGTTATCACCATGCTGCACTTCTAGTGCAGAAAAGTCGACGCTTCGAGCATCAATACGTGGAGGTGTACCTGTTTTTAAACGATCTACGCGAAATGGTAACTCTCGCAAACGAGCCGCGAGTGCAATGGATGGTTGATCGCCCATACGACCGCCAGAAGAGCTCTCCATACCGATATGGATCTTACCACCTAAGAAAGTACCAACCGTTAATACAACGGATCTCGAATGGAATTTTAATCCCATCTCAGTTACTACACCGCGTACTTGATCTTGTTCCACGATCAAGTCATCCACCGACTGTTGGAATAGTGTTAAGTTTGGTGTGTTTTCTAGGGCGTTACGCACATAAGCCTTGTATAACGCACGATCTGCTTGAGCGCGTGTAGCACGAACGGCTGGACCCTTTGACGCATTCAGCGTACGAAATTGAATACCTGCATGATCAATGGCCTCTGCCATCAAACCACCCATAGCATCCACTTCTTTAACCAAATGTCCTTTACCAATACCACCAATGGCAGGATTACATGACATTTGACCTAACGTATCAATATTATGAGTTAGCAGTAGTGTCTTTTGCCCTGTACGAGCAGATGCGAGTGCGGCTTCCGTTCCTGCATGTCCGCCACCAACTACGATGACATCAAATGTTTCGTGATAAAGCATGAACCGACCTCAGTATTCAATCGAGAAATTTAGACAAACCAAAAGGAGCAGTATTCTACCGCTTTTCTTGAAGTGAGAAAAACGGTTTTCACATTTTTTGGATCCAAGAAATAAGTAATATAAAGATAAGATCTATATATATGATCTTTTATTAGATCTATTATTAGGATCCTCGTTCTCTGTGGATAAGTCGAAAATGATCAACAAATCCATGGATCTTTTTGTGATCGCTTGTTGTGATCTAGTTTTGATCTGGCACTGTATTAGCTGGGATCAAAAAGGCTAGTTATACACAGGGAAAGGAGAGCTTGAAAGTTGTTCTTTGGATAAATATAGGTTTTTCACCGAAAAGATCATATTTTATCCACAGATTGATTGGTCAGAAATTACTCGTTATGAGTGAATTGAAGTTGAAGAGTTACTCACAGGTATAAAAAAAGCGGCCGAAGCCGCTTATTATTAAGTGTTTGCTTCTAGCGAAACTTGCTTATGTGTTCATTGAGCCAAACTTCCGCAGCGTCTTCTGGCACGGGATCATTGAGAACATCGATTTGCAGGCAGTCTGTCAGTGGTGTCGCGCCGATGTCTTCAAGTAACTCGTAAGCGTGTTTACCGGCTGCACAAAACGTATCATAGCTAGAGTCACCTATGCCAACGACAGCGTATTTCACGTTCGACATGCGAGGTGGTGTATCTTGCAGAGCTGAGATGAAAGGCTGGATATTATCTGGGTAATCTCCAGCTCCATGCGTTGAGGTGATTAAAAGCCAAATCCCTTCGGCCTCAATGTCACTCAACTCAGGCTGATTGTGGATTGTGGTTTCTAGCCCTTGTTCTATAAGTAGGTCACTCAAGTGGTCACCGACATATTCCGCACCGCCAAGTGTGCTACCTGTGATGATATGAATCATTAATGTTCCTTATTTACCAATACAGAATGAAGAGAAGATACGACCAAGCAGATCGTCGGAGCTAAACTCTCCAGTAATCTCATTCAGATGTTGCTGAGCAATACGAAGTTCTTCAGCCAGAATTTCGCCCGCCATATAACCTTCTAGTTGCTGCTGTCCGATATCGAGATGCTCAGCAGTTCGCTCTAACGCATCAAGGTGTCGACGTCTTGCCATAAAGCCACCTTCATTGGCACCAGAGAAGCCCATAATGGCTTTTAGGTGTTCTCGTAAAGCTGGCACACCCTCACCAGTGCGTGCAGAAAGTCGAATTAGGGTTGGATCATTAACATGGCAGATCCCTAGCGTTTCGCCTGTTTCGTCAACCTTATTGCGGATCACGGTAATGCCGATCGAACTTGGTAGGCGATCGATAAAGTCGGGCCAGATTTCTTTTGGATCCGTAGCATCTGTTGTGGTGCCATCTACCATGAAGAGAACGCGATCAGCCTGCTCAATCTCTTCCCAAGCTCGCTCAATACCAATACGCTCTACCTCATCGGAAGCGTCACGTAGACCTGCAGTATCAATGATATGCAGTGGCATTCCGTCTATATGGATGTGCTCTCTCAGGACATCTCGAGTCGTGCCTGCGATATCGGTAACGATAGCCGACTCTTTCCCTGATAGAGCGTTGAGCAGGCTAGATTTACCTGCATTTGGGCGACCAGCAATAACCACTTTCATCCCTTCGCGCATAATGGCACCTTGGTTGGCTTCCTTACGAACGGACTCTAAGTTATCAATGATATGTTGCAGGTCACCAGCGACTTTGCCATCCGCTAGAAAATCGATTTCTTCTTCTGGGAAGTCGATAGCCGCTTCTACATAAATACGTAAATGGATTAGCGATTCCACCAGCACCTGAATGCGTTTAGAGAATTGCCCTTGAAGAGATTGCAGTGCCGATTTAGCAGCCTCTTCTGAACTGGCATCAATTAAATCGGCAATGGCTTCTGCTTGGGTTAAGTCCATTTTATCGTTGAGGAATGCGCGCTCACTAAATTCGCCAGGTCTTGCTGGACGAACGCCCGGAATGAGCAGGATGCGCTTAATCAGCATGTCCATAACAACAGGGCCGCCGTGTCCTTGTAGTTCAAGAACGTCCTCACCAGTAAACGAATGTGGGTTAGGGAAGTATAGAGCGATCCCTTGATCAAGCTCGCTGCCATCTTGTGCTTTAAATGGCAGATAGTCGGCGTAGCGCGGTTTAAGCGTTTTCCCTGTCACTTGTAAGGCAACCTCAGCAGCGAGAGGGCCTGATACTCGTATAATGCCCACGCCACCGCGGCCTGGGGCTGTGGCTTGTGCCACAATAGTGTCTGTTGTCATTGTGTTGCCTAATCGCAGTACTTTAGCCAAATTGTAATCATGGTAAATGAAAAAGGCGACCATTTAGGCCGCCTTTTATTCTATTCGCGTATTGTTAACCAATCAGCAGGACTACTTAGAGTGTAATCCTTTCTTCTCCAGCGCTCGATAAATCAAGGTTTGCTGAATCAGAGTAACGATGTTCGATACCAACCAGTAAAGAACTAGACCTGATGGGAACCATAGGAAGAAGAAGGTAAACATAACCGGCATAAAGGTCATGATCTTCTGCTGCATTGGATCGGTTACTGTTGTCGGGCTCATTTTCTGGATCAAGAACATACTTGCACCCATTAGTAGAGGCAGAATGTAGTATGGGTCTTGAGCTGAAAGGTCATGAATCCAACCAAAGAACGGTGAATGACGCAGCTCAACCGACTCCATTAGTGCCCAGTAAAGTGCAATGAAGATTGGCATCTGTAGCAAGATTGGTAGACAGCCACCTAGAGGATTTACTTTCTCTTTCTTGTACAGTTCCATCATTTCTTGGCTCATGCGTTGGCGGTCATCGCCGATACGCTCACGCATTGCTTGCAGCTTAGGCTGAAGCATACGCATTTTCGCCATCGAGGTGTATTGCGCTTTTGTTAGTGGGTACATGGCACCACGAACAATGAAGGTCAAACAGATGATAGCTAGACCCCAGTTAACAACGATACCTTGAATGAACGATAGTAGCGTGTGAAGTGGTTTTGCAATGAACCATAACCAGCCGTAGTCTACTACTAGATCTAGGTTTGGCGCAGTTTCAGCCATTTGCTTCTGAAGTTTAGGACCAGCCCAAAGTGTAGCTTTCAGTGTTGCTGATTGGCCATCTGCAATTGTTGCGTTTGGCATACGAACACCGATATCACCTAGGTTACCGATTACACGAGTGTAAAGGTTAGTACCTGGTGCTTCACGAGGAATCCATGCTGCTGCGAAGTAGTGTTGGATCATCGCTGCCCAACCTTGACCGTCTGTCAGGTTAAGAGACAGGTTGCGATCTTGCATATCTTCGAAGCTGTATTTTTTATAGCGAACGTCTTGAGTTGAGTATGCGCCGCCATTGTATGTTGGCATTGTGATGCTGCCGCCTTTGTCTTGTAGATTTTGACGAAGGTGAGCGTACATGCCGAACGTTGCATTTTGGCCAGAGTTGTTGTCTACATCGTATTCAACATCAATTGCGTAGTTGCCACGTTTTAGAATGAAGGTTTTGGTGTAAGAGATGCCATTCGCTTCGAATGTCATTGGAACACGCAGTTCATCTTGACCGTCAGCAATGGTAAAGCTGTCTGCTGACACGGTATAAGCTGGACGGCTTGTGCTGCTTAGGTCAATACCCTGAGGACCTACCAGACCACTTTGAGCGATAAACTGGTGACCTTGATCGTCTTTTAGAAGTTCAAACGGTTCGCTAGATTCTAACTCAGTTGCGTACTCGTTTAATTTTGCTGTTACTACATCACCGCCAACGGTATTAATACCTAGCGTTAGTACGTCAGTTTTCACTGTGATGATTTTTTCTGCAGCAGTTTGGCTTTGACCAGGTGCAGGATCATGCTCATCAGCGAAAGATGGCGCAGGTAGAGTACTGCTTTGCGTCTGTTGGGTCGGAACTGGCGCTGGATTCTTATACGATTGCCATTGTTGGAACAGCAAAAAAGAAACTAAAGCCAAACCGATTAACAGAATATTACGTTGAGAATCCATCGTTATTTATCTCTGTCTTGTTTTTGGACTGGTGGAACGGGGTCAAATCCCCCTTCATTCAAAGGATGGCATTTTAATAGACGTTTGCCTGATAACCAACATCCTTTTACAAAACCGTGAGCTTTCAAGGCTTCTATAGCGTAAAGAGAACAGGTTGGGGTGAACCGACAACGAGGTCCGATAAGAGGACTGATAATCCACCTATATAGGTAGACGAGTCCGATAGCTAACCACGCGAAGGGCGAGACAGGCGATGCCATAACTTATCTAGAAGTTTGAACATTTCTTCATTGCTTAGAGTTTGCGCACTCTTCTTTGCAATTACAACAAAATCTTTGCTTGGAAGTTCATGTTGTTTGTTACGAAAACTTTCACGTACCAGACGCTTGAAGTGATTTCTAGCAACAGCTGTTTTTATCTGTTTTTTAGGAACCGCAAGACCAAGACGAGGGTGTGAGAGAGAGTTTTTACGAGCAATGATGGTGAAATGAGGGGAGCCAGCTCGATGAGCTTGCTTAAATACGTTTTGATAATGCTCGGGAGTTAACAAACGTAACTCCCGAATAAAGGCGTGCTTATTCAAAATAGAAAATTATTTTGATAGGCGTGCACGGCCTTTAGCACGACGTGCATTGATTACTTTACGACCGTTCTTAGTCGCCATGCGAGCACGGAAACCGTGAGTACGCTTGCGCTTTAGAACTGAAGGTTGAAAAGTGCGTTTAGACATGGTTATTACCTTTACTGATCAGTAGTTTTAGGTTCTCGTTGAACCCGGCGTGGGACATATTTCCCTACTCTATATATAGAGAGGAAATCCGACGCCTCTCAACAAAGAGGCGGAATTGTAATCACTGACTCGTCAAGAGTCAATAATCAGTTCAACTTCAATTCCGGTTGGCGAATTATACTTTTTGTGAGCCAGAGCGCAAGGATCCTATTCGATCCCAACTTGATTTAGAAATTTCTTCAGTTGGATATCTTGTGGATCGTTAAAAATTTGCTCTGGTGTACCTTGTTCCACTATGTGACCATCAGCCATGAAGATCACTCTGTCGGCGACTTCTTTGGCAAACTGCATTTCGTGGGTCACAACAAGCATGGTTTGATGCTGTGTTGCGAGCTTTTTCATAAGGTTAAGTACTTCACCTACCCACTCAGGATCGAGTGCTGAAGTTGGTTCATCGAATAACAGTAGCTCAGGTTGTAATGCCATCGCTCGGCCAATACCGACACGCTGCTGTTGACCACCGGAAAGGGAAGCTGGGTATTGATCCCCTTTGTCTCCTAGACCGATGTCATCGAGAATTTGTTGTGCTTTCTCAAGAGCTTGCTCTTTTTTCCAGCCCTTTACTGTGATCAAACCTTCCGCAATATTCTGACGCGCAGTCATGTGCGCGAATAGAGCGTAGTTCTGAAACACAAAGCCAGTCTTGCGTCTTAGTGCCAATACTTCTGCTTTAGTATGGCTTTGGCAGTTTACCGAGACATCGTCAATAGAGATTTGGCCTTCATCTGCTTGTTCCAGGAAATTGACGCAACGTAATAAGGTAGACTTACCGGTACCACTAGAACCAATAATGACGATAATTTCGCCTTGTTTGATATCAATATCGATGCCTTTGAGCACTTCGGTGTCACCGAATCGCTTGTGGATATTTTTTAATGTAATCATCGTTGATAAGCCTTATTCAGTTTTTGCTCTGCGACAATTTGTACGCGAGTAAGTACTAACACAACACCCCAGTATATGAGCGCGACGGCAAGAAATGCTTCAAAAAATCGGAAGCTGGATGATGCTTCCATTTGGGCTTTCGCCATAATCTCTGCCACACCAAGTGTGAACGCTAACGACGTCGACTTAATCATATCAATGAAGTAGTTCATCAATGATGGTAGGGCTACGCGAGTTGCTTGCGGCAAAATGATACGACGCATGGCTTGGCTAGTTGTCATACCTACAGAAAGACTTGCTTCCATCTGACTGCGGTCAATGCCGATAATGGCGGCACGAATACTCTCTGCCATATAAGCGGCAAAGTGCAGAGTCAGGCCTATTACTGCGGCACTGAAGGCGTTGAGCCCAACCATCCAAGGAAAAATTTGTGGTAAGCCATAATAAAGCAGAAACAGCTGAACCAATAATGGAGTACCACGGAAAAAGCTTATATAGAGCTGACTGAGCTGATCCAATACCGGGATCTTAAACACGCGAATGTTGGCTAAAATAACCGATAGAATCAATGAGAACAGCAGTCCCCATACCGCCATTTCCATGGTTGTACCAAGATACTTCAACAGTATCGGCATTAACTCAAGCATGTATTGAAAATCAAATCCCATAACAGTACCAAACTCTTAGAAAAACAAACGCCCACTACCAAGAGTAGTGGGCGTATCAATAGTAATCACTTACTTTTTAGTGATATCAGCACCAAACCACTTCTCAGAGATTTTTGCTAGCGTACCATCAGCTCGCATGTCTGCCAGTGCGCTATTTACTTCTTGTTGCAGCTTTTGACCTTTTTCGTTGTTTACGAATGGCCAAGCATTCTCGATGGTTTCAAAAGGTTGACCTGCAAGTTGCAGTGGCAGGCCTGTTTTCTTGATTAGTTCAAGTGCAGAAAGGCGATCCATAACAAAAGCATCAGCACGGCCTAGTGCGACGTCATGTTCAATACCTGTATCGTAAGTTTTGATGGTGATTTTGCCGTCTTTATCGTAGCTACGTAGCAGTTGTTCGAAGTTTGAACCAAGGTTCACTGCGACTGTTTTACCTGCTAAATCATCAATACCTTGAATGCTGTCATTACCTTTTCGAACGGTAATTTGAGCACCATCAACAACATATGGGTCTGCGAACAGATACTTCGCTTTACGAGCATCTGTCATAGTGATTTGGTTAGAAATCGTGTCGATACGACCGGTCTCAAGCAAACCAAACAAACCTGAGAAGTTTGCCGTCACGTACTCTACTTTGTAGTCATTGCGACGACCAATTTCGTCCCAAAGGTCGACTTCAAACCCTTGTAACTTGTCTTGTTTAACAAACGTAAATGGGAAGTAGCGACCAGACATGCCGACTTTCACTTCTTGTTGTGTCGCAGCATATGCTGCTTGAGATACGGTTGCAGAAAGCGCTAAAGCGGTTAGAAGGCCTTTAATCCAGTTTTTCATTTTACTACTCCTTATATTTATGGAGAGGATGTTACTGGTAAACATGTCGATAAGTTAAATAACTAGTTGTTATTAACCATAACAAACTCGGGGTTGAATGCTGGCTTTTTCATCACTCTATCAATATCAAACAAAAAGATAATGACAGCTTGAGCGTTGATCTATGCACAAGTTAGATCAACATACTGCTTTTGTGGGTAGATCTGTGTTTTGTGCATTCATTTGTGAGTAAAATTAGGGCAAATTGTGTGGATCAAGCGAATTCAACCGAAAAAATTGTGAATAACTTAGATCTTATTCACTGGATCACTGATCATTTACTGGCGATCTTGGTTATCAACAGGTAAAATTACCAATCTTTTCCAATTCAAATAAATAGAGTGAGAGCACCGTGTCATCTTCGCTTTGGTTGCAATGTTCGCAACGACTACAAGAAGAGCTACCCGCTACCGAATTCAGCATGTGGGTCAGACCATTACAAGCTGAACTTAATGACAACACCCTAACTCTATTTGCGCCTAATCGCTTTGTATTAGATTGGGTACGTGACAGATACTTAAACAGCATCAACCGTTTACTCAAAGAGTATTGCGGTAATGACGTACCTAACTTACGTTTTGAAGTGGGTAGTAAACCAGTTTCTGCGCCACCAGCGCCTAAGCCTGTTAAGACGGCCGCTGATGTAGCGGCAGAATCTTCAGCACCAGCACAGCTGCAGGCACGTCAGCCTGTGCATAAAACGTGGGACGATGAGGCTGAAGTCTCAGATATCAATCATCGTTCGAACGTTAATATCAAACATAAATTCAATAATTTCGTTGAAGGTAAGTCGAACCAACTTGGCTTAGCCGCTGCGCGTCAAGTTGCGGATAACCCTGGTGCGGCATACAACCCGCTGTTTTTGTACGGCGGTACTGGTCTGGGTAAAACCCACTTGTTGCATGCGGTAGGCAATGCGATTGTTGATAACAAGCCAAACGCGAAAGTGGTTTACATGCACTCTGAACGTTTTGTTCAAGACATGGTAAAAGCACTACAAAACAATGCGATTGAAGAATTTAAACGTTACTATCGTAGCGTTGATGCATTGCTTATCGATGATATTCAGTTCTTTGCAAATAAAGAACGTTCTCAAGAAGAATTCTTCCATACCTTTAATGCTCTATTAGAAGGTAACCAACAGATCATCCTTACCTCTGATCGCTACCCTAAAGAGATAAATGGGGTAGAGGATCGTCTAAAATCCCGTTTTGGTTGGGGGTTGACGGTTGCGATCGAGCCACCAGAGCTTGAAACCCGCGTAGCAATTTTGATGAAGAAAGCAGAAGATCATCAAATTCACCTTGCTGATGAGGTGGCGTTCTTTATTGCTAAGCGTTTACGTTCTAATGTTCGAGAGTTGGAAGGGGCACTTAACCGTGTTATCGCCAACGCGAACTTTACTGGCCGTCCTATCACTATCGACTTTGTTCGAGAGGCACTGCGCGATCTATTAGCACTACAAGAGAAGCTAGTCACTATAGACAACATTCAAAAGACCGTTGCTGAGTACTACAAGATTAAAGTGGCCGACTTGTTGTCCAAACGTCGCTCTCGTTCGGTTGCGCGTCCTCGCCAGTTGGCGATGGCTTTGGCGAAAGAGCTTACCAACCACAGTCTTCCGGAAATTGGCGATGCATTTGGTGGTCGTGACCACACGACAGTGCTTCATGCTTGTCGTAAGATTGCTCAGCTACGCGAAGAAAGTCACGATATTAAAGAAGACTATTCGAACTTAATTCGTACGCTTTCTTCATAATAGTGGCATAATCGCTATAATTAGCATTCAAGTTATTGTATTTCGCATATAAGTGGCATGGATTGCCAGCTTTACGAAGAGTTATCTATGAAATTTACTATCGAACGTCATCACTTATTAAAGCCGTTACAACAAGTCTCTGGTGCACTGGGTGGACGACCAACATTACCTATTTTGGGCAATTTGCTGTTGAAGGTTGAAGAAGGGGTGCTTTCTCTTACTGCAACCGACTTAGAAGTTGAGCTAGTAAGTAAAGTGACGCTAGAGAGTGAGTTTGAAGCGGGTAGTGTGACGGTACCTTCACGCAAGTTCCTAGATATTTGTCGTGGACTGCCGGATGACTCTACTATCACTATCGTGTTAGAAGGCGATCGTGTACAAGTACGTTCTGGACGCAGTCGTTTCTCGCTATCGACTTTACCAGCCAGTGATTTCCCAAATATTGAAGATTGGCAACAAGAAGTGGCGGTGACCGTTACTCAAGCTGAACTTAAATCACTGATAGAAAAAACACAATTTTCAATGGCGAACCAAGACGTTCGTTATTATCTCAACGGTATGCTGTTTGAGTTAGACCAAAACACGCTTCGTTCTGTTGCCACTGATGGCCACCGTATGGCTGTTGCTTTGGTGTCACTTGAAGGCAGCTTTGATAACAAACAAATTATCGTACCGCGTAAAGGTGTGCAGGAACTGTCTAAGTTATTAGATGCTCCTGAGCAACCTGTGACGTTGCAAATTGGCAGCTCTAATATCCGTGCGGAAGTGAATAACTTTGTCTTTACTTCTAAGCTCGTTGATGGTCGTTTCCCGGATTATCGCCGTGTTTTGCCGCAAAATACCGATAAAACATTGGAAGCCAATTGCGACGAACTACGACAAGCATTCTCACGCGCCGCCATTCTTTCCAATGAGAAGTTCCGTGGTGTGCGAGTTAATCTCGACCAAAATGAAATGCGCATTACCGCGAATAACCCTGAACAGGAAGAAGCGGAAGAAATGTTAGACGTCGAATTCCAAGGCGATGCATTAGAAATTGGTTTCAATGTGTCATACGTTTTGGATGTACTGAACACGCTTCGTTGCGATCAGGTTCGTATTTCTATGTCGAATGCCAATGCGAGTGCGTTGATTGAAAATAGCGAAGATGACAGTGCCATGTATGTGGTGATGCCGATTCGTCTCTAAGCTAGGCATGATGTTATGCCGCTTACGCGCTTAATCGTACAGCAATTTCGTAATATTAAAGCCTGTGATATAGAACTATCTACAGGCTTTAACTTTATTATTGGCCCCAATGGCAGTGGCAAAACCAGCGTATTGGAAGCCATATATTTGCTCGGTCATGGACGCTCTTTTAAGAGTTCTTTGACAGGACGAGTCATTCAAAATGACTGCCAAGAACTGTTCGTTCATGGCCGTTTTTTGAACTCGGATCAATTTGAGATACCCGTTGGCATTAATAAGCAGCGTGATGGCTCAACTGAGGTTAAAATAGGCGGTCAATCTGGGCAAAAATTGGCTCAGCTTGCCAAGGTGTTACCGCTGCAACTAATTCACCCTGAAGGGTTTGAATTACTGACGGATGGACCTAAGTTTCGTCGCGCTTTTATCGATTGGGGTGTGTTTCACTCTGAACCAGGCTTTCATGAAGCTTGGGGACGATTTAAGCGTTTAAGTAAGCAGCGTAATGCTCTGCTTAAGACTGCAACCAGTTATCGAGAACTGAGCTATTGGGATCGTGATTTGGCCCAACTGGCAGAACAAATTGATGATTGGCGTCGGTGTTATGTCGAACAGATGCAACCTCTTGCTGAGGAAATGTGTCAGTCGTTTTTGCCCGAGTTTGAAATCAAACTTGGCTACTACCGTGGTTGGGAAAAAGATACGCCCTATGCTGAGCTATTAGAGCGCAACTTTGAACGAGACCAGAGCTTAGGGTACACCTTTAGTGGACCTAATAAAGCCGACTTAAGAATTAAAGTGAACAACACACCAGTTGAGGATGTGTTGTCTCGAGGTCAGCTAAAACTGATGATGTGTGCATTGCGTTTAGCGCAGGGACAGCATCTCGCCGAGTTGACCGGTAAGCAGTGCATTTATTTAATAGATGACTTTGCTTCCGAATTAGATAGCCTTCGTCGTAAACGCCTAGCGGATTACCTAAAACAGACGAATGCTCAAGTTTTTGTAAGTTCTATTACCCAAAGCCAAGTCGCCGATATGATTGACGAAAATGGCAAGATGTTTCATGTGGAACATGGCACAATAGAACCAGGTAAATAGTGAGAGAAACTCATGTCAGAAAATTACGATTCATCGAGTATTAAGGTACTAAAGGGTCTGGATGCGGTACGTAAGCGTCCGGGAATGTACATTGGTGACACGGACGATGGAACCGGTCTGCACCACATGGTTTTTGAGGTGGTTGATAACTCAATTGATGAAGCGTTGGCTGGTCACTGTAACGACATTATTGTGACAATCCATGAGGACAACTCTGTTTCTGTTAGCGATGATGGTCGTGGTATCCCGACTGAAATGCACCCAGAAGAGCAGGTTTCTGCTGCAGAAGTTATCATGACGGTACTTCACGCGGGTGGTAAGTTTGATGACAACTCGTACAAAGTATCGGGTGGTCTGCACGGTGTAGGTGTTTCGGTAGTAAACGCATTGTCGAAAAAAGTGACGCTAACCATTCATCGTGGCGGTCAAATTCATACGCAAACCTATCACCATGGTGAGCCAGAAGCGCCACTTACAGTCATTGGTGATACGGATAAAACGGGTACGGAAATCCGTTTCTGGCCAAGTGAAGAAACCTTCACTAACATTGAATTCCATTACGATATCTTAGCAAAACGTCTTCGTGAGCTATCGTTCCTAAACTCTGGTGTATCTATCAAGCTGATTGATAAGCGCGAAGAAGACAAAATGGATCACTTCATGTTTGAAGGCGGTATCCAAGCGTTTGTTGAGCACCTAAACACCAATAAAACACCAATCATCCAAAAAATCTTCCACTTCGATAACGAACGTGATGATGGCATTACTGTCGAAGTGGCGATGCAGTGGAACGATGGTTACCAAGAAAACATCTATTGCTTTACCAACAACATCCCTCAACGTGATGGTGGTACTCACCTTGCTGGCTTCCGTGCGGCGTTAACGCGTACGCTGAACACGTTTATGGATAAAGAAGGCTTTTCTAAGAAAGCGAAAACTGCGACATCAGGTGATGATGCGCGTGAAGGTCTAACCGCTATCGTTTCGGTGAAAGTGCCTGATCCTAAGTTCTCAAGCCAAACCAAAGACAAGTTGGTTTCATCGGAAGTGAAATCAGCGGTTGAGTCTGCGATGGGTGAGAAACTGTCTGAGTTCCTTGTTGAGAACCCAGGTGAAGCGAAGATTGTTTGTACCAAGATCATCGACGCTGCTCGAGCTCGTGACGCAGCACGTAAAGCTCGTGAGATGACGCGTCGTAAAGGTGCACTAGATTTAGCCGGTCTACCAGGCAAACTGGCAGACTGCCAAGAGAAAGACCCAGCGCTTTCTGAACTATACATAGTGGAGGGTGACTCTGCGGGCGGTAGTGCTAAGCAGGGTCGTAACCGTAAGAACCAAGCGATTCTTCCACTTAAAGGTAAAATCCTTAACGTAGAAAAAGCGCGCTTCGATAAGATGCTTTCTTCACAAGAAGTGGCAACGCTTATCACGGCACTTGGCTGTGGTATTGGTCGTGATGAATATAACCCAGACAAACTGCGTTATCACAACATCATTATCATGACCGATGCGGACGTGGATGGTTCTCACATTCGTACGCTGCTATTAACGTTCTTCTACCGTCAAATGCCAGAGCTTATTGAGCGTGGCTACGTATATATTGCTCAGCCACCACTTTACAAAGTGAAGAAAGGCAAGCAAGAGCAATATATTAAAGATGAAGATGCCATGAACCAGTATCAAGTATCTCTGGCTCTAGATAACGCGGCACTGCATGTTAATTCTGAAGCACCTGCACTGGCTGGTGAAGCACTTGAGAAGCTAGTTCAGCAATACAACGCTGCAGTTAAAACGGTTGATCGCATGAGTCGTCGTTATCCACATGCTATGGTTGGCGAGTTCATGTATGTACCACGTCTAACGGCTGAGCAATGTCATGACGCTGCGGCGGTGGAAGCATGGTCTAAACAGCTTGTTGAGCAGCTAAACAACAAAGAAGTGGGCGCAAGCCAATACAGCTTTGAAGTAGAACAGCACGCTGAACTGGGTGTAAACCTACCTAAAGTTGTGGTTCGTACTCATGGCGTGACTCATGAGCACGTTATCAGTGTTGATCTACTCAACTCGAAAGAGTATCGCCAATTGGCAGATACGTCAGAAGCGTTAGACGGTCTGATTGAAGAGGGTGCTTACATCAAACGTGGTGAGCGTACTCAAGAAGTTACAAACTTCGTTGATGCTCTTGAGTGGTTAATCAAAGAGTCACGTCGTGGTTTAAGCCTACAACGCTATAAAGGTCTTGGTGAGATGAACCCTGATCAGCTGTGGGAAACAACCATGGATCCAGAGACTCGTCGTATGATGCAGGTGACGATTGAAGACGCGGTTGGCGCTGATCAACTGTTTACCACGTTGATGGGTGACCAAGTAGAACCTCGTCGTAACTTCATCGAAGAAAACGCACTGAAAGTTGCCAACCTAGACGTATAGACGGGTTGTTCTGCTAAATAAAAACGCTGCCTTAGGGTGGCGTTTTTTATTACTCGCGTATTCTTATTGTTGCTAGTGAGTGTTCGATTATAGAAAAAAGAGTAGGGCTCTCTTGAATATGGAGTGCATCGTCCCTATATAGGGTAATGAAGAGGACGCCAACTTATGGGCCTCGGAAATAGCTGATCCCTTATTGCTCAAGAGAGGATAACGGTGGCAGCACACTATTTAGATTGATTCCAACTTATGTCCCGTTTATAGAAAAACATCAGGGAATAAGCCATGAATCCCCTTAGATCTTATGAATAAAGAGCTAAGACTATTGCTTAACTGAGGATAGTATTATGAGAACTGTAGATTTCACTCCTTTATACCGCAACGCAATCGGCTTCGATCGTCTATTTAATATGATGGAAGCGAACACCGCGAAAAACGCTTCAGGCGGTTACCCTCCGTATAACATCGAACAACAAGACGAGAACCACTTCCGTATCACTATGGCTGTGGCTGGCTTTGCTGAAGAGCAGCTCGATCTTACTCAAAAAGAGAACCTATTGATTGTTAAGGGTGAGCGTAAAGCTGAAGAAGGTAAAAACTATGTTTACCAAGGCATCGCAGAGCGCGATTTTGAGCGTAAGTTCCAACTAGCAGACTATGTGAAAGTGGTCGGTGCAAGCATGGAGAATGGTTTGCTTCACGTTGACCTAGAACGTGAAATACCAGAAGCGATGAAACCGCGTAAAATTGAGATCGGTGGTAATAAACTGATCGAAGGCTAATATTTGCCTTGAAACAATACTCGGAAATAAAGAGTGAAAGAGCGCCATAAGGCGCTCTTTTTAGTGTTAGGCTTCTGCGTAGGCTCTTGCTACCTCTTCTGCAATGATAGCGATGCCTTGCTGCATCTTGTCATCGTCTTGCACGTAGTTCATGCGCAAACACTGATGAGCATGATCCCATTCGTCTTCTTGACCAATAAAGAAGTATTCACCAGGAACAATTAATACACCACGGTCTTTCAGTCGTTGGTACAGCTCCATGGTAGTAATCGGTAATTCATCAAACCAAAGCCATAAGAAAATTGCCCCCTCTGGTTTGTGAATTCTAAAACGTGGGTCGGTTATGGCTGATTGCAGTAGTTCTACCGCACGCAATGATTTCTGTTGATAGAAAGGCTTAATGACATTCGAGCTTAAATCCAGCAGATCACCTTTTTCAATCATATGATTGGCAAGCGCAGGGCCAAAGCTCCCAGGAGCGAGACTAATGATGCCATTCATATTGGTCATCGCTTGCGTGACTTCTTCACTCGCAATGACAATGCCGCAGCGTAAGCCAGGTAACCCTAGTTTGGATAAACTCATACATAGGATGGTGTTTTCATTCCAAAATGGCTCTACATCTTCAAAAATGATGTTTGGGAATGGCAGACCATAAGCATTATCAATAATCAGTGGGATATTGTTAGCACGAGCCAGTTTATCGAGCTTGTGGATCTCTTCGTCAGTTAGCACGTTACCTGTCGGGTTGGTTGGACGCGACGCACAGATAGCGGCAACAGAGTCATCGATTTTCAGGTGTTCAAAATCCACATGATATTTGAATAAGCCACCGTCGAGTAATTCAATTTCTGGGTGATAAGAGACGAAGATATCTTCGTCAATGCCCGCGTCGCCATAGCCAATGTACTCGGGAGCAATAGGCAATAGAATCTTCTTGTGCGAGCCATCGGACTGCTTACCTGCAAGCAAATTGAACAAATAGAAAAAGCCGCTTTGACTACCATTGGTTAGGCTGATGTTCTTTTCTGTGATTGCCCAGCCATAGGTTTCACGCAGCAGCTTAGCAAGCGCTTTAACAAAGGCATCTTTACCTTGTGGGCCATCGTAGTTAGCCATAGCTGCGACGAGATCGCCGTTGGCAAGCATATCTGCACTGGCTTGGTGAAAGTACTCGAGCATTGCTGGAATAGCGGCTGGGTTGCCACCTCCGAGCATGATGGCACCTGGAGTGCGGAGGCCATCATTGAGATCATCCATTAATTGGGTAATACCTGAGTAACGATTAAATTTTTCACCAAACTTAGAAAATTGCATTGCTGTACCTAGTTCATTGTGTTCACTTGTTATATTTTTTCGGTTTTTTATCCTGCTGATGGCAAGATTAATGTTTGAACATACATTAATGAAACTGTGAGGCAAAGCACTATTTGTGGTGGGAATAAAAAAAAGCCCAGTTAGGTAACTGGGCTTTTGCTGTTTTTCTAGAAAATTACTTTTGAATCAGTGATATATCAGCAATTTGCAAGAATAGGTTACGTAGGTTGTTCAGCAGTGTTAGGCGGTTTTTCTTCAACGCTTCATCGTCTGCCATTACCATTACGTTGTCGAAGAAAGCATCAACCGGTTCACGAAGATCTGCTAGCTTGCTTAGCGCTTCTTGGTAGTTACCTGTAGCGAAAGCAGGCTCTAGTGCTTCTGTCATGACTTCTACATTTTCTGCCAGTACTTTTTCTGCATCTTCTTGTAGAAGTGCAAGGTCGATATCGGCGGCGAGTTCACCATCAAACTTCGCTAGGATATTGCCCACACGCTTGTTTGCTGCAGCAAGTGATTCTGCCGCTTCCAGTTCGCGGAAGTGAGATACTGCTTTCACACGCTGGTCAAAGTCTGCAGGTTTAGTCGGACGACGTGCTAACACCGCCTGGATAATGTCTACGCTGAAGCCTTCGTCTTTGTACCATGCATTGAAACGACCAAGCATAAACTCAAGTACGTCTTCTTCAACATTTGCATTGGTTAGCTTGTCGCCAAATAGTGACTTCGCTTTTGCGATAAGATCTGTAAGGTCTAAGCTGTAGCCGTTTTCTACGATGATACGCAACACACCTAGCGATGCACGACGAAGTGCAAATGGGTCAGAGCCCTTAGGTGCTTGACCAATACCGAAGATACCAACAATAGTATCTAGCTTGTCTGCCATCGCGACAGCGGATGAGATACCAGTGCTTGGTAGGTCATCGCCTGCAAAACGAGGCATGTATTGTTCGTATAGTGCTAGCGCTACTTGCTCATCTTCACCGTCGTGCGTGGCATAATGCATCCCCATCACACCTTGAGTATCAGTAAATTCAAATACCATAGATGTCATTAGGTCACATTTAGCCAATAGGCCTGCACGCTTAGACTTTTCAACATCAGCATCGATTTGCTCAGCGATGTAGCCAGCAAGCTCAGTGATGCGATCTGTCTTGTCTTTGATAGTACCAAGCTGCTTCTGGAAGATAGCTTGCTCTAGTTCAGGTAGACGGTCGATAAGCGGGCGCTTGCGATCTGTATTAAAGAAGAACTCGGCATCGGCTAGGCGAGGACGCACAACCTTCTCGTTACCTTCGATAACGTAGCGAGGCTCTTTCGATTCGATATTAGAAACGAAGATGAAGTTTGGTAGTAGCTTCTTGTTCTCGTCATAAACTGGGAAGTATTTTTGGTCACCCTTCATGGTGTAAACCAACGCTTCAGAAGGTACTTTTAGGAATTCTTCTTCAAACTTCGCAGTGAGTACTACTGGCCATTCAACCAGGGACGTCACTTCTTCTACTAAGTCATCTTCGAGATCAGCCACACCGCCAACCGCTGCCGCTGCTTTTTGAGAGTCCGCTAGGATGATGGCTTTACGTGCGTCATAATCAGCCATCACTTTACCGCGTTCTTCGAGGATCGCTGGGTATTGCTCTGCTGATTCGATAGTGAACTCTTGCTCACCCATAAAGCGGTGACCACGGATAGTTCGATCAGACGCTACGCCTAGGATTTCGCCTTCTATAAGGTCAGAACCCATTAGCATCGTCAGCGTTTTAACTGGGCGGATAAATTGAGTGGTTTTATCACCCCAACGCATTGGCTTAGCGATAGGTAGATTAGCGAGTGCTTTGGCTGCAAGTTCAACGATGATCTCAGACGTTGCCTGACCTTTCACCTCTTGTTTGAATAGCAGCCATTCACCTTTGTCAGTCACTAGACGTTCTGCTTGGTCAACAGTAATACCGTTACCACGAGCCCAGCCTTGTGCTGCTTTAGTTGCATTGCCATCAGCATCAAATGCTACCGATACTGCTGGGCCGCGCTTTTCAACCACTTTGTCAGCTTGACCTTCAGCCAGCGCTGAAACCTTAAGTGCTAAGCGACGAGGTGCGGCATACCACTTCACACCTTCGTGTGCTAGGTCTGCATCTTTAAGTTCAGACTCAAAGTTTGCTGCAAATGCTTCAGCAAGAGTGCGAAGTTGTGTTGGTGGTAGCTCTTCAGTACCTAGTTCAATTAGAAATTCTTTTGCCATGTTTACTGTCTCCTCGCCTTATTTCTTACACATTGGGAAGCCAAGTGCTTCACGTGATGCGTAGTATGCTTCTGCTACTGACTTAGTCAGGTTGCGGATGCGAAGAATGTAACGTTGGCGCTCTGTTACAGAGATAGCTTTGCGAGCATCAAGCAAGTTGAACGCGTGAGCGGCTTTTAGAATGCGCTCGTAAGCTGGAAGAGGAAGAGGTTTCTCTAGTTCCAGTAGCTCCTTAGTTTCTTTCTCACATTGATCGAAATATGAGAATAGGAAGTCTACGTCAGCGTGCTCGAAGTTGTATGTAGATTGCTCAACTTCGTTTTGGTGGAAGATATCACCATAAGTCACTTTGCTTCCGTCTGGTGCAATGTTCCAAACTAGGTCGTAAACAGAGTCTACTTCTTGGATATACATAGCAAGGCGCTCGATACCATAAGTGATCTCGCCGGTTACTGGCTTACACTCAAGACCACCCACTTGCTGGAAGTAAGTAAACTGAGTGACTTCCATACCGTTTAGCCATACTTCCCAACCAAGACCCCAAGCACCGAGTGTCGGGTTTTCCCAGTTGTCTTCTACGAAGCGAATGTCATGCACTAGTGGGTCGATACCAAGTACTTCTAGTGAGCCTAGATATAACTCCTGAATGTTGTCTGGAGATGGCTTTAGCGCTACCTGAAATTGATAGTAGTGCTGTAGTCGGTTCGGGTTTTCACCATAGCGGCCGTCAGTCGGACGACGAGATGGTTGGACATAAGCTGTCGACATTGGCTCAGGGCCAAGTGCGCGCAAACATGTCATTGGGTGAGAGGTGCCCGCACCTACTTCCATATCTAGAGGTTGTACAATGGTACAGCCATTTTGTGCCCAATAATCCTGCAGCGCGAGGATCATTCCCTGGAAGGTTTTGATATCGTATTTTTGCATAGTCAATTCGCGCGATTCTTTATCTGAAAAAGGTAAAAATAACGATCAAGTATACCCAGTAATTCCTTGGGGGAGTAGGGGTAAAAGTGGTTAATTAATCGTCATTATGCGAAAAAAGGTCAGTTTTTTGCATTTCTCGCTCAACTGCGGCTTAAGGGACAGTGTTATTGTTGAATTTGATGGTTAGTGTGATTACAATACCGCCATCTTTGGGGAGTAGCTTATTCGGACTCTAGCAAGAGTCAGAATTCGTTCGTCAACATAATTGGTGCAAAATCACCATGGCGTTCGAGACTTGTGCCAACAAGTTTAGCAAGACCTTAGATAAACATCGTGAACCGGGGTGGGGTGCGAGGTTTATCTATAGGTTAAAAACTATAATCCCTGCCCCTTAGAGCATGTCGTGAGCGTTTTAGCTATTTCAATTACTACTGTCGCCTTAGCTGAGATTGGGGATAAAACCCAACTTCTCTCATTGCTGTTAGCCAGTCGTTACCGTAAACCTATTCCCATTATTGCAGCCATTTTTCTGGCAACGATAGCCAACCATGCACTTGCTGCTTGGTTAGGAGTTGTCGTCGCCGATTACCTTTCGCCTCAAGTTCTGAAGTGGGTTGTTGTCGTAAGTTTTGTAGCTATGGCCGGATGGGTACTGATTCCCGATAAACTGGATGAAGAGGAAAGTATCTCCAACAAAGGACCATTTGTGGCCAGTTTCATTGCGTTTTTTATCGCAGAGATTGGTGACAAAACTCAAATTGCGACATCAATATTAGGGGCGCAGTATGCCGATGCTTTAATGCTGGTGGTTCTAGGAACCACTATTGGTATGTTGTTGGCGAATGTTCCGGTAGTACTGATAGGAAAGTTGTCAGCGGATAAATTGCCATTAGATTGGATTCGCCGGGTTACCGCCATTCTGTTTGTATTATTAGCAATTGGTGCGGCTATTTTTTAATAACAATATCAACTAGCTAACTGTGATTTATCCAAGATCAAACTCTGGCACGAATCTAGTGAATTTCGTGATGAGTGACATATTAGTGTCACAATTGTCATGCTACTTTAATCATGTGGATCCTAGCGAGAGGGCAATACTATGCTTACACGTTACACAGGAATGACCGCGAAAAGTCAGAGTTCTTTATTTACGTTCGGTTTTGTTTTAACGGTTCTTGGAATGGTGCTCACCGACATGTGGACACCTATGGTTGTCGGTGCCATTGTGATGGCTGGACTCTCTGTAGAGTCGTGGATTAGGGTGCAACACCTCATTCCCATGCACAATGAAATACGTGCGATGCAAAAGCAGATTAAGCAGTTGCAATCGGAAGTCCGAACGCTTGAATATGATGAATAGTAAAAAGGCTGCATGATGCAGCCTTTTTTGATTCTTTACGCGAGACCTTTCTTGATTAAGTAAAGGTAAGGTATAGATTCTGTTTGCGAGCCAAGTAATTGGTGATCCATAAAACGACAAAAGCTTGGGATGTCTCTCGTAGTAGAAGGATCGTCAGCTTTCACTAACAACACTTCTCCTTGTTCCATTTTACGAATTGTCTTCCTGACCATCATCACTGGCTCTGGACAGCGCAAGCCTTCTGCTTCTAATGTTTGCGTTGCTAGGTCTGTATTGATTGTCATGGTGTGCTCTGATCTATAAAAAACAGCTCAAATTCTACTTATGAAGAAAAAATATGCAATAACTCTTGGCAAATGGATTTTTTTGTTTTAACTTTATTTAACAAGTTGGTAACAAAGAAGCAAAGGAGTAGCTATGTTAACCGCTTTAGATAGATTGACGATTTATTCAGTGCTTTGCTTTATTGCGTTCTGTGCCCTGGTATTAAAGACTTCAGCAGAGCCGAGCTTTGTTCCTTTAATTGGATTAAGCGCCTCAATCCTAGGGATTTGGATTGAGATGAGACGCTGGCAAGATGTTTCAGAAGAACAAGAAAGTTAACATTTTATAAACATCTGGCTAATTTAGATTTCTAACACTATACGACATTCCGACACTATCCCCATTTTCTTGGGCTTCCCCGCTGTCAAAGGCGGGATTTTTTTTATCTGGCGCTAGGTAAAGATATTCGGGCTCGGTGTACACTATAAAAGAACCCGTTAGGAAGTGTTTATGGAACTCGAAGAAATCTATCGTCGTGACTTGAATCTGTTGGTTGCGTTAAAAGTGTTGGTCGAAGAAGGCAGTGTTAGTCAAGCAGCTGTGCGCTTGAACCTTAGCCAGTCAGCGACCAGTCGTGTTTTAGGTCGGCTCAGAGATTTACTGGGCGATCCTCTGTTTACCCGTCAAGGGCAACGGATCATTCCTACCAGTAAAGCATTGGAGATCTGCAAACAAATTGATGCGCCGTTAGAATCATTCCGCCAACTGTTAACACCGAGTGAGTTCAATCCATATTACTGCAATGAGCGTTTTCTTATCGCTACTACTGACTACGCTATGCAGACCATACTTCCTTATGCCTTACCTATGGTGTATCAGCAGGCGCCTAACATTTCGCTAGAGTTTGCCCCACTGCAACACGAGAGCCTTTTTAAGCAGCTGAGTACCGATAAGGTAGATATGGCTATCTGTCGACCATCAGGTTCTGTCTCACCTTTGCATCAAGATATATTAGGGCCTGTAGGGGTTTCATGTTTAGTGTCTAAACAGCATCCTCTTGCGGAAAAGCCACTATTACTCGAAGACTATATTAATGCGCCACACGCCATGATTGCGATAAGCGATGGCGTAAAATCATTACTTGATGCTGCATTGGTTAATCAGAATCCAAGAAGAATGGTGTTACGGGCTTATCACCTTGAAGCTGCATTGGCGATTGTTGATTCCATGCCTCTTATTATTACCGTTCCTGCCGATTTAGCGTATTTGGTTGCAGAGCGATATGACTTAGTAATTAAGCCATTGCCATTTACGTTCACACCATTTGATTATTCGTTGATTTGGCACTCACGCTGCGATACTTCTGAGTCCCAGCAATGGTTGCGCAAAGTGTTGAAACAAGAATGTGGAAAATTGATTACTAAAAGAATTGAAGATGTAGGGTTAGGCTAGCAGTCGGTTGAATTGATACCTTCATTTCCTTGTATTCACTAATCTTTATCCTAGTTTGACTTAAAAACAACAAAGGAATGAGCAATGAATATTAAAAGGATTATCGTCGGGCTAGCTGCTATAAGCCTTACTCATACTGCTCTCGCCAATAACATCATGGAGGCGTGTATCGACTGTCATGGTTCTGATGGTGTTGGTAGAGAAAACACCATCCCTAACCTTCGAGGGCAGCCTAAAGCCTACTTAGAGGCTCAAGTCCTTGCGTTTAAATCTGGTCATCGAACTAGCAGCTTTATGGAGCCTATCGTTCACGACGTTGCAGATGATCAGCTGGTACTCGCTGCTGATTTCTATGCCTCCATTCCCGTTGATACTCCTGAAACCTTGCAATGGCGAGGTGATAAGTGGCCTGCTGATATGCCATTGGGTGAACGAATCGCATACAGTGGTAAATGGAATAGCAATGTACCAGCTTGTGTCAGTTGCCACGGACCTAATGGGGTGGGGGTTGCACCAAGTTTTCCTATGCTTATAGGGCAAAATAAAGACTACTTAATCAATCAACTCAACGCTTGGAAAAATGATCAACGCCCTCCGGGTTTGTTGGGGACGATGGTAACTATTTCTAAAGCACTCAGTGAAGAAGAAATCGAAGCTGTTGCGGAATACTTCTCATCGCAAGGAGGTTCTTTATGAAAACTCATTATCTAATCGCTTTGCTTGCTGGTTTTACTTTCGTTGCCTTTGCTGATCAATATAAAGAGCTTCACCCCATAGAGCCTGGTAGGACGTTGAACGAAGGTGAAACCCTTCATCAAGTATCTCATTGGGATAACTTACCAAAGGGTGAATTGGGGGAGTCGATAAAGCGTGGATATTCATTGTTTATGAATACCCAGCAATAGAAACCGACGGGAAGAGTGAATAATGGTATGAACTGCACCAATTGCCATCTTGGAGGGGGGAGTGTAGCCAATGCGGCACCTATGTGGGCTGCGTTTGTGTCTTACCCTGCCTATCGTTCTAAAAATAAACGAGTAAATACGTTTGAAGATCGATTGCAAGGTTGTTTTCTTTATTCTATGAACGCAAAAGATGGTCAACCCCCAGAGGTATTAAGTCAGGAAATATTGGACCTTAATGCTTACTCTTATTGGTTGTCGTTTGGGGTCTCTGTTGATAACAAGTTGCCTGGAAGAGGATTTGGAAAACTAGAGAAACCTGTGAAGGCACCTAGTTACAAGCGTGGTGAAAAAGCTTATCAAAAAGAATGTTCTGTATGCCATGGTGAAAACGGACAAGGACGACAGGTGGGTGGACGTTATGTCTTTCCTGCTCTTTGGGGGCCGGATAGTTTTAACTGGGGAGCAGGAATGCATCGAGTAAATACTGCTGCTACGTTCATAAAACACAACATGCCTTTGGGGCAAGGTGGAACATTAACAGATCAGCAAGCTTGGGATATCGCGTTGTTTATGGACAGCCATGAACGACCACAGGATCCACGCTTTGATGGTGATATTAAGTCGACGAAAGAAGCTTTTCATAATCATAATGGAGAGTACGGTAATCCAAGCCCTGCTAATGATAAGCAAATACTCGGTACTAATGCGTATTAAATACAAAAGGCTCTCATCATGAGAGCCTTTTCAATAATATGTTAGCTAAGATTAGATCTTAATTGTCACACGGCCAGTGATAGCGCCATTAGTGATATCTTCTGCTGCTTGAATCGCTTCTTCCAACGCCACTGTTTTACTCGCTTGTGCGTAGTATGATTCTGGAAGTAAAGTTGCCAATTGTTCCCATGCTTTGATACGTTTCTCGCGAGGACACATTACTGAGTCAATACCCTGTAGGCGGACATTACGTAGAATGAATGGCATAACGGTTGTTGGCAAATCAAAACCACCTGCCAGACCACATGCTGCGACCACACCGTTATAGTTCATTTGAGCCAATACTTTCGCGAGAAGTTTGCTACCTACAGTGTCAACCGCTGCAGCCCAAACTTGACGCTCAAGTGGCTTAGCTGGTTCTTCAAGTTCACTACGTTCAACAATACGAGAAGCGCCAAGAGAAGTGAGTAATTCACCATTTTCTGAAGCACGGCCTGTGACTGCTGCGACTTTGTAGCCGAGTTGGTTTAGTAGCGTTACTGATACACTACCGACACCACCACTTGCGCCGGTTACCAGTACTTCACCATCTTCTGGTTTGATGCCAGCATCAACAATCGCTTGCACGCAAAGCATAGCCGTGAAGCCAGCAGTACCGATAGCCATGACCTTTTCTGCATCTAGGCCAGCAGGCATTGGCACCAACCAATCACCGTTTAGACTTGCTTTCTCTGCCATGCCACCCCAGTGATTCTCACCGACCCCCCAGCCAGTGAGAACCACTTCGTCGCCTTCCTTATAACGAGGGTCATCAGATTGAGACACTACGCCAGAAAGATCGATACCCGGTACCATTGGGAAATTGCGAATAATTTTGCCTTTACCTGTAATCGCCAACCCATCTTTGTAGTTCAAAGATGAATATTTTACATCTATTTTTACATTACCTTCTGGAAGCTGAGACTCATCTACTTGAGAAATAGTAGCGATTGTTTTTTTATCTTCTTGGTTAAGTAACAGTGCTTTGAACATGGTTATCTCCAATGAGTTGACGTGTTATCTGCTGCAAAGTGTAGGCGACAAATAGGTAAAAAAAAAATGAAACTTGAACATTTGATGTATGCATTTTATGCATAAATAAAAACAGCTCCGCAAGCGGAGCTGTTTTTACATTCAGATGGGGTTATGGACGTTCGAATATGGTTGCAATGCCTTGACCCAAACCAATACACATGGTCGCTAGACCGATCTTGGCATCTTTGCTTTCCATAATATTGATAAGCGTGGTGGAAATACGAGAGCCTGAGCAGCCCAATGGGTGTCCAAGCGCGATAGCACCACCGTTAAGGTTTACTTTCTCGTCAACCACATCTAATAGACCCAGATCCTTCGCACATGGAAGTGATTGAGCAGCAAATGCTTCATTAAGTTCAACAATATCAATATCATCCATCGTCAAACCTGCACGCTTCAGTGCTTTTTGAGTCGCAGGTACTGGACCATAACCCATAATAGAAGGATCGCAACCAGCAATGGCCATTGAGCGGATTTTTGCACGAATAGGTAAACCTAGCTCGTTAGCTTTATCTTCACTCATTATCAACATGGCAGAAGCACCATCAGATAGCGCAGATGAAGTGCCGGCGGTGACGGTGCCGTTTGCAGGGTCAAATACAGGACGTAGCTTAGATAGACCTTCCACGTTAGTTTCCGGACGAATAACTTCATCGTAATCTAAAGTGAAGAGAGAGCCGTCTTCTGCGTGACCTTCTGTTGGTAGAATTTCGTTTTTGAAGCGTCCTTCTATGGTTGCGGCTTGTGCACGTTGGTGACTGCGGGCAGCAAACTCATCTTGTTGTTCGCGGCTAATTCCATGGAGTTTACCTAGCATCTCAGCTGTTAAACCCATCATGCCTGCTGCTTTTGCAACGTTCTTTGACAACTGTGGATGAAAGTCAACGCCATGAGTCATTGGGACATGACCCATGTGTTCTACACCACCGATAAGACAGATTTCCGCATCGCCTACCATAATAGAGCGTGCCGCGTCATGCAGAGCTTGCATTGATGAACCACACAAACGGTTAACGGTAACCGCACCAATTTCAATAGGTAAACCCGCGAGCAGTGCTGCATTACGTGCCACGTTAAAACCTTGCTCTAATGTTTGCTGTACACAGCCCCAATAGATATCTTCAATTTCTTCAGGTTTGACTTGTGGGTTGCGAGCCAAAATTCCTTTCATAAGATGCGCTGATAGATCTTCAGCACGTTGATGTCTAAATGCACCACCTTTGGAACGACCCATCGGTGTGCGAAGACAATCAACAACGACAACATTTTTCATTTTGATATTCCTCTTCCAATGGGTAATTACAGTGAGCCAGTTTGCTGCAGTTCATAGAAGCGCTTACCAGAGCTTGCCATGTCTACTAGCGACTGAGGGACTTTGTACATTGCACCCAATGACTCGTATTGTTTTGCCATTGCTACGTAGTTATCGATACCAATGCTATCTAGGTAACGGAATACACCACCGCGGAATGGAGGGAAGCCCAATCCATATACTAGAGCCATGTCGGCTTCTTGTGGTGTTGCAATGATGCCCTCTTCAAGACACAGTGCTACTTCGTTGATCATTGGAATCATCATACGTTGAATGATGGTGTCGTCGTCGAACGCTTGGCTTGGTTTGCAAACCGGTTCTAGTAAGCTAGTGATGTCTTCACTTGGTGCTTTCTTCGGTCGACCACGCTTGTCTGTAGTGTACGCGTAGAAGCCAGAGCCATTCTTCTGACCGTAGCGAGTGTTACTAAAAAGAACATCGATTGCATCGCGCTCTTCTTTCGCCATACGCTCAGGGAAACCTTCTGCCATGACAGCTTGAGCGTGGTGAGCGGTATCGATACCAACAACATCGAGAAGATAAGCAGGCCCCATAGGCCAACCAAACTTGCGCTCCATGACTTTATCAATCTGAATAAAGTCAGCACCATCACTTAATAGCTGACTAAAGCCGCCAAAGTAAGGGAAGAGTACGCGGTTAACAAAGAACCCTGGGCAATCATTAACGACGATTGGCGATTTACCCATTTTTGCTGCGTAAGCCACAACACGATTAATGGTTTCTTCTGACGTGTGCTCACCACGGATGATTTCAACCAGTGGCATACGGTGCACTGGATTAAAGAAGTGCATACCACAGAAGTTTTCTGGGCGCTTGAGTGACTTCGCAAGTACATTAATAGGAATGGTCGACGTATTCGATGCAATGACAGTATTCTCACCGACCAATCCTTCGACTTCGCTCAATACCGACGCCTTGATCTTTGGATTCTCTACGACAGCCTCGACAATCACATCGCTCTGTTCGATGCCAGCGTAATGAAGGCTTGGAGTGATAGATGCCAATACGCCAGCCATCTTAAAGCCATCAATACGACCACGTTGCAAGCGTTTGTTCAGCAGTTTGGATGCTTCAGTCATGCCAAGCTCTAAAGAAGCCTGAGCAATATCTTTCATGATTACGGGTACGCCTTTAAGCGCAGACTGATAAGCAATTCCGCCGCCCATGATGCCAGCACCTAGCACGGCAGCACGTTCGGTGTCTTTACCTGACTTCGCGGCTTTCTTAGCAAGACCCTTAATGTATTGGTCGTTAAGGAAGATACCAACTAGCGCGTTGGCTACATCAGAGCCAGCTAGTTGAATAAAGTAATTTGCTTCAATATCAAGAGCTTGATCTCGGCCAGAGCGAGCTGCTTCTTCAATGGCTTTTACTGCAGCCATTGGTGCTGGATAATGTGGGCCTGCTTTTTGAGCAACAAGACCTTTAGCCATAGTGAAGCTCATCATCGCTTCAAGCTTGCTCAGTGTCAGTGGAGACACTTTCGCTTGGCGGCGTGCTTTCCAATCGATTTTCTCATTGATGGCTAATTGAATCGTGTTAAGTGCAGATTCATACAGGGCATCGGTTTCGACGATTGCGTCGAGTAAACCAAGCTTTAGCGCTTCACCTGAGCGACATGCTTTACCTTGTGTGATGATTTCCATTGCGCTATCGGCACCAATGAGGCGTGGCAGACGTACAGTGCCGCCAAAGCCAGGCATAATGCCAAGTTTTGTCTCTGGAAGACCGATACTGGTGGTTTTGTCACCAATTCTAAAATCTGTTGCTAATACACACTCACAACCGCCACCAAGCGTGTGACCTTTTAGGGCTGAAAGTGTCGGAACGGGTAGATCTTCTAACTTGTTGAAGATGCTATTTGCAAAACCAAGCCACTCTTTGAGTTCTGCTTTTGGTTTGGCAAACAATCCCAAGAATTCCGTGATATCGGCGCCAACGATAAATGCGCTTTTATCTGTAGTGAGGATTAGACCCTTTAAATCATTCCATGCTGCAAGAGCATCAAGTGCTTTGTCTAGGGCTTCAAGAGTAGCCAGATCAAGTTTATTGACCGACTGGGGAGAGCTAAAACACAGTTCGGCGATGCCGTTGTGTACTTCCTTTACCTGTAGGGTTTCAGATTGGTAAATCATTGTCATTCTCCGTGACAGACAATCCGTGATTGTGCGAAAGCGGTAGTTATTGTTTTTGCTTCTGGTTAGACCAGTTGTCTAATATTGAACCGCATTGAATTTAATTTCAATACATTTTTTAAACAACTGTTTAACATTATGACCGTGGTCCAATCTTGGAGTCAATCCTATTCACCCATGATAGAATACCCTTTTTAGGCTACAGATCTCATAAATCCTAATGAACTCAACTGCATACTTGATACCAGAGCACTCTGTGATTTTTGAAGAAGAAATCAAAAAGAGTGTCTTCATCACACAAATTGCCCATACACCAAGTATCGAAAGTGCCAAAGCGTTTATCGATGATGTGAAGAAAGAACACAGTAGTGCCAGACATAACTGTTGGGGCTTTGTAGCTGGTCGTCCAGAAAATTCGATGATGTGGGGCTTTAGTGATGATGGTGAACCATCTGGCACAGCAGGAAAGCCTATTTTGGCACAGTTAAGCGGTTCCGGGATTGGAGAATTGGCGGCTGTTGTTACCCGTTATTCTGGTGGAATCAAGCTAGGAACAGGCGGATTAGTGAAAGCTTATGGTGGAGGAGTTCAACAAGCACTTAAGCTAATTCAAACAATAGAAAAAAAAATCACCACACAATTACGACTAGAGTTAGACTATGCATTTGTAGCCACGGCTCAGTCTGAACTTAGTAAGTGTTCTGCAGTAGAAGTGGAATCTCACTATAGCGATAAGGTTATTCTTATTGTAGAAGTTGAGGTGAATAAGGTTGATGCACTCACGCAAAGCATAATTAATAAAAGTGGAGCCAAGGCAATGGTTTCTCCAGTAGAACACAACTAGGACGTAACGAAGCGTAGCTTCATTCAACATATATGCAATTTCGATCCATAATCCGCATTGTCGGGCTTCTTTTAGCGCTGTTCAGTGTGTCAATGCTTGCGCCAGCTCTTGTCGCGCTCATCTATCGTGATGGTGCGGGTGTACCTTTTGTTACGACCTTTTTTGTCTTATTAGTTTGTGGTGGCTTTTTCTGGTTTCCCAACCGACGCCACAAACACGAGCTCAAAGCTCGTGATGGCTTCCTTATTGTGGTTTTGTTTTGGACAGTAATCGGCAGCGCCGGCGCCTTACCGTTCCTTATATCCGATTTTCCTAATGTGTCGATAACCGATGCATTCTTTGAATCATTCTCCGCCTTAACCACTACCGGTGCGACGGTTATTGTTGGTTTAGATGAGCTACCTAAAGCGATATTGTTTTACCGTCAATTACTACAGTGGTTTGGGGGTATGGGGATTATTGTACTCGCCGTCGCTATTTTACCGGTGCTAGGCATCGGTGGTATGCAGTTATATCGGGCCGAAATCCCTGGTCCGGTGAAAGACAGCAAAATGACGCCTCGAATTGCTGAGACAGCAAAGGCGCTTTGGTACATCTACTTAAGCTTAACTATTGCTTGTGCAGCGGCATTCTGGGTAGCTGGTATGACACCGTTCGATGCGATAGCTCATAGTTTCTCAACCATTGCGATTGGTGGTTTCTCCACTCATGATGCGAGCATGGGCTACTTTGATAGTCATGCTATTAATATGATTACCGTGGTATTCCTGCTTATATCGGCCTGTAATTACTCTTTGCACTTTGCTGCATTTGCTTCAGGTGGCGTACATCCGAAGTATTATTGGAAAGATCCCGAGTTTAGAGCCTTCATCTTTATACAGGTGGTGTTATTCCTGATCTGCTTCCTTATTTTATTGAAGCATCACTCCTATAGCTCGGTATACGATGCGTTTGATCAGGCACTGTTCCAGTCAGTATCTATTTCGACGACGGCGGGCTTTACCACTACTGGATTCTCGGAATGGCCATTGTTTTTACCCGTGTTGCTACTGTTCTCTTCTTTTATTGGTGGATGTGCAGGCTCAACGGGTGGTGGTATGAAGGTAATTCGTATTTTATTACTTACTCTGCAAGGTGCTCGTGAGATGAAACGTCTTGTACACCCAAGAGCGGTATATACCATCAAAGTGGGTGGGACAGCACTGTCTCAGCGTGTAGTAGACGCCGTATGGGGATTTTTCTCGGCTTACGCACTGGTGTTTGTGGTCTGTATGTTAGCGTTAATTGCTACTGGTATGGATGAGCTTAGTGCGTTCTCCGCAGTTGCGGCTACGTTGAACAACCTCGGTCCAGGTCTTGGAGAAGTAGCTGTCCACTTTGGTGAAGTCAATGATAGCGCTAAGTGGGTGCTCATCGTTTCGATGCTATTTGGCCGACTTGAAGTGTTTACCCTTCTTATTCTATTAACTCCTGCATTTTGGCGTAGTTAACCAGCCTGCTTATTAAGGTAAAGGAAACATCGTGGAAAAAGTTCTCTATCTCTATTCTTCTCGTGAAGGACAAACGACAAAAATCATTACGCGTATTGCTGAGCAATTAGGTGATGATGCCGCCACTATCGTCAATCTACACCAAGACATGAACATTAATCTTGATGAGTTCGATAAAGTGCTTATCGGGGCATCAATCCGATATGGTCATTTAAATAAGAAACTCTATCAGTTTTTAAATGCCAACAGTGCAAAGTTAGCGTCAATGAAAGCCGCATTCTTTTGCGTCAATCTGACCGCAAGAAAAGAAGAACAAGGAAAAGATACGCCGGAAGGCAGTGCTTATATAAAGACGTTCTTGAAAAAGTCACCTTGGCAACCGGAGTTAATAGGTGTGTTTGCCGGCGCATTGTATTACCCACGTTATAATCCTTTTGACCGCTTTATGATTAAACTGATTATGACGATGACCGGCGGAGAAACAGATACTTCAAAGGAAGTGGAATACACTAACTGGGATAAAGTCAGCTTGTTTGCAGATAAATTTGCTCAGCTATAATAAGAAAATGTCGATTTTTGCGTCGTTTTGAGCTGTTTTTAATCGAACGATAAAAAAATGCGAAAAACTTCAAAAAAAGGGTTGCCAAGAAGATTTCGATCTCTATAATGCCCCCTCGCTGACACGGGAACGCAGACGAAAGTTCGCATCCGGTCAGAAGGTATCAAGCTTCTAAGAAGCTTAGCAAAATAAGTTGAAAAAAGTGGTTGACACGACAACTTATCTCGCTAAAATGGCCGTCCGTTTTGAGCAAA
>NZ_JAPPTJ010000017.1:0-69685 GCF_027586995.1 Vibrio sp. La 4.2.2
GGTGTTATCTAGCGTAAAGGTCCATTGACCACCTTCTTGCACCACAAGTTTGCCGTAAGGGCTATCACCATTGTCCACTGAGAATTTATGCGTTGCACCGGCATCTACATCATCCGCAGTCAAGGTACCGGTAGCCGTTGGTGTACCTGATATAACATTGCCATCGTCATCATGGCCCGCTTCAGTCACAGCACCAACAAGCTTACTGCTGGCATTAAACGTTGGCTGATCATTCGTACCCGTGATAGTAATTGTAACAACTTCCGAGGTCACAGCGCCTTTGTCGTCAGTAACACTGACGGTAAATTGAATTTCTTGTGTTTGACCTTCTTTAAGTGCCTGTGTTTGAGGGGAATTATTATCGAGATTAAAGACCCACAAACCACTAGGTTGCACTTGTAAGCTACCAAAGTCGCTACTTCCATCTTCCACAGCAAAAGTTAAGCTTGAGCCTTGGTCCACATCACTCGCAACAAGTGTACCTGACACTATTGATTGACCAGCCACCTCTGTTCCATCGTCAAGGTTACCAGCCTCAACAACTTGCCCAGAGAAGTTACTTGAAGTCGAAAACTCTGGCTTATCATTTGTTCCAGTAATTGTAATTACAATCGTATCGGTTACCACCGCACCTTTGTCATCGGTAACCAAAACCGTGAATTCAGATGTAGCAGTTTGACCCTCTGCTAGAGCTTGTGTCGCGGTAGAACTGTTGTTTAAGGTGTAGGTCCATTCACCAGTCTTACTATCAATAGAGATAGAACCGTATTGGTCAGATTGGTTAGCGACTGAATAAGCAAGAACCGAGTCGGTATCGTTATCTGTCGCAACAACTTGGCCAGTCGCAGTGTCATTTCCTGCGTCGATATCGCCGTTATCGAAGTGACCAGATTCGGTTACACTCCCTCCCCCTGGTTCGACTATCACAGGAATATCATTGATAGGATTGATGGTGATGGCTACACCACCTGACTGAACAGAGTTTATCTCTCCACGACCATCGTCAACTGTGTAGGTAAATTGGCCAGCATCTTCACCTGCGGTGTATTCCATTGGCGCATCAAATTGTAAACCTTCAAACTCAGCTTGTGTTAACTGCTGACCTAACGTAACCGGTGTGCCATCAGCGAGTGTTAGGGTACCCAATTTAGGAAGCTCTGTGACAGTGAGCGTCAGCACATCACCATTCGGGTCAATAGGAAAGTCTAGGTTTAACTGACCATCTTGCGATTCTTCATCGTAATTACGTAAATCAAAGACAGTAACAGGGGCGGCATTAGAGAAAATATCTAGGAGTGTATTAGTCTGGGTATCGTTAAGACTGCGAGGATCAAGTCCTGTTGTTTCGAAGAAAGTCGCAGCTTGAACTTGTGGGTTTATCGCTTCAACGGTTGCCGCATCGGATATACTGGAGCTTAGGCCATCACCGGCAGCCGTGGCTTGATCTTCATTTTGAGTCGGGTCTTCACCGGATTCAATTTGAGCAATGATGTCTAGTGCATCTTGATCGCCTTGCAGCAGACTTGAGCCAAAATCATCACTTGGAACGTCGACTTGAGCGAGCTTAATGCCCTCTAATTCATCACTAGGCTGCTCGGCAACCTGTTCAAGCACTACGTCTCCAGGTCGGGGATCAACCCCTTCTGGTAATACGACCAATTTTCCTTGTGAATCAAGAACTAGGGTTCCTGTGACATTCACAAGCCCCATTAATGCAGCGATACTCATGGCGAGCTCCTTTAAAACCGACTTCACTCTGGTTAAAAGTTCAAAAAACTGTTACTTCGATACCCAAACACCATTTAGTTGATATGCACTCTCGCACATTCAAACATTATAGGTTTGTTCATCTTCATTTCTAATTTATATGCATAATGTAAATATCAGATATTTATCGTTATATAAATTGAAATTGGAATTAAATTAGGGGAAGTCTCAAAAACGAAATACCAAAAGGCATCTGTATAGAAAACAAGCAGTCATTTCGTTTAAAACAAGAGGATAAAGGTAATGATTTGTATGGTTTAGGTAGTGAGCGTGTCTAAAAGCTCAGGGTTAACGCCGAACCCAGTTTTATGCTCCTCAATGACCACTTCACTGCGAGTTTGAATCACCCCCGGCAAAGTACCCAACTTGGTGGACATAAATGCTTGATAGGACTTCATATCTTTGGTGCGAACTTTGATCATTGTGTCGAAGTCACCCGATAGAGAGTAACACTCTTCAATTTCAGGCATCAGTTCTACCGCTTTGGCAAACTTCTCGAAGATGGAAAAACTGGTTTGATCGAGTCGAATATGAATGAAAACTTGGACATCCAAATTCAGTTTCTCTGGATTGAGCTCCGCATGATACCCAAGAATGAAGCCTTCTTTTTCTAGTCGCTTAACCCGATCAGAGCAGGGAGACGTTGTTAGATTGACCTGTTTAGCCAACTCAACAATCGGCATGCGACCTTTAAGGCTGAGTATTCTTAGTATTTCTAAATCGATTTTATCTAATGCGAGCGAAGCCATTGATTTATCTCGAGCGAACGGACATTCTCTCGATTGTAAATCAATCGTTATGCATGTAAATAGACGTCAGATCACAAACTCACAACAAAACCAAAAGGTTAAACGTAGGGAGCCTGAAAAAATTACGCTAAGTTTGCTTGCTGACTCATGACTGGTTTTGCCGCTTCTTGGTTTTGCTTATTACAAACTCGGCAATACAGCTGACGCTCTAGTTTGTAATAACCACTACCTGTGACAAGTTGAGACATTAATTGCTGGAAGCTCTGGAGCATGGAAGTACTATCATTTGGACTGCGTCGCATCACGGCTTTGTGGGCTGTATCTTTCTTGCATGCTGCGCAGTAGTTAGTTGGCATTGTCATTGTCTCCAGCTGGTCTGATCATTTCGTGACCATATTGTGTAAAAGGTCGGTAGAATTACAAAACGATCATTGCAAAAAATGTGGCAGCTATTCCAAATTCTTGGTCATTATTTTGCGAATTTTTGATCAAGATTTCGAAATTAACTTACAAACCCCTCCAAAAAACCGAAAGTGTAACAAGATGCAAGCAAATTATGTCATCTTGCTGCGAAAATCACGTATCACTACTAATAATCAACAAAGTGCGCATTTAACTGGTACAAAAAAGCCCACTCCTAAGAGTGGGCTCGACGCTTAATTTCGTTAGATAGTTACTTAGCTGGTTTGATATTGAAGAAAATAGCAAACAGTACTGGCACCACGATCAAAGTCAGTACCGTCGCAAATCCAAGTCCAGCCATGATCGTCACCGCCATAGAGCCAAAGAACGCATCAAACACCAGCGGGATCATCCCCAAAATAGTTGTCAAGGCCGCCATACTCACTGGACGCACACGACTCACAGCACTATCAACAATCGCTAAATACGGATCCTTGCCACTTTCCAGCTCAAGATTGATCTGATCCATCAGAACAATACCGTTTTTCAGGATCATACCGCTCAGGCTTAACAAACCAAGTAACGCCGTAAAGCTGAATGGCATATTGGATAGTAAGAGACCAAATGCGACACCAATGATCGACAGTGGAACAGTAAGCCATATCACCAAAGGCTTTTTCAATGAGTTGAATAGCAACATGGTAATAATGAACATCAATAAATAACCCATAGGCAAGGATTTGAACATCGCTTCTTGCGCATCCTTCGATGATTCATATTCGCCACCCCATTCGATCGTGTAGCCATCAGGCAGAGGCAGTGATTCTACCTGTGGCTTAACACGAGCGAATAAACTTGCTGCGGTTTCATCCCCAAGCACATCGTGATCTGCGAGTACGGTTAATGTACGTTTTCTATCACGACGTTGAATAATAGGTTCTTGCCAATCCAAAGTAACATTGTCAATGACTTGCTCGACCGGAACATAGGTCTGAAGCATTGGACTCCATATGGAAATATTCTGCAAAGACGCATAGTCCACACGCTCATCTTCAATTAGGCGAGTCACGATAGGTAGCATCTGAGTGCCATCACGGAATATGCCAATGGTATTGCCACCGAATGCCAGCTGAAGTGTGTTAGATAAATCCTCTTTAGAGATACCCAAACGACGCGCTTTCGACTCGTTAAATTGAGGAACTAGCTCTTTGGTTCTTTCACGCCAATCATGTCGAATGTTTCGCGCCCCTGGATCAGCAATCAGTACATCTTCAACTTGTACCGCAATATCACGTAGTACTTGAGGATCTGGACCTATAATACGAGCCTCGATCTTTGAAGCAGGCGACGGACCGAACTCCATTAAACGTAGCTGGAACGTTGGTGCGGCAAATTCGCTCGCTAAGTTATCATCTAACTTATGTAGTAGCTCAAACATATTGTCGCGACTAGTTGCTCGTACTTGCAGCTGAGCATAGCCTTCGTAGCTCTTCTCTGGCTGATAAGTCAACATGAAGCGTTGTAGTCCTTGACCAACCGACGTAGAGACGAACTCAACGTTATCCTGCGCTTGAATGTATTGCTCCACTTTTTCTGTTTGCTTAAGTGTCTGACGAATATCCGTTCCTTCAGGCATCCACATATCGACAAAGAACATTGGCGTATTAGATGGTGGGAAAAATGACTGTTTCACCAAACCAAACGCCATCACCGCGGCAATGAGCATTGCTACCATGCCCGCGACGGTTAACCAACGCAGTTTTAGAGCAAGTTTTAATGACCAACGGAAGACCGTGAACAAAACACCTTTATATGGGTCAGAGTCATCTGCGCTCTCGTTTTTGTCTGATTCCTTCAGCAGTAAGTCAGCCAAGAACGGTGTCAACGTTAATGCGGTAATCCAACTTAGGAACAGTGAATAACACAGAACCCAAAATAGAGACCCCATGAATTCACCAGTTGCGTCCTGAGACAAACCAATAGGCGCAAATGCTGTAATCGCAATTATGGTTGCACCAAGCAGTGGCCATTGAGTTTGCTTAGCGATACCCATTGCAGCTTGCTTCTTGGTTTGGCCTTGTTTTAGCCCTACTAAAATGCCTTCTACAATCACAATGGCATTATCCACCAGCATACCCAGAGCAATAATCAACGCGCCCAGAGAAATACGATGTAGCTCGATATTATTGATACTCATCATAATGAAAGTACCAAACACCGTTAGCAGCAAAACCGCACCAATGATGATGCCGCTACGCATTCCCATGGTAAACAGCAGCACTAAAATGACGATTCCAACCGCTTGAGCAAGGCTGACTACAAAGTCTTGAACTGACTTATCTACTTCCGCCGATTGATTGTAGAAGTAGTCAAGATGAATGCCCGCAGGTTTGATGCTTTCTAATGATTTCAGCTGTACATCTAACGCCTTACCGACTTCCACTACGTTAACCCCAGACGAAAATGAAATCGCTAGGTTAATAGCAGGCTTACCGTTAAACGTAATCACATTCGACGGTTTCTCTTGAATACCTTTTGAAATATCCGCGACATCTTTAAGACGAATCAAGTTTCCGGTATCACGACCATGGATAATCAGATTTTCCAATGACTCAACGGAATCTAAGCTACCATTTGGACGAATCGCTAAGCTTTCGCCATTAATCATAATCTCGCCAGAGGAAAGCACGCTGTTTTGCTGATTAAGCAACCCCATCACCGCATTCATGTCCAGATTCAGTGCTGACAACCTTTCTAGAGATAGCTCAACAAACAGCATCTCTTGCTGATCGCCTGCAATGGCCACTTTGCCTACGCCATCGACTAACTCAAGCTCTCTGCTTAAATAATCCGCATAGCGCTTAAGCTCAACATAATCATAGCCATCACCCGTGAGCATGATCATTACGCCAAACACATCACCAAAATCGTCAATGATTTGTACCGAGCTCACACCATTTGGGAGCTGCGGTTGTAGATCATTGATTTTTCGGCGCATCTCATCCCAAATCTGTGGCAACTCATCAGGACCATAGTCCATTTTCATACTAACCATGATTTGAGAAAGACCCGAAGATGATGTCGATTTGATGTTATCGATATAAGGGAGTTTGCGGATTTCTTTCTCTAATGGATACGTCAGTTCTTCTTCGACTTCCGTGGATGTTGCCCCCGGATAGGTAGAAATAATCATTGCATCTTTAATGGTAAATGCAGGGTCTTCCAAACGACCGAGATCCATAAAAGATTGCACGCCACCGATAGCTAAAATGATTAGAAACAACCAGCTGATGACGCGGTTCTTAATTGAATATTCCGTTAAACTCATTGTTATTTATTCCCCTTGAGAGCCACTTCTTCACCATCTCTCAGTTTTCTCAAGTTAGAGCTCACCAACACGTCGCCTTGGGTAATACCAGTATCAACAATCACACCGAAACTGTTTATTTGATCCACGTGAACAGGCGTCTTAGTGACGACTCCTTCAGCATGTTTCCATACAAAGAACTCGCCTTGCTTAGTACCGGCCTCAAGCACGGTCATAGGCAACTGATAGCCTTGGATTGAACTTAGCCCTGCTGCCACCATGTCCACGTTCACGGCAACACTCGTACCAGGAAGGATTTTCTCAGTTGGTTGAGGCATCTGAAGCCACAATTCATAGGCACGGCTTTGTGAGCCAGGCTCGCTAGAGTGCTCCAAATACTTCATGCTGTAGCTTTGATCTACACCAGAAAAATAGGCTCTTGGCTGATAAGCATTTTTCTGAGCCTGTGGAGTAATCGATGCAAGAATGTAGTCCGACAAACTGATTTTCACGTACACCTTGTCGTCTTGATAGATAGACACCACAGTTTCACCAGGCCCAACATTCTCGAAACGCTCTTTATCAACACTCGCAACCACACCCGCAAAAGGTGCCTTCAAGCTGGTATATTGAATCTGATGTTGAATGTTCTGATACTGCGCTTTCGCAAGCTGCTTGTTGGACGTTAATTCATCCAGCTCAGAGCTAGAGATCATGTCTCTTGAATATAATTCCGTACCACGACGCAATTGCTTGGTCGCTAGTTCAAATTGTGCTTGTGCATCACGGTACTGTTGCTGAAGTTTTTGGTCATCAAGCTTTGCGACAACTTGACCTTTCTTCACCGATTGACCAGATTTCACGAGTAAGTGTGAGATTTCACCTTGAATACGGAACGCCAGATTGGTCTGCTCAGCTGTGACCACTTGGCCACGAAACTCGCGATATTGCTGTTCAACAGGTTTTTGAACTTCAATCGTCTCCACCTGCAACGGTGCTCGCTCACGCACAGTGATATCTGAATAACAGCCTTGCAACGTAAGGGCAACTAAACCTAATGCTAATATTGACTTTTTCACTAGATACCACCCTCACGAGTCCATAATTTGACTTGCTGTCCTTCGGCTAAGTTTGCCGCGCCTGCTACTACAATTTGGTCGCCTTGTTGTAAACCAGCCGTCACGTCACCCTTTTCATCAAGTGAAAGCTTGATTTGATGAACTTGATGGGTCGCTGGGTCAAAGCGCCAAACCTTACCGCTGGTTTCGTTCTGGTTAATCCATGCGGCAACAGGCAAAGAAAACGCACGTTCTGTGGTTTCACTTTGGATATGTACTTGTCCGGACATGCCTGCGAGTACATTGATATTTTCTGGCTTAGTGATTTTTACTGACGCTGCGTAGCTATTGGTATCAAGATCAGGCTGCATCGCAATCTCTCTAAAGGACGCTTCAATACGCTGGTTACGATGGCTATCTAGCGTGACGAAAAAGTGCTGATGCTTTAGCTCATCCAGCGTCATGTTCTTCACTTCAGTGACCGGAATAGCAAACGTAACGTCTAAGTCTTGGCTACTAATGAGATTCAGAATGGGCTGCTTGGCACCGACCACTTCATATGGTTTTTGATGAGTAACTGACACCACACCATCAAACGGAGCGATAATTTGTGTGTAACCTAGATCCGCCTTAGCTTGCTCAAGCGACGCCTGTGAGGCCTTAAACTGTGTTTCATTGCGATCAAAGGCATCGGCACTGATAAGCTTCTTAGCAAATAACTGCTCGGCACGTTTTAATTGGGACTGTGCGAGATCAAACTCAGCTTGACGAGCATCCAAGGCCACTTGATAGTCCGTTGGGTCAAGTGTCGCTAGAATTTCACCCGCTTTCACCGCTTCACCCATCTTCACATCTATCGAAGATATTTGTCCTGCTACCTGAAACGACAGCTGTGCTCGGTCTGTGGCATCCACTTGCGCCAAATAACTGCTCACTGGCGAGAAATTCAACTCAGGGACTTCGACCACTTTAACTGGCTTGATCACGGGTTCATTGATTTCCGATTGTGCTTGATTACAACCGGACAGGCCGACGGCTGCCAATAAAGGCAACACAATCAAACCACTAGTTTTGAATAGACGATGGGTTTTCATAATATTTATCCCAAATTATATTTTACACTTGTGCAGTTAATTACTTTACAAGTGTGCAGTATAAGTATAATTTGAAAGAGATCAATAAATATTGCACATGCGTGCAGTATAATTTTTACGACTAACTTTATCGCTTTTGGTTATATGAAGAAGTCGAGACATTAACTCAGTAAATTTACTGCTCTTGATGACAGGATTGATGCGAATCTTGTCGTCGAGCACACTATTGCAGTACCCTGTATAGGATTGATTGAATTTAGAAGGTATCGAGTGGAAAAGAAAAAAGGTCGTCGCAGCGCAACGGCAGCGGAAGAGACGAAAAACCTGATCATGACGGTCGCAGCAGAAATGTTTTGTGAGCTAGGCTATGAGCGTGTATCCATACGCAATATTAGTGAGCGCGCAGGCGTCTCTCATAGTTTGATTCGTCACCACTTCGGTAGCAAAGAACAAATTTGGTATGGCATCAGCGACCACCTTCACGCGTATATGCAAAAGTACATTCGTTATCTTCTCGATCAGCTTCCAGAAGACACCCCCGCGAATGTCAAAGTCTACCGTTTTGCTGTAGGTATGTTGGCGCACTGCATTGTCATTCCTCAACCGATCCAACTTATCGCAGACGCAATGCGTCAAGAAAATGAATTCTTCGACTACTTTATTGATAGCACCGGAGAAATTGAGAGCATCGTGTTCAAGTTGGTTGATGACTACAACGCAAATTCCCCACAAACGCCACTCATTATGCATGAGCTGAAGTGGAAACTGATGATGTTCGCCCACGGTTCTGCTTGTATGCTCCCCATGCTCAAAGAAACATGGTCACAGGAAACCACAGATCTGGATGAATGTTTGGTCAAACACTGGTCGCTGTTCGAAGCACAAGTTGCAAATGAGCTGTCTATAGGTGAACAAGACCGTTTGAAGCCGACAAAGGTCGATGAGCTTGTTTATCAGGTTGAATGTGATTGGGGTGAGTGTCCAAGGTAAGGGCTTTATCTTGGAGTCAAAAAGTAGCTGGAGAAGCTACTTTTTGATAACAGATAGCCGCACAAATATGTTGCTAGGTCTCTCCCAATAATCAAAGTACAACATTCGACAAGCCCAATTTGATTAGGTTAGACTTCGTTCATACCTACAATAGATTATCTATCCAATGACTACCACAGCCCAGCGACGCGAAGCCATTCTAGCTCATATACAAACGCACCAAAAAGGTGAAGTAAACCACTTTGCGCAACAATATAATGTTTCAGAAGTTACTATCAGGAATGATCTTAATTATTTAGAGAAAAAGGGCTGTGTTACCCGGTGTTACGGCGGTGCACTTTTAAATAGTAGTTTCACTTTTGACCAACCATTATTCGATAAAAAGCAGCTAAATAACGAAGTAAAAGCGAAAATTGGCAATTACGCTGCTTCGTTAATACCGAATGGAAGCAAAGTCATTATCGACTCAGGCTCTACCACAGAGCAAATTGCCTATCACCTTCAAAACAAGAGCAACATAACTGTCATGACCAATGCCATCAACGTGGCCTACCATCTTGCAAGCCAAGACAATGTTGAAGTGATGGTCACTGGTGGTGTGATGAGGAAAAACTCTTATTCTCTTTATGGTTCAAGAGGTGAAGATTTGTTGACGAGCTTTCACTTTGACTTGTTGTTTATTGGCGTTGATGGCTTCGATGCTCAATCAGGTATCACCACCCCGCATAAGGGCGAAGCGAGCATTAATCGAGCCATGGTAAAGGCCGCCCAAAAAGTGGTGGCGGTAACGGATTCTTCTAAGTTCGATCGTCAAAGCTTCTGCCTTATCGCTCGACCCAATCAAATCGATATGTTGATTACCGACAGTGGAATCCCACCTCAATATGCATCAGAACTCATTTCTCTAGGTATCGATGTACGCATTGTTGATTAGCGTTAATTTCTGCAATAACTCGTAACCTCAGAATTACTGAATATCAATAGTGTGACATTGATCATCTATGATTTCGAAACCTATTATTTAACTCCTCAATAGTATCTCCTTTCACTTGGCATTCTATAAAACCAAGTAGCCATATAGACAAGATTGTTCATTCTATCTCTAAAACTGAAAGACAAACCTTTCACTCCACTTGAAACGAAAGACAGAAACACCCTAAACCGAAAGAAAACCAACTGTGATCTGGCTTTCACTTTTATTAATCCCCGCCTGATTTAATAGAAACCATAAGAAATCGAAACTCTTTGAATACCATTTGAAAGTTAACGAAAGCGAGGTTTTATTCATGAATAGCGAGGAGCGCCGACTTAAAATCATGACGCACATTCGTGCTCATGGCAGCGGAAAAGTTGACGAGTTTGCTGAGCAATTTCGCGTCTCAGCAGTAACGATTCGACATGACCTAAACCTCCTAGAAAAAGAGGGATGTGTTTTTAGATGCTATGGAGGCGCTAATTTAAATCCTAACTTTGCATTTGATCAACCTTTGTACCGTAAAGATCAGATCAACAGAGGGGCAAAACAGAGCATTGCGTACTCAGCTGCAAAACTTATCAATGATGGTGAAGCCGTCATTCTCGATTCAGGTTCTACTATTGGACTCATGCCCCAATACCTCACTGATTTTAAACGCTTAGTCGTTTTAACTAATGCTCTAAACACCGCTTACCAACTCAGTAATAACGAAAACGTCGAGTTGCATGTGGTTGGAGGCAACCTCCGCCGCGCCTCGTGTTCACTCATCGGGAATCACGGTGAACAACTCATTCGTTCTTACTTGTTCGACAAACTGTTTTTAGGTGTTGATGGATTTGACTTGCACGCTGGTATCACTACACCTGATAGCCACGAAGCACAAATCAATAAAGCAATGTGTGACGTTGCTCGTCAAGTCATAGCAGTCACAGACTCCAGTAAATTCGGTAGAAAGAGCTTTTGCATGATTCGTGCGGCAAATCAAATCGATGTATTGGTTACAGATAGTGGTATCCCCCACGCCACACATCAAGCTCTTTTGAATATGGGCGTAAAAGTCATTCTCGCAGACCAAATCGTAAATTAGGAACAACGATGAAAACTCTATTATCACTAGTTGAACAACACAAACAAGGGCAAAGGAACGGGATTTACTCAGTATGCTCAGCACACCCTTTGGTCATAGAAGCCGCGATAAAACAAGCTCAACTAGACGGTACACATGTACTAATTGAAGCGACATCTAATCAAGTTAATCAATTTGGTGGGTATACCGGAATGACGCCAAAGGACTTTTCTGATTTTGTCTTTACTTTGGCTGCACGACTTGGATTTCCGACAGAGCGCATAATACTCGGCGGTGATCATTTAGGTCCAAACTGCTGGCAACATTTACCAGCAATAGAGGCGATGAAAAACTCATCAACTCTTATTCATGACTACATCAAAGCGGGTTTTAGAAAAATTCATCTAGACTGTTCCATGTCTTGCTTAGACGACACAACACCTCTTGAAGAAACCATCATGGCAGAGCGAGCGGCACAACTCTGTTTGATCGCGGAACAAACATGGCAAAAAGTTGGAGGCGAAGCACCTGTTTATGTCATTGGCACAGAAGTACCGACACCAGGAGGCGCATTAGAGTCCTTAGAAGAAGTGCAGTTGCAAGTCACATCTTCAGAACAAGCACTCGTCACATTAGACAAACATAACCTTGCTTTTGATGATATCGGATTAAGCAATGTTTGGCCCCGAGTGGTCGGTCTCGTAGTACAACCAGGTGTCGAGTTTGATCATCATAACGTCCATCATTATGACAGCTCGAAAGCACAAACCCTTAGCAAAATGGTCGAAAGCCAACCTTACTTGGTTTTTGAGGCTCACTCTACCGATTATCAAAACCCGAGAGCATACCAGGACCTAGTGAAAGACCATTTCGCTATTTTAAAGGTTGGCCCAGCTCTAACGTTTGCTATGCGCGAAGCACTCTATGGTCTCGACCGAGCGGAAACCGAGTGGCTAGGTACTCACCATGCAGCTCACCTTCGAAGTACCGTTGAACAAATTATGCATGAACAGCCTGATTACTGGCGCTCTCACTACCTCACAAAGGGACATCAGCAATTTCTTGATTGTAGCTATAGCTTGAGTGATCGCATTCGCTACTACTGGTCACATCCAGAAGTTCAAACTGCCCAGCAAGCCTTGTTTACTCATCTTGAAGCTAACCCGTTGCCTGTCACTCTACTGAGCCAGTACTTGCCCAATCAGGCAAAAGCAATTTCGCAAAACCAAATTCAGAATAATCCCGCTGACATTGTTATTCACAAAATCATGGAAGTAACTCAGGTTTATTCCAAGGCTTGTTATTCAAATGCAGCGGCTTGTAAGGAGACTATTTAATGAGCGTTTTACTAGGCTATGACGAACAATGGCTAGAGCAACACAATGGCATTCATACTGCCACTGAAATTAGTCATCAACCCAGACTATGGCGCAATCTAGCTGATATCTTAGAAAAGCAATACAACTCTGTCAGTGCGTTTCTTTCTCCACTACTAGAGTTACCAGAACTGCGCATTATTTTAGCTGGCGCTGGCACATCGGCATTTGTTGGAGATGCTGCCATGCCTTTCCTTCTCTCCGGTTTGCGTTGCCGGGTTGAATCCATCCCAACAACGGATCTTGTATCAAACCCAGAACAATACCTTGATAAAACTCGGCCTACTTTATTGGTGTCATATGCCCGTTCAGGCAATAGCCCAGAGAGCGTCGCCGCCGTCGCTTTGGTCGATCAGATCGTCCCCAATTGTCATCACTTGTTTTTAACCTGCAACGCAAATGGCGCACTGGCACAGTATGCAAGCAACGCGAATAACGCGTACTGCATGCTAATGCCTGAAGGGTCAAATGATAACAGTTTTGCGATGACATCCAGTTTCACCTGTATGTTGATGTCGACTCTAACGTTATTCGGGCATCAAAAACAGCAAGAATGGAAGGCACAAATTGAGGCTACCGCGTCGTTATGTGAAAACAAATTGCAACAGTGGCAATCTGCTGTCAAAACCCTTGCAGAACAACCATATGAAAGATTAATTGTTCTTGGAAGTGGCGGTTTTTCAGGGCTCGCAAGAGAGGCGTCTTTAAAATCTCTCGAGTTAAGTGCAGGTAACATAATGACTTGCTTTGACTCATCACTTGGCTTCCGTCACGGGCCGAAATTTACCATTAATGGCAAAGCGGTTGTCATTCAACTCATCTCCAGCGATCCCTATACCCGTCGCTATGACTTAGATCTCTTCGACGAAATTCGCCGGGACCAGCAAGCAATGGCACATATCGCTATTAGCGAACAAGCATTAAGCGCAGACCATGTTTTCGAACTAGGACACCTCGGCTTTGGCGATGAATGGCTTTGCTTCCCTTACATCTTATTCTGCCAAATGTTGGCCTTTGAAAAATCCCTAAAACTTGGTCTTGGACCAGATAACCCGTGTCCAACTGGTGAAGTTAACCGTGTTGTGCAAGGCGTCACCATCCATGAACTAACTAATTAACTTAAAGGAATTAATTATGCCAAATATCGTACTTAGTCGAATTGACGAACGTCTTGTACATGGCCAAGTAGGCGTTCAATGGGTAGGTTTTGCAGACGCAAATATCGTCGTTGTTGTTAACGACGAAGTTGCTGAGGACAACATACAGCAGAGTCTTATGGAAATGGTTCTCGCTGACGGTATTGCGATTCGCTTTTGGACTGTGCAAAAAACGATAGACACCATCCATAAAGCCTCTGACAGACAAAAAATTCTATTGGTGTGCCGCACTCCCGCAGACTTTCGTATGTTGGTCGAAGGTGGTGTGCCTATAAGTAACATCAACGTCGGCAACATGCACTATGTCGAAGGCAAGAAACAGATTGCCAAAACTGTGTCTGTTGGAGAGGACGATGTTGCGGAATTTACAAAACTAAAAGCGTTAGGAGTCACGTGCACCATACAAGGTGTGCCGACTGAAAGCGCAACTGACCTCTTTACTCTTATCTAATTAATAAGGAAATCAATTATGGAAATAGGACTCTTACAGGCCTTGATGCTCGGCATCCTAGCCTTTTTTGCAGGCCTAGATTTGTTTAACGGTCTGACCCACTTTCACCGACCAGTAGTGTTAGGCCCACTCGTTGGCTTAATACTAGGCGACTTACAAACCGGTATTTTGGTCGGCGGTACGTTAGAGCTTATTTGGATGGGCTTGGCACCGCTTGCAGGGGCTCAGCCACCCAATGTCATTATCGGGACAATTGTAGGCACAGCCTTCGCTATTACAACAAAAGTAGAGCCTAACGTTGCGGTGGGTGTTGCCGTGCCGTTTGCGGTCGCCGTCCAGATGGGGATCACTTTATTGTTCTCCGCAATGTCTGCTGTTATGTCGAAATGTGATGAATACGCACAATCGGCAGATACCGATGGTATCGAACGCGTTAACTACATGGCGTTGGGCGTACTAGGTACATTCTATTTTCTCTGCGCTTTTTTACCAGTTTTCTTAGGTGCAGAGCACGCTGGAAAGATAGTAGAGGTTCTTCCAAAAGACTTGATCGATGGCCTTGGTGTAGCAGGTGGCATCATGCCAGCTATCGGCTTCGCAGTACTGATGAAAATCATGATGAAGAATGCCTACATCCCTTATTTCATTCTTGGTTTTGTCGCCGCAGCTTGGCTGCAACTACCTATCTTAGCTATTGCAGCGGCTGCGACAGCAATGGCAATTATCGACTTCATGCGTAAATCGGAACCCACTCCTGTAGCAACAGCAGGCTCAACTAAGGACTTTGAAGATGGAATCTAACGTAAGCAACGAACTAAACCTTAAGGTAACGGATCCAGCAGTTCAGCCCGCTCCTGGTGTCTCCGATGACGAGTATGAAAATAAAGAAATTGGTACTGAGTTAACCAAAGCCGACATCAATAAGATGGCCTGGCGTTCATTATTGCTACAAGCGTCATTCAACTATGAACGTATGCAGGCATCGGGTTGGTTGTACGGCCTATTGCCAGCTCTTAAAAAAATCCACACTAATAAAGCTGACCTTTCAAAAGCGATGCAGGGCCATATGGGTTTCTTTAATACACACCCATTCTTGGTGACTTTTGTTATGGGTATTGTTTTGGCAATGGAGCGTTCAAAACAGAACATTAATAGTATTCAAAGTACCAAAATAGCCGTTGGTGCGCCGATGGGGGGAATCGGTGACGCTATGTTCTGGCTAACGTTACTACCCATATGTGGTGGTATAGGTGCAGACCTTGCTCTCCAAGGTTCAATCATGGGCGCAGTGTTCTTTATTGTTTTGTTCAATGCCGTGCATTTTGGCTTGAGATTTGGACTTGCACATTATGCCTACCGTATGGGTGTTGCTGCGATACCAGTAATCAAAGCGAATACCAAAAAAGTAGGACACGCTGCTTCCATGGTTGGTATGACGGTAATTGGAGCACTCGTTGCTACCTACGTCCGACTATCCACGACTGCAGAAATCAATGCAGGTGATGCAGTGGTCAAACTTCAGGCCGATGTGATTGACAAATTGATGCCAGCATTCCTTCCGCTTGTCTACACCTTAGCGATGTACGCCTTGGTAAAACGTGGATGGAGCCCACTAAAACTTATTGGTATCACGGTAACACTGGGTGTTGTTGGTCGCTTTATGGGATTCCTGTAAGCCGCTTATCAATCGATAAATAACATATGGGGCTAATTTTTTAGCCCCAAAAAGGAAGACATATGATTGCTGTAATTTTATCGGGTCATGGTGGGTTCGCTTCTGGTATTGCCAAAGCGATCACACAAGTTATCGGAGAACAACCTCAATTCGGTTTTATTGATTTTCCAGAAGAGTCCACGACCCCTTTGCTGGAACAGGAAATGCGCCAGAAAATTAAAGAATTGGACTCCAATGAAGGAATAGTGTTCCTTACCGATTTATTGGGTGGCACACCGTTTAGAACCGCTTCTCTAATCAGTCAGGAACGCTCAGACATTCAAGTTATTACTGGTACAAATATGCAAATGGCTGCCGAAATGCTTCTTGAGCGCGACGGATTGGCATTAGCAGAATTTCCCGACCAAGCCATTGAGTGTGGTCGTCGAGGAGTAACCTCTCTTGCGGCAGAAATGACCACGAAAAATGATAACTCGGTGATGGTTGAAGAAAATGGTATCTGAAGTTTTATATTATCGAGTACCAAAGCTCTTGCATGACCAAACGTGGCTAGATGATGCTGTCATCGGCATCAACAGTAGCGGTTTTATCGAAGAAATTCAGTCTTATGACTCTGTGAAGCACACAAAATTCACAAATTTAGGTGACAGCATTCTCTTACCGGGTCTAATCGATAGCCATGTTCATGGCGCTAAAGGCTGTGATGTCATGGATGCAAGTCATCAGAGTTTAGACAGCATGTCTCGCTACTTCGCTAGTTTAGGTGTTACTGCATTTGTTGCCACTACCGTCACCGCACCAATAGCTAAAATACGCGCGGCTTTACAACAAGTTGCTAAAAGCAAACTACTAGGACTTTCTGGCGCGGAGCTACTCGGATCGTATTTAGAAGGACCCTATTTTACTGAAAAGAACAAAGGCGCTCATCCAACAGAATGGTTTCGTGAACTATCAATTGAAGAGCTCGATAATTGGATTTCTTATAGCGATAACCAACTCGTGACTGTTGCTCTCGCTCCAGAGAAGAAAGGTGCGATTGAAGCGATTCAATACCTACGCAAACAAGGGATAAAAGTCATGCTCGGGCATACCGATGCCAGTTACGAGCAGACTAATGCCGCTCTTGATGCGGGAGCAAATGGCATTGTCCACTGTTACAACGGCATGAGAGGTATACATCATCGAGATCCAGGTACAGTAGGCGCAGGTTTGATTCACCCTGAAAGCTATGTAGAGATGATTGCTGATGGACATCACGTTCATCCAAGTGCCATCGATATCGCCCACCGCTGTTGTGGCTCCCGAATGACTCTTATTACCGATGCCATGTGCGCAGCGGGTATGCCTGATGGTCAATATTCTCTTGGAGAATACCAAGTAAAAATGAACAAAGGCGTTGTCACTACGACATCCGGAAGCTTAGCTGGGAGCACTCTTAACTTGCTAGATGCAGTGCTTAGTGTTCAGCGATGGCTTGATATTCCTCTAGAGCAAGCCTGGCTTATGGCATCACTAACTCCCGCTAAATCGCTAGGCTTACAACAAAAATTGGGCTCATTAGAAGTAGGAAAAGCTGCTTCGATGGTCGCTATTAATTCAGATTTTTCTATTACCAAAACTTGGGTTAACGGTCGAATCGTATTTGATTCTGAAGTGTCGCCAAGTCAGGAGGTTCCATGTATTTAATTTCTTCTCGTGAAATGCTAAAACGTGCTCAACTTGGTGGCTACGCAGTGCCTGCATTCAATATCCACAACTTAGAAACTGTCCAAGTCGTTGTGGAAACTGCATCTGAAATGGGGTCTCCCGTAATCCTTGCAGGCACTCCCGGAACCTATGACTATGCTGGTACCGACTACTTAATAAGCATATGTAAAGAAGCCGCTCATAAGCACTCTATACCTTTAGTGCTTCATTTAGATCACCATGAAGACCTACAAGATATCCGACATAAAGTTGAACACGGCATCCGTTCAGTCATGATCGATGGCTCTCATTATGCCTTTGATCAAAATATCGAAATAGTCCGCTCTGTCGTCCAATACTGCAATCGATTTGATGCCAGTGTTGAGGCGGAACTAGGTCGCCTCGGAGGTCAAGAAGATGACTTAATTGTTGATAGCGCCGATGCATTGATGACAGACCCAGCCTCAGCTGCAGAATTTGTCCGCCGAACGGGGATAGACTCGCTGGCTGTAGCCATCGGAACGGCTCACGGATTATACAAAGCTGAGCCACAACTAGACTTTGACCGACTGGAGAAAATCCGTTCAATGGTTGATATCCCATTAGTTCTCCATGGTGCTTCTGGCGTTCCTGATGAGATGGTAAATCGATGTATTGATTTAGGTATTTGTAAGGTTAATGTCGCAACAGAGCTAAAGATTGCATTCTCTAACGCGGTTAAAGATCATTTCAGTGAACATCCTGACGCGAATGACCCTCGTAAGTACATCACCCCAGGTAAAGCCGCTATGAAACAAGTGGTTATCGATAAAATAAGAATGTGTCGCAGTGAAGGCCGACTGTAACCCTATCTATTCACAAACCAAAATTTAACAACACCTGCCCCCTATATTAGGTGTTCGGGCATTCCTACCGGAGTGCCCTTTTTTGTATTTGAAAGTATGCGTTAACCGCATTTTCAGATTATTTATGCTTCCATAGGTATGTTTATGAATAATGAAACCTTGCATTAGTCTTGGCGAATTAATTAACTAGCTCATTTGTCCGTTAGTATGGCTTCATTATCAAATGTTCATATTAACTAAACACAACATTAAATATATTCATACATACTTAACCTTATTTTTTCCTTATCGTATCGGCGTGCTTTGACAGAGATCAACAAACTTGATGATTCCCTGTCTGCACTTTCACGCTTTGACCAAAAGTAGTCGATGACAAAAACGATAGGAAATGGTTATGAAATGGCCGATAAAAGCGCTAGCAGTCGCGCTAAGTTGCTCACTTGGGGCGACACAATCTTTTGCAATCAATCTCGAACCCCTAGATAAAGACTTTACCCTACAAATCCTTGGTTCTGGAGGTCCCATCTCTGATGATATGCGCGCCTCATCGGGAGAATTGATTTGGTGGAAAGGCAAATCAAGAATCATGATTGACGCGGGTGGCGGTAACTACCTACGATTTGGCCAAGCAGGAGGCAAACTCGAAGACCTCGATCTTTTAGCCATCACTCACTTCCACACCGATCACGTTGCCGATCTTCCAGCTCTGCTTAAAGGCGCTTACTTTTTCGAACGTGAGGACGCACTAGATATCACCGGTCCAGAAGCTGGTTCTGCATTTCCGAGTTTAACAGGCTATATGGATGCGATGTTCAATCAGGAACACGGAGCTTACGCTTACCTTAATGGACTTTATGATGGCTCAGATGGCCTGTTCCCAATCACCCTCACCGATGTTTCTTATCAAGAAACCACACCACAAAAAATCTACGAATTAGATGGGCTTACTGTTTATGCACTCGGCATCCCTCATGGAGATGTACCTACTTTGGCCTACCGAATTGAAAGTGAGGACGGCGTCATTGTTATTTCTGCAGACCAAAATGGCAGTAATCCCGCCTTCATTCCTTTTGCCAAAGGCGCTGACATTCTAGTAATGCCTATGGCCATTCACGAAGAAGCCGATGCTATCTCATCGTTTATGCATGCGAAACCTTCGACCGTGGGGGAAATTGCCGCTGAAATTAATCCTAAGCTACTGATTTTAAATCACTGGATGGGGCTAGGCCTCAAGCGTAAAGCACAGTCAGTGGAGATCGTGAAAAAGTACTACAAAGGAAAAATATTCTCTGCTCGTGATCTGTCGAGCTTCCCAATGGCGTCTTTCAAGGAGACTTCAAATGAACAATAAAATGGCTATATCAATCGCACTCAGCTCACTGGTATCAATGAACGCGGCACTCGCTGCCATCAGTGAATCTGCTGAAGCTCCTGTTACCGCTCAGCCAACAGAACAGCATGGCGGTAAATGTGCCGCAGGTAAATGTGGAACCGAAAAACGCTTTGAAAAACAAGAGCTCGATAGCGATCCACAAGATAAGTTAGTGCGCGCGCGTGACGGGAAGTGCGGCCTCTCTGGTCAAGGTATCAATGCGCCTGCGGACGCAGTGACATCAGCAAACAGTAAGGTGACAGGTGGAGTATGCGGACAATAACCAACACCAGCAAGGGATTGGGTCTGCGTATGGAGCATGTGGATATGCTGAGTGACATGCCTAAGCATCCCGATATCGACTTTCTCGAGCTCGCACCTGAAAACTGGATGAATCTCGGTGGCGCAAAACGGGAGCGTTTGGAGCAAATCGCTGACAAATACCCCTTGGTCGCTCACGGTCTCAGTCTATCCATTGGTGATTGCGTGCCGTTAAACGAAAGCTACCTTAAAGATGTTGCCCGTTTTCTTGATGAATTTGATATCGAGATTTACAGCGACCATTTGAGTTTTTCTCGGGACAGTCAGGGCTACCTTTATGACCTACTGCCGATCCCAAGAAGCAGAGAGAATATCGACTATCTAGCCTCTCGAATCCAACGCGTTCAAGACGTGGTCGCTAGGCCTTTGGTGCTCGAAAACATCTCGTTTTATCACAATTATGACAACGACATTCCTGAAGGCGAGTTCTTTGCAGAGCTTATCGAGAAATCTGGCTGTCAGATGCTGCTGGATATCAATAATGTCTACGTCAACAGCATCAACCACGGTTTTGATGCTTATGAGATGCTGCAAAGCTTGTCGAGCGACGCGATTCGCTATTACCACATTGCAGGACATCTGCAGCAGAGTGATCAATCATTACTCGATACTCATGGCAAACCCGTCCCTGACTCGGTAATTGAATTGGCTCATTATGTGTTTAACCTCCACGGCAACAAACCACTGCTGTTAGAGAGAGACCACAACGTGCCACCACTGGTCGTCCTTACTGAAGAGCTACGAGACATCCATGCAGTTGTCAAAGCTGCTGAACGACAAGTCCAGCTGTCTGAAAGTGGGGTCCTCTATGCTTAGCCCTCCAGGATTGATGCTTCAGCAAACTGAAGCACTTGCGCAGAAGATACGATTAGGTCGCACTGAAGGATGCCAGTACGGTGAGTTTATTCGCGACAACGTTTTTGGTGTCGTAAACAACACCTTTCCTTTTTTCGTTGAGCGAGTCGGTCATCAAGCTTTGGTTCAGTTAGTGGAAGACTTTCTGTTGCAGCATTGTGCAATGGAACCTGAGTTTCATCACATCGCGACAGAGTTCGTGCAGTTCATTCAGCATGGTACTTGGGTCAACCAACTTGACCTTATGGTACTTGAATACGAGTGGATCGCCTTCAGCGCAGAAATTGACCAAACTCGAATCAATATCGAGTCTTGCAGTGACATTGTGTATCAGAACCCTGAGCAATACACCTTGAGCTGCAATCCCACTCTGCACTTAGTGGAGTTGCCTTTTGAGGTGTCTAGTCACTCAATACAAATAACCGATAGCACTCCACCAAACTACTACGCGGTATTTCGAAACGCTCAACACCATGTTGTCTCACAAAAACTTCGGCCCATCGATGTGGCACTGATTCAGACCCTTCAACCCTCATATTGTTCGAGCTTACAGACATTCCAACAACAAACTGAAGCTCAACTCGCCGATTTCGATGTACATCTTTGGATACAACATTTCACCCATCTCGGGCTGTTAAACATCAACACCCTAGGAGAATAAAATGATTAAGTCAGTCTTAACTTGGTATGACAACCTTATCGACAAGTGCCGAAAAATCGACTTTTTGGTTCTACTGTCTATTCGTCTTTTCTTGGTTCCGGTTATCTATGTCGGAGCGCGCTCTAAAGTACTGGGATTCGCAGGCACGGTTGCCTGGTTTGGCGCCCCCGTAGCAGACGGTGGACTTAACCTCCCGTTTCCAGAACTTCTTGCGTTCCTCGCTGCTGCAACTGAAGTCGTCGGGTGTATCTGTATAGCCCTAGGCTTGTTTACTCGCATTATCGCGATTCCTATGATTTTTATGATGAGTGTGGCCAGTGCCATGGTGCATTGGAAACATGGCTGGGATGCGATTGCGACAGGGAGTATGGAATCAACCATTCGTCTAAACGGCTTTATCACTTGGTTAGCGGAAAACTTTCCGGGCCGCTACAACTACATCACCGAACTTGGTGACCCTGTTATGCTCAACAACGGTATGGAATTCGCTGCCACCTACTTCGTGATGTTAATGGTGCTTTTTGTCTACGGCGGTGGTCGTTATCTAAGCCTCGATTACTGGCTAAAAAAGCCCTTTCTAAACAAGCCTGCAAACGCTTAATCACCAAATAAAAACCAATCTTTCTACTATTTCTACCCGCTACGCTCGTAGCGGGAAGGGGATGCTATGTTAACAGATGTCGTTGATCTGTCGCGTCTGCAATTTGCTAGTACCGCGCTGTATCATTTTATATTCGTGCCTCTCACCATAGGGCTATCATTCTTGCTAGCCATTATGGAATCGGTCTATGTAATGACGGGCAAAGCCATTTACAAGGATATGACCAAGTTCTGGGGCAAGCTCTTTGGGATCAACTTTGCCGTAGGGGTTGCAACAGGCTTAACCATGGAGTTTCAATTTGGTACCAACTGGTCCTATTACTCTCACTACGTTGGTGACATCTTTGGGGCCCCGCTTGCGATTGAAGCACTAGTCGCCTTTTTTCTTGAATCGACATTGGTCGGGATGTTCTTCTTTGGTTGGGATCGGTTAAGTAAGCGTCAACACCTCACAGTTACTTGGCTTACTGCACTGGGTTCAAATTTCTCTGGTCTTTGGATTTTGATGGCTAATGGCTGGATGCAAAACCCTGTCGGTGCTGAGTTCAATTTTGAAACAATGCGTATGGAAATGACCAGTTTCACCGACGTGATTTTCAACCCAGTGACACAAGTGAAATTCGTTCATACCGTCGCCGCAGGTTACACCACTGGTGCACTATTTATCATGGGTATCAGCGCTTACTACTTGCTGAAAAATCGGGACGTAGCATTTGCAAAACGTTCATTTGCTATCGCTTGTTTGTTTGGCATGGCTGCCATCTTTTCCACACTTCTGCTGGGCGATGAATCTGGTTATGAACTTGGCGATGTTCAAAAGGTTAAGCTCGCAGCGATTGAAGCGGAATGGCACACCGAAGAAGCACCAGCTTCATTTACCGTCTTCGGACTTCCCAATCAAGAAACCATGGAAACCGATTATGCGCTTAAGATCCCCTATCTCATGGGCATTATCGCAACACGCTCTTTGGATAAACCTGTGTTGGGTATCAGTGATCTCATGGCAATCAACGAACAACGAATACGCAACGGAATGATCGCTTATGGTTTACTCCAGCGTTTAAGAAATGGTGATAAAACCGCCGAGAACATCGCTCAGTTCAATGACGTTAAGTCTGACCTTGGCTACGGTCTTCTGCTGAAGAAATACGCACCCAATGTCTCTGATGCCAGCGAACAACAAATAAAAATGGCTACACAAGACACCATTCCGCAAGTCGCACCACTATTCTGGAGCTTCAGAATTATGGTGGTGTGTGGCGTCTTGATGTTCGCGCTGATTGGCTTTTCGTTTATTCAAGTTTGCCGTCAGAAAATCGGCAGCCAACGATGGCTACTTAAATCAGTACTTTGGGCGATTCCATTGCCATGGATAGCTTGTGAAGCTGGATGGTTTGTCGCTGAGTATGGCCGACAACCGTGGGCCATTGGTGAAGTTCTGCCTGTCAGTATGGCCACTTCAGACTTGGCTGCCAGTGATATTTGGATTTCGCTAGGAGCCGTTTACGTGCTCTATACCCTGTTCCTTATCGCTGAGATGTATTTGATGGTGAAATTCTCCCGCCGCGGGCCAAGTGTACTGAAAACCGGGCGTTACTATCACGAACAAAACCGTTCACTCGACAATGTTATAGACAACTACAAATAAGGAGATCATATGTTTGACTATGAAACACTCCGCCTCTTCACATGGGCGATCGTCGGTATACTGATCATCGGCTTTGCTATCGCGGACGGCTTCGATATGGGCGTCGCCGCGCTACTGCCTATTGCCGGAAGAAGTAATGTTGAACGTAGGATTATGATCAATAGCATCGCGCCACATTGGGACGGTAACCAAGTTTGGCTGATCACTGCGGGGGGAGCGATTTTCGCCATCTGGCCTGCCGTCTATGCTACGGCTTTCTCTGGTTTTTACTTGGCGCTGGTTCTGGTTCTTGCCGCGCTATGGTTACGCCCTATTGGCATGGATTATCGAAACAAAATTGACGACCCTAGATGGCGACGCGCTTGTGATATTGCTTTAACGGTCAGTGGTCTCGTACCACCTTTAGTATTTGGTATTGGCTTTGGTAATTTATTTGTAGGTCTGCCATTCGAGCTCAATGAATTGCTGATGATCAGTTATAAGGGCGGATTTTGGAGCTTGTTTACTCCACTCCCCATAGTGTGCGGTGTCGTCGCGATGGCCATGACTCTGCTTCAAGGAGCTACCTTCCTGCAACTAAAAACGGTGGGAGAGCTTAATGAAAGAGCGCGATCCATCGCAGTGTGGACCGCGTGTACCGCGCTGATTATGTTCGTTGTCGGTGGCGTCATCGCCAATGGCCAAGATGGCTATATCATCCAAAGCCTTATCGATACCAATGGCGTTTCAAACCCAGTAGGCAAAGAGGTCTCGGTTGTCAGCTATAATATGCTGCATAACTTTGTTCGATATCCTACGTTATTTATCGTACCCCTTGGGGCATGCGCTTTGCTACTTTTCTCGGCGCTGCTGTCCATGGCGAAGCGCGGTGGCTGGGCATTTTTGTGCTCGAGTCTGGCAATTCTAACCATCATATTGACCGCAGGCATTGCGCTGTTTCCAATGATTATTCCATCAAGTTTAGAACCTTCTCACAGCTTGACGTTGTGGGATGCCACATCAAGCTACAAAACGCTCAGCATCATCTCAGTGGTCGCCGTTGTGGTTGTCCCTGTAATCCTTGGATACACGACTTGGTGTTATTACAAGATGTTCGGCCGAATCGACAAGCAATTCATTGAAGACAACAGCACATCGCTGTACTAGGGAGATAAAACGTATGTGGTATATCTGTTGGGTTCTAGGTGTGTTGCTCGCATGCTCCTTCGGGGTCATCAATGCGATGTGGTTAGAGCAACGCAATAAAGAAGATATGGATGGTTAATCCATTGTCTGAAAAGACAAAAGCCCACGACAACGTGGGCTTTCTCGTTTGTCTACTTATTTTGTACGATTAGTTCATACGCGGTTGAATCAAGTTGAAGTTTGCTGGGATATTGCTATCTAGAACGCCCATAAACTTGTTCAGTACCGATTGGTCTCCGGTTACTTTTAACGCACCAGTAGCAAGGGCATCTTTTACTGTCAGTTTGTGGCTGATGATACCAAACAGCGTCATGTTATCGGCTTTGATCGTACCCATTGAATCTTGAGGGTGATAATCCAGCGCTGAGTTCATTACACCATTCTCGACTTCTACACCAAATGATTCTCCGTTTAATTCAAAATCAAAGGCAATTCGGCCTGCGTCTAATGACTTCTGAGGAACGATACGTGTTGCGAACACATCCATCATCAAATCAGAAGGAATGGCTTTAATCACATCTGGACCTGCTGAGTTCACAACTTGTGGCAACAAGTTATCGTTACGAAGCTCTTTTGCAGCCGTCAAGTACCAGTTGCGATTAAGCGCGGTTTCCTCTTGGAAGCCTAGTTGTTCAAACGCATCAGCCATCAAGTAATTGGCTTTCTTGTTGTCTTTGTTATACGACTCAATGTTGTTTAGCAGCTGAACAGTAAATGCATAATCTCCTTGTTGGTAGTAATCCAGCGCTTTCTCAATCACAACATCCTCGCCACCAAAGCTCTCAACATAACGCTTACCGGTATCTGCATCAGTGTGACGAGCTATTTCCACTGGGTTACCGTCGAACCAACCTAGGTTGTTAACGTAGGTAGCAATGACATTGTTTTCGAAGTTGCCGTAGTAATCTCGGTTGTTCCACTGTTTCATGATCGGGTCAGCGATTTCGATCTTCTTAGCAATATCTCTTGGACGATAACCGTAGTTAGCTAATCGAGTGGTTTGGTCGTTAATCGCTTTGTACAAATCACGCTGACCTTTCATGTAGTTAATGACTTCTTCGTTACCCCAAGTTGGCCATGTATGAGGGCCAAATAGCACTTTCGCACTGTCGTGCCATTCAACAATCGCATTATTGATGTATTTCGCCCATTTACCAGCGTCACGCGTTTTAGCGCCGCGCATCGTGTAAATGTTGTGTTGAAGGTGATTAACGTCTTCAGCCATAGAAACCGCACCCCAAGCTGGGATTTCGAAGACCATTTCCGATGGCGCTTCTGATTCAGGAACCAAACGGAAGTCGAATTGCAAACCATCAATGGTAACCGATTCTTTTTGCTTAGTGATTTCGTGAACCGTAGTTGGCAAGCCATTAGCACCCGCAGCCACCAGCGGACCTAGCGCTGCTGTGGTAATACCTTTTTCATTTTTCGGTAGCAGGAAGCCATATTGGTACACAGCACGACGACTCATAATGTTACCAAACAGTACGTTTTCACCTACGGCATGCTCAACAAAACCTTGTGGTACATATACTGGAATCTTGCCACTCGCAATATCTTCCTCAGATGCAAGACCTGACTTAATAACACCTTCAATGCCACCATAATGGTCGGTGTGAGAGTGTGAAATGATGATAGCTTTTAACGGACGGTTGCCTCGATGCTTCGCGTAAAGCTCATAAGCCGCTTTCATGGTTTCTGGTGAATATTCGATATCGTAAAGAATGATGCCGTTGTCCGTTTCGATGATGGTTAAGTTAGACACATCATTACCGCGTACCTGATAGATTTTGTTTGGTAGCACTTCGTACAAACCACCACGGTTTACCAACTGAGAGTGACGCCATAAGCTCGGGTTCACCGTATCTGGCGCTTGTTTACCTTGCACAAATTGCATTGCTGGCACATCAGCAATACCTTTGATGAATCCACCATTATCTAGGGGAGCAATAAAGCCGCGATCTACTTCTTCAAACGCTTTTTTATTGTTGAAGTCTAACTGCTTGTAAACCTCTTGGTTGGCCTTTGCCGTGTATGACGTTGCACCCTTTGAGTTAGCAGTGAAGTCATAACTATCTAATGGCGCGGCATTGAGTGCCTGGGCCATAACCATAGTAAGCGGAAGGAGTGTGAAGAGCGTTTTAGTTGACTGTTTCATGGATACCTCGTTCAAAATTATTTTGCTTTGTTAAGCTGACGAGGTGCATGTTAATCAAACCGATTCGCTTGAACGATAGTGCAGAATTTAGAAGTCGATTAAATATGATTCAGTTATTGAGATTTATCTTCAATTGTCTGATTGGCATACACTTTTTAGTATTAATAGAACTAAAAAAAGGCCCTCAGTAACTGAGGGCCATTTGATGTATTAACTATGCTAAATCACAAACATGGTGATTAGTCTAACTCGATTAGGTTCTTCTCAAATGCTTCATGCTGAGCTTGAACCGCTTTGTCTGGGCCACCAGTCATTGAGCTAACTACCATAATCGCAATCCAAGATAGGATAAACCCAGGAACGATTTCGTAGATATCGAAGATGCCGCCAGTTAGCTGTTTCCAAACTACGATAGTCACACCACCAACTAAAATACCCGCGATAGCGCCATTACGGTTCATACCAGACCAGTATAGGCTTAGTAGGATTGCAGGACCAAAGGCAGCACCGAACCCAGCCCACGCATAAGACACTAGTCCAAGTACCGAGCTGTCTGGAGTCATCGCAAGAACCAGTGCGATAATTGACAATAAGATAACACCGACACGACCTACCATCACTACTTGCTCAGATGTCGCATCTTTGTTGATGATTTGCTTATAGAAATCTTCTGCCAACGCCGACGAAGACACTAATAGCTGAGAATCCGCTGTACTCATAATAGCCGCGAGAATTGCAGCCAAAAGGATACCAGCGACTACTGGGTGGAATAGCGCATTAACTAGTAACATGAAGATTTTCTCACCATCTGCCAGTACATCGCCACCAGTGCCTGTAGTGTAAACCAGACCTACAACACCCACTAGCATTGCACCAAGCATAGACAACGCAGACCAAACGACAGCAATACGACGAGCAGTCGTTAAGTCTTTGTTTGAACGAGATGCTTTAAAACGCGCGAGGATGTGTGGCTGACCAAAGTAACCTAGACCCCATGCCACGAGAGAGATGATAGCGATTGCAGATAGCGGCTGGCCTTTCGTGTCATTCCATAGAGTAAGAAGCTCTGGGTTAATGGCTTCAAGATCAGACGTTAGCTGACCGAACCCACCTTGCATACCAATCACAGGAACAATCATCAGTGCCGCTGCCATCAATAGGCCCTGAACTAAGTCAGTCCAAGATACTGCTAGGAAGCCACCGAATAACGTGTACGAGACAACACATACCGTACCGATGATGACGGCAATGGTGTAATCCAAGCCAAATACTGTTTCAAACAGTTTACCACCTGCCACTAGACCAGAACTGGTATAGAAAAGGAAGAAAAGCAAAATGAAGAACGCAGATACAACCTGAATCACTTTTGAATTGTCGTTAAAACGACGAGACAAATATTCAGGCAGGGTCAGTGCGTCAGTAGTAATACTGTAAGTACGTAGTCGTTTTGCACAGATTAGCCAGTTTAGCCATGTACCTACCAGCAAGCCGCCAGCAAGCCAGAAAGCTTCAATACCTGCTGCATACGCATAGCCAGGAAGACCTAGCAGTAACCAGCCACTCATATCCGATGCACCTGCAGACAAAGCCGCTGGCCATGGTCCTAATGAACGACCACCTAGAAAGTAGTCGCTAGAATTGGCCGTGCGCTTGTAAGCAATCACACCGATAGCGAGCATCAACGCCAAATAAGCGATGAAAGTAGTTGTAATAGCGAAGCTATTTTGAATCATTATTATTTCCTCATCCTAGAATACAGCCTCCAACATAACGGTGATATTGGAGGCTGGTAGGGGTCCGTAACCTTATGTCACTAGCTACCAAGCTCAAGCAAAGTAGCGTTGCCCCCCACTGCTGTAATATTGATGGTTCTTGTTCTTTCTGTTATGAACCTCAACACGAGATTCGGATCGTGCGCCACAGGCAGCAGCGCCAAATCCGTCTCAGACACCAAAAGACCTATCGCTCCATCGCGATTAGCCAGTTGATGGTTAACCTGCCATTCAGTGTCTTTAGAGCCAACAAGACCAACCACTCGTACATCGAACTCGATAAAGGTGGAAGCTTCTTCTAAAGCCACAAATTGAACTAGGTTAGTAGGCAGTTGAGAACGCTCGACTGCCGATTTTAAAATTTGATTAAACTTGTCGTTACCAGAACAAACAATGACACCATTACCAGCGATAAGTGCTGCGGTAATTTGCGCCATTGCCGCGATCTTAGCTTGTGCTTCTTCGCTCTCTAGAACCACTAAAACCACACCACGCCCCGCCGCATAAAGCTCATTGGTTTCACCCGTTGGCCCTGGCATCACATGCGGGTTAGCTAATAACACGTTAGCTTGTTGAATATGGAAAGCCATCACGCTAGCGAGCGTAGCGTTCAGTTCATTCATATTACGCTGAGCAGAAAGTAAGCACTCACGTTGCTCAGCAAAATCACTAAGATTCCAACCTTCCCATGCTGTCAAAACATCGGAGAAAATAGTTGCGTTATTGACCATGATTTTTCTCCTTATTTCGCCGCTTGATTAGCGTTGGCGTTAATGACATCAGTAAAGCGATATAGGTAGTGTGGGCCACCTGCTTTTGGTCCAGTTCCGGAGAGACCCTGTCCTCCAAATGGCTGAACCCCTACCACCGCACCGACTTGATCACGGTTGATGTAGCAGTTCCCCACTCGAGCGTGTTTTTCCACCCACTCGTACGTCGATTCATTACGGCTGTGGACACCTAGCGTCAAGCCAAAGCCTGTAGAGTTAATGCTCTCAACCACTTTTGGTAGTTCAGATGCTTTGAAGCGGACGATATGGAGAATAGGACCGAAATGTTCTTCCGTTAGCACAGAGATATCAGAAATTTCAAACGCACAAGGCGGTACAAAATCCCCTTCTTGGCACTCAGCATCAAGCGACAGTTGCGCCACTTTGTTGCCTTGTTTTGCCATCGCATCAATATGTGCCAGTAGTTTTTGCTTCGCATTGGCATCAATTACTGGGCCCACATCGGTAGCATGCAGATATGGCAAGCCCACTTTAAGCTCATCCATTGCGCCTTGAATCAGGTTAATAACACGCTCCGCAATATCCTCTTGAATAAACAGAACACGCAATGCAGAACAGCGCTGTCCGGCAGAAGCGAAGGCAGAGCGAACAACATCGCGAACGACTTGCTCAGGCAGTGCAGTCGAGTCAACAATCATCGCATTTTGACCGCCGGTCTCTGCAATAAATGGTACTGGCGCAACTTGACGTGCTGCAAGCGTGCTATTGATGCGCTGGGCCGTTGGCGTAGAGCCAGTGAAGGCAACACCAGCAATCGCTGGGTGCGAGGTTAACGCCTGACCTACATCAGCACCGCGTCCTGTAATCAGTTGAATCGCATCAGCAGGGAAGCCTGCTTCAAGCATTAACTCAACAGCACGTACAGCGATAAGAGAAGTTTGCTCCGCAGGTTTAGCCACAACGGTATTACCCGCAACCAATGCTGCCGTGACCTGACCTAGGAAAATCGCCAGTGGGAAGTTCCACGGACTAATACAAACAAACACACCTCGTCCGCCGCGTGTCAATGTTTTTGACTGACCGTCAAAGCCAAGTACCGATTGCGTTTCAAAAATATGTGGTTGTTTCGCATAGTAACGACAGAAATCGACCGCTTCGCGCACTTCATCAATACTGTCGTGAATGGTCTTACCCGCTTCCTGATGGCAAATCGCCACCAACTCATGCAGATTTTCTTCTAGCTTGTCTGCCAGTGTTAGTAAGCACTGACCACGCTCAACATATGGCGTCTGCGACCAACTAGTGAAACCTTGCTCTGCTACTCGGATAGCTTCGGAAACATGATCAAGGTTAGCCATAGCCACTTGCCCCACGACAAGACGGCGATCATAAGGCGCAGTGATCGTATCAACGTTAGCACCTTCCTTGATCATGCTTTCGTATTGCGATTGACCATTAATGATCGGAGCACCTTGCCACTGCTTAGCTCGGAACACTTCAACTTTGTGCTCGTAGTCTTTCACTTCGCTCTCAATATCAACGTTCACACCCACGGAGTTTTTACGATCGGCAAAAATAGCGGGAGGTAGATCGATATTAGCGTTGTGTAGGGTGTCATTGGCAAGCAATGCATCTACCGGATGAACAGTTAAGCTGTCAACAGGACAACGCGCATCAACAAGGCGGTGGACGAAGCTGCTGTTTGCACCGTTTTCCAGCAGACGACGCACTAGGTATGGCAGCAAGTCTTTGTGACTACCCACTGGTGCGTAGATTCGTACTGGCTGTTTATGCGTATCCATCACATGGTCATAAAGTGAATCACCCATACCATGTAAACGCTGGAATTCGTAATCGGTGTGCTGAGCCATTGTCGCAATGGCCGTCACTGTGTGTGCATTGTGACTCGCAAACTGCGGGAAAATATTGCCACGCACGTTTTCACTCAATAGGAATCGAGCACACGCTAGGTATGCAACATCGGTCGCTTCTTTACGGGTATAGACAGGGTACGCATCATAGCCCGCTTGCTGAGACCATTTGATTTCGCTGTCCCAATACGCACCTTTCACTAAGCGGAGTGGAATCAGGTCGCCTTGCTGCTTCGCTAAAGCGTTAACCCAAACCAAAACAGGAAGTGCACGCTTAGAATAAGCCTGGATCACCAGACCAAACTTGCCCCACCCTTTAGCCACGTCGCTACGATACACTTTCTCAAATAATTTAAGTGATAGCTCAAGACGGTCAGCTTCTTCCGCATCAATCGTAATCGCCACATCCAGCTCTCGCGCTCGAGTGAGAAGCTGAGTTAACGTATCGCAAAGCTCAGTCAGCACACGCTCTTCGTTAGCGACTTCGTAACGAGGGTGAAGTGCCGACAGCTTGATTGAAACTGATGGTGCTGGACTAGTATCTAAGCCGTATTTATCACTGCCTACTGCTTCGATCGCCATCAGGTAGTCTTTGAAATACTTGTCAGCATCAGATTTAGTGAGCGCCGCTTCACCTAGCATGTCATAAGAGTAGGTAAAACCGCGATCACGCATCTTTTTGCCATTCTTCTGAGCTTCACCAATGCTGCGGCCCAAAACAAACTGATGCCCCATGATCTTCATGGCCTGATACATGGCTTTACGAATCACAGGCTCTGAGAACTTGTTGACTAAACGGTTCACTGCTTTTGCTGGGCTTTGTGATTCAGACTCAGCAAGCCCGACAACTTTGCCCGTCAGCATAAGACCCCATGTTGACGCATTGACAAACACAGAGTCAGAATTTTTCAGGTGAGATTTCCAATCAGCGACACTCAGTTTGTCGCGAATAAGCGCATCAGCCGTTGCAGAATCAGGAATGCGCATTAACGCTTCTGCTAAACACATCAGCAAAATGCCTTCTTGAGTATCTAAACTGTACTCAAGCAGCAAAGCATCAATCATTTGAATGGCATTTTTATCGGCACGGATGGCTTCGATAAGCTCGGTGGTTTTCTGTGGGATTTGCTGGGCTTCATCGCCTTGCGGCGTCGCCAGAGGTAAAAGCTGTTTCAACCATTGAGACTCATCCACCATGTAAAGTGGAGAGATCAGTGACCAGAGCTGTTCAAGCGGCTGCTCGACAAACTCCGTTTTTAGCACATCTGTTGCTGTAAACATGTGTGTTCCTCAATCTCTACTCAGTCGAAAAAGACGACTGGACTACTACAATGGCAGGCAGTGTATTTTGAGTGTTAAGGAATTACTTGTCAAAAACTCCGAGCTTTTTGCTGTTTTCTACGCTTATTAACAAAATTAATACAAGGTCACATCGAGTTAGACAAAATGAGCCGTTACAATCTGCAACCAAATTAACATATTGTTTCGTTCTCGCTAAACATTCCCCTCAGTTTTAAAACACAAAAAAGGGATGCACATAGGCACCCCTTCATAATCACCAATGAGAAACGGAGGTTATGACAAATCTTCACCGTTGGATTCAATCACTTTTTTGTACCAGAAGAACGACTTCTTACGAGAACGCTTCAACGTACCATTACCTTTGTTGTCACGGTCAACGTAGATAAAACCATAGCGTTTACTCATTTCTCCAGTGGATGCGGCGACCAAATCAATGCACCCCCAAGGCGTATACCCCATCAAAGGCACACCATCTTCAATGGCCTCTCCCATCGCTTTGATATGAGCGCGCAGATAGTCGATGCGATAGTCATCGTTAATCTCGCCATTCGCTTCCACCACATCTTTGGCTCCAAGGCCATTTTCTACTAAAAACAACGGCTTCTGGTAACGATCATAAAGGGTATTCATGGCGATACGCAAACCGAGAGGGTCAATAACCCAGCCCCAATCGCTTGCTTCAAGGTGTGGATTGCGAACCGACTTCACGACATTGGCTTCACTGGTGTTGCCTTTATTCATATCAGCGGAAGCGCAGCGAGAGGCGTAGTAACTAAAAGAAATAAAGTCCACAGTGTGCTTTAGAATCTCCAAGTCGCCGTCATGAATCTCAAGTTCTACACCTTTATCGCGGAACGTTCTTTGAGCATAAGATGGGTAATAGCCTCTGGCTTGGACATCAATAAAGAATAGATTCTCTCGATCTTTATCAAGCGCCATTTTGACATCTTCAGGTTTGCAGGAGTACGGATAGAAGTTGCCACCCGCTAACATGCAACCCACTTGGTTATCAGGGTTAATCTCATGGGCGATTTTGGTCACTAGAGCACTTGCCACAAGCTCATGGTGCGCCGCTTGATATTTCACCTGCTCTTTGTTCTCACCTTCTTTAAATAGCAGGCCAGCACCAGAGAATGGACTTGCTAGCAAGATGTTGATTTCATTAAATGTGAGCCAGTACTTAACCAAACCATCAAATGCTTCAAAACAAGTGCAAGCATAACGCTCAAAAAAACCAATCATTTCACGACTGCGCCACGAACCATATGTGTTTACCAAGTGCATTGGCACGTCGAAATGGCATAAGGTAACAAGAGGTTCAATACCATGCTTCTGACATTCACGGAACAGATCTTGGTAGTAAGCAATCCCTTCTTGATTAGGTTCTAGCTCATCGCCTTTAGGGAAAATTCTTGCCCAAGCAATAGAAGTCCGGAACACTTTGAAGCCCATTTCCGCTAATAGCGCGACGTCTTCTTTATAGCGATGATAGAAATCGATAGCTCCATGACTTGGATAAAATTCCGATTCATCGAGCGCTACTTGCTCACGTAGACCCAGCTTAATAGGCATACGATTGTCACCGTACGGAATCATATCGACCGTAGTTAGGCCTTTACCGCCCTCTAGATGCCCACCCTCAGCTTGGTTAGCAGCGATAGCTCCGCCCCATAAAAAGTTCTCTGGAAATACCGACATTGTTACCCCTCAAATAGTACATCGTGAACCGATGAGCTAGCATTTTATCAACACTATGCCAGCCTCATTTCGGCTGTAATTAAGTTTTTTAACTGGATGTGCTCTTGTTCACAACATTAAAAGTTACCGGTATCATGTTACCAGTAACATCGATAATATGAAGTCCAGTTTGTGAATTAATTGAATTGTGCGGATTGGATCAAATTTTGATTCGTGAGGAGGGAACTTGGGGAAGTGCATTATTGTTATGGGAGTTTCTGGCTCAGGTAAGAGCACAGTAGGCAAAGGGATTGCCGATGTATTAGGCGCAAAGTTTATCGATGGCGATGATCTTCACCCGAGAAGCAATATCGACAAAATGGCCGCAGGCATACCGCTGAGTGATGATGACAGAGCGCCATGGTTGACGCGTATTAACGATGCCGCGTACAGCCTAGGATGCAAGAATGAGCATGGTGTTATTGTTTGCTCTGCACTTAAAAAAGGGTACCGCGACACATTAAGACTTGGCAACAATAACCTTATCTTTGTGTTCCTAGATGGAGAGTTTGAACTCATTCGACAACGTGTCGAACAACGAGGAGGGCATTTTATGAAAGGCTCCCTCCTGCGAAGTCAGTTTGAAGCTCTAGAACGCCCTGATTGTGAACTGGATGTCTTGACTGTACCTATCGACATGCCACTAGAACGTGTGATTCAGACCGCCGTTCGTGATATCCGCAGCCAATTATCTAATGCCACGCTTGAGGTTGTATCATGACTCATACAACCTTACTGGCCGTTACGCAGCGTATCGAGCAGCGCAGTGAAAAATTAAGACAACAATATTTAGCGAATATTGCGAAGCAAAAACTAGCAGGCAAAGGGCGCTCGCAACTCTCGTGCGGCAACCTTGCACACGCCGTGGCTGCAGCGTGCGATGCGGACAAACAGTCCTTACTCAACAACACCAGCGCCAACTTGGCTATCATCTCGTCATACAACGACATGTTGAGCGCTCATAAGCCCTATGAGGGTTATCCGGAACTCATCCAACAAGCGTTAAGTCCGTTAGGCCATACCTCGCAAGTCGCGGGCTGTGTTCCCGCAATGTGCGACGGAGTCACACAAGGACAGCCGGGTATGGATATGTCGCTGTTTTCACGCGATCTTATCGCCCAAAGCACCGCCTTCTCACTCAGCCACAATATGTTTGATGGTAACTTACTGCTTGGTATTTGCGACAAGATAGCGCCCGGTCAATTAATGGGCGCGCTGGCGTATGGCCATCTTCCCACTGCGTTTATTCCCGCAGGTCCAATGGCAACGGGAATCTCTAATGAAGAGAAGGTCACGATTCGCCAACAGCACGCCGCTGGAGAGCTTGGTAAAGATTCGCTGCTAGAAATGGAATGTCGTGCTTACCACAGCAGTGGTACCTGTACCTTCTTTGGCACCGCCAATACCAATCAATTAGTGTTTGAAGCCATGGGGTTAATGCTACCCGGCAGCGCGTTTGTACCACCAGATTCCCCGCTGCGAACAGCATTAACACAAGATGCCGCGAAGCGAATCGCCAGTAGCATTGCAGGTTCAGCAAACTATCGCCCATTGTGTGACGTAGTCTCAGCAAAAAACTTGATTAACGGTGTGGTAGCCCTACTCGCTTCTGGTGGTAGCACGAATCACAGCATTCATATGATTGCCGTCGCCCGAGCTGCAGGCTTGCTACTAACTTGGCAAGACATCAACGATCTTTCCGACATCGTACCTCTGGTCGTCAATATTTACCCGAATGGCACCAGTGATATCAATGCATTTCATGCAGCGGGCGGTGTCCCTGCTCTATTAACCAGACTCAACCAGCAAGGGTTACTGCATCGCGATACCGTGACGGCATTTGGCCATTTTGAAGATCAGCTTTGCTACCCAGAATTAGACACTCAATCTGATGATCAGGTCCTCACTTGGTTACGCTCTAATGGGACGAAAAACCCTGAGGTCATTGCTAATGACAAGCAGTATTACCAAAAAACGGGCGGGTTAAAGCAAGTATCAGGTAACTTAGGGCAAGCTATCGTTAAAGTGTCGGCGGTAAAACCAGAGCACCAGATTATCGAAGCACCAGCCAAAGTATTTAACGATCAGAGTCAAGTGGAAGCAGCCTATCAGCGAGGCGAACTCGAGTGCGACTGCGTGGTCGTCGTGCGTTTTAATGGCCCAGCAGCTAACGGCATGCCTGAGCTGCATAAATTGATGCCATTGCTTGGTAATATCCAAAATAAAGGTTTTAACGTCGCCTTGGTGACCGATGGTCGGCTGTCTGGCGCGTCAGGGAAAATCCCCGCAGCGATTCATGTATCGCCAGAAGCCCTGCGAGGTGGAAACATTGCACGTATACAAGATGGCGATAGGGTTCGATTAGATTGCCACCGTGGAGAACTCAAAGTATTCGAAGGTATCGAGAGTCGCCCTCTAGAGGCTCATGATGCCGAAATCCATCAACAGACTTGGGGCAGAGATCTGTTTGCAACTTGTCGCCAGAACGTCTCAGCAGCAGACCGAGGAGCGAGTTTCCTCTTTGCCGACTAAACCATGTTGACCCCGCGAGCCTACCCCCGAGTTTTCATTAAGGCGAGATTCTGAGTTAGAGACTCTCTCCCTCAGTAATCGTAAAGCCCATATCAAAAACTTTTTGCTCGCTTGGGGCTCCTGATAGCGCCGATAGTAATAACTCGGCGCTCTTTTTTCCAATCTCAAATCGTGGTGTATCAATACTTGCCAAGGTTGGGCTAATCACTTTACCCATATCCAGAGCGTTAAAACCAACGACGCTAATATCCTCAGGAACTCGTTGTTGCTTAGCACGACACGCCATAATAGTACCAATCGCAATATCATCGTTGGTGCAGAATACGCCATCAAGCTCTGGTTGAATTAGCAGAGCTTTGTCGAGCAAAGTACTACCCAAAGCAAAACTAGAGTGCTCTTTGGTTAATACGTGTAGAGGTTCCAGCCCTGCCTCAGTGACCGCTTTATCATAGCCGTGCATACGTAGCTGAGTTCGGGTATCTAGGCGAGCACCAAAATAAGCGATATTGCGCTTACCTTTGGCTATCATTTGCGTCACCACTTCATAAGCCGCCTGCATATGGTCCAAACCGACCGCCATATCAATAGGATTAACCGGTAAATCCATGGCTTCTACCACAGGAATACCTGCGGTTTTTATCATTTGCAGCGTGCGCTCGGTATGATTGGTGTCCGTCAAAATTAGGCCATCTACTTGATAAGAAAGAAAAGATTCGATTTTCTTTTCTTCCACATCACGATCGTAGCTGTAGTGAGCGATCAAGGTATCGTAACCATTGAGGTTAGTCACATGCTCAACACCTTGCGCGAAGCTAGAAAATACTTGGTTAGACAATGAAGGCAACAGTATACCAATCGCTTTACTCGACGATTTCGACAGCATCGCAGGCGTTCTATTATGGATATATCCTAGCTCTTCAACCACTTGAGCGATTTTATCGCGAGTCGCTTGGGCGACCGAATCTGGATTGCGCATGTAGCGACTTACCGTCATTTTAGTGATACCCACTCTATCAGCAATATCTTGCAAAGTTGGGCGTGAACGTTTTGCTTCCATAGTCATTCAACGAATTCTCAAGTAGTAGTGAATGTTACTGTAACATTTTTGCTGTTAATGAACTAACGGTTATCCAAATCTCTAGGTAGGGACGGTTGAAGAATAACGATTTTTATATCAGATTCAAATAGATAGCTAGTAATATTAGGCAGGGCAAACAAAATTGGGAGAAAAGAACGGCGAGTATGTAAACTCGCCGATATTAGGGTTTAGCGGTACTCATCATCCAGATCGATATCTAGACATCGAGTCTCAGACAAGGTTTTATACCATTGGCCGGATTTTTTCACCCGACGGTTGCGATTGTCTTCCAGATCAATCTCTACCAAGCCATAGCGGTTCTTGAAAGCATTCATAGGTGAGACATTGTCCGTGAACGCCCAAAGCATGTAGCCTCTACAGTTTGCGCCGTCTTCGATCGCTCTTAGCAAATGGAACAAGTGCCTTGAGATAAAATCAATACGGTAGTCATCTTGAATCTGGCCTTGTTCATCTTTGAACTCAGCTTCATTTTCAATGCCCATACCGTTTTCACTCAAGATCCACTCGATATTGCCGTACTCATTTTTAATGCGCATCGCCATATCATAAACAATAGCCGGATCGATCTCCCAACCTCGTGAGAAGTTCATTTCTCTACCCGGTAAGTCAAAGCCGCTAAAGTACTTTTTCGGATGAAACGGCACGTGCTTTGGCCATTCCGCTTCCGGCGCTTTCACTCTGTGTGGGTAATAGAGGTTGGCTCCAATAAAGTCCACAGTATTATGTTTGATGATCGCAAGGTCTTCTTCCGTTGGTGTGAAGTCAATGCCATTGCCTCTCAATAACGTTAACAACTCCGCCGGATATTCTCCTTTGATAGCCGGGTCCAAAAACACACGATTGTAGAACAAATCGTAGATTTCAGCCGCTCGCTTGTCATGCACCGCACTAGAACGTGGATAGGTCACTTCAGGGTTTAGCACCACGCCGATTTTTCCGTCGTAGCCTTGGTCACGATAAGCTTTAACGATTTTTGCCGTCGCTAAGTTTTTGGCATGATTCCACACCATCCACTTATTGGTATCTTGTTCGTACGGGTAACGAATCGCATCAAGATACACTCGGGTTTGCACCACGATAGGTTCATTGAAACTAAACCAATACTTCACCTTATGAGCGTAACGCTTGAACACTTCCTCCGCGTAGTGAACAAACATATCAACCACTTTAGGCGAGCTCCAGCCACCGTAATGTTCGAGCAAATAAGCGGGCAGCTCATAATGCTCCAAACAGAACATCGGCTCGATACCCTTGGCAAGCATGGTATCAATGACCTTATCAACGTAGCCTGCATACTCTTCATCTACAATCCCTTGCTCATAATCAAGCATAAAACGAGACCAGTTGATGGAGCTGCGGTAGTGGGTTAACCCCACCACCTGCATGAGGTCAATATCTTCAACATAACGGTTGTAGAAATCAGTCGCGACAGCTGGCCCATAGCCGTTATGCCAGACTTTTCGGTCATTCTTGTACCAAGCATCAATATAAGAATCTTGGCTATCTTTCTTACCACTCCAACCTTCGGTTTGCCATGCAGACGCTGCTGCACCAAGAATAAAACCTTCAGGAAACTTCATAGAGTATTGAGTCATTATGCGTCCTTAAGCTACCGCTTCTTTCGCTTCCGTTTTTTGCTCGCTTTCTAGATTATCGAGCTGCTCTTTGAACTGGTTCTCACACACTTTCACAAATGGTAGGTAGATGAGAATCGAGGTAACAATACAAGCGATCTGAGTCACCACTGCACCAAGTGAACCACCCGTCGCCAGCCATGAGCTCAGAATCGGTGGACAGGTCCAAGGAATCATCACCACAGCCTTACCTGCAAAACCAATCGCTGTTGCGTAGTAACCAATCATACCGGTAATTAGTGGTGTAATAATGAATGGAATCGCTAGAATCGGGTTTAGCATGATAGGCATACCAAACACCACTGGCTCGTTGATGTTGAATGCACCTGGACCGACAGAAAGCTTGGCAATCTCGCGCATATCTTTACGTTTCTTACATACTAAGAAGACTGCGACAAGTAGGCCAATCGTGACACCTGAACCACCGATACTCATGTAGATGTCCCAGAAAGGCATCGTAATGATGTTCGGAATTTCTTCACCGTTTTCATAAGCTGTCATATTTGCGGCAATCGCACCAAGCAGCAGCGGCTCACGTAGTGGCTTGATCATTTGGTTACCGTGAATACCCACTACCCAGAAAACCTGAGCTAGGAACATCAGTAGAAGCACACCAGGTAGACTTTGGATAGCACCTTCAAGCGGACGTTGAATCGCTGCATACGTTGCATCATAAAGCGTCATTCCCGAAATCTCGTAGAACGCAAAACCAAACGTAGCAATCGCAGTAACTGTGATGATAGACGGCAGCAATGCAGAGAACGAGTTCGCCACATTTGGTGGCACAGAATCAGGCATCTTGATTTGTAAAGCGTTAACTTTCAGAAGCTTGCTGTATACCTCAACCGATAGGATTGCGATAAACATACCCAAGAATAAGCCTTTAGTGTCGGTATATTGGCGAGCAATAACATTACTCACTTCAAACGCTTCACCTGCTACAACCACTTCATAGGTAGTTGGAATGACCGCTACGAAACAGATAACCGCAAGCAAACCCGAGTAAGCGTTAACTTGACCATTAAGCTTGCCAAGCTCAAGACCAATCATAAAGATGGCCCCGATGGTCAAGAAGTTCAGTGTCGCATAGTTTATTTGTCCCATGATTGGACGGTATTCAGCCAAAAAGGCAAATGTTTCAAAGGCAGCAAGACCTGACTGAGTACCCATAACCATGTTAGAAATCAGTACGCCAAACGCACCAACGATAATGACTGGCATCAGCATGACAAATGCTTGCTTGATAGCCATCACGTATTTCAAGCTGGTAAACCAGCCCGCCCAGTAATTGAGCTTTTCTGTAAACGCATTATTAAGCACGAGGTATCCCCTTCCATTCGTGTCGTTCATATTTGTTACGGGTAACATTACGGGTAACAAAACTAGAAAACAAAGAAAAATCCGGATAATTGTTAGCTTGAGCACGAAAAAAAGCCTAATTACTCATCAAATTTGAGCTAGATAACACTTTTGATAGATAACGTATTGCCGAATTGATAGTTACCCGTAACACTAGGAACAACAAAAAGCACAAATAAGTGTCAATAACAGGAGAAACAACGATGAAAATTCTATTGCTATGTTCGGCGGGAATGTCGACCTCTATCCTAGTAAGAAAAATGGAAGAAGCTGCTAAAAACCAATCTATTGACGCTGAAATATTGGCTGTGCCTATTGCTGAATTCGAAACTAAGCTAGCCGACTGGGATGTGTTCTTACTTGGTCCACAAGTGAAATTCCGCCAACAAGAATTTGCAGCCTTGGCGGCAGAGCAAGGCAAGAAAGTCCTAGCGATCAATCCTATGGATTACGGTGCAATGCGCGGTGAGAAAGTTCTGGCAACAGCCATTGAAGCACTCAGTGAAACAGCTTAAATAGGGGTATCAAATATGGATCTTGAGATCACCATCATGGGCTTAATCTGCAATGCAGGAGAAGCGAGAAGTCTATCCATGGAATCTATTAAAAGTGCCCGTAACGGACAGTTTGAACAAGCACAAAGCTACCTAGATCAAGCAGATGAAGCAATTCGTCAAGCTCATGTAGTTCAAACGGAATTAATAGGCGCCGATGAAGGTGAAGGTAAAATCCCGGTCACACTAGTGATGGTTCATGCTCAAGACCATTTGATGACCACCATACAAGCAATAGAAAGTGCTCGCGAAACAGTGCATCTGTATCAACGTCTCAACAAACTCGAACAGAGCGTTTTTAACAACGTTAGTATGGCTTAATTAATTTGCCGCAGCGTAAACAACAGTCCGATTGCGTTGCGGCAATATACTAATCAACAGCCTACCAAAAGCTCCCTTCAGTAATAGATACAATTACTAACACTTTTACCTTTTCTATTCGCCCATTTTGTGACCAGCATCCGGTATACTGCCCGCGAACCAGAAAGTCATCGCTTACACGTAAAGGTTATTCATTGGTTAAACGTTGGTATCGTCTATTTCTAGCACTTCTGATTACAGTTTGCACACATACTGTAAGCGCGGACGAGTATCTCACGCCCAATACTTCCAATCTCGCTAATACTGTTATCACCGTCGATCTTTCGACGACGCCATCTGATGATTTTAATGCCCCAGCAGATGATAGTGGGTCGATTCTTAATGATTACATGGGTCCACTGTTTCTTTCTTCATCCAGACGTGTCATTAGTGATAGTTGGGATGCCGACCAAAAAGCAGCGCCTGATTACCACCTATTAATTGCCTTCTTAGCACCTCCATTACTGGCGATCGCCACAAGAAGCACCTCACTTATTCCACCGCAACGTCATTGGACGAGTCGCACACAAAGCGCTCCCTCAAGAGTGGCAGGCTGGAAAGAAGCCAACACTTTGTACGCTCACAGACAGCCTCACTCAAACTAACTCTCAAGATCAAGTTCAGGACTACCTGAACGCTTCAACACGCGCAGCACATTAAGAGTAGCGACTTGCTGATGACTGAAATAAATGTCTTCACAGACTGATTTGGTTACGGCTTTCATCTCTTTCATGATGACCATGCGCTCATTTTGATCCGTTTTAGAGAGTTTCATTGTGAAAAAACCATCACGTCAACCAATCAACCGCTACGCCAAGTGGAAGTACGTGGTACTTATATTCAGCTTGCTCGTCATGCTGTTAAGTGCTCTACCTTCTTTGTATGGTGAAAATGCCGCCCTTCATATCAACCATCGAGGGCAAATTTCTGATGCGAGTCAAATCGCTCAATACCTTGAACATGCCAACATCACCCCCACTAGCATTGAACAAGATGGTGATAAAACCATCGTGATTCTAAAAAGCCCCAAACAACAAGCTGCAGCGCAAACACTGCTAAAACAGTACTTAGATGAATCCACAACCGTCGCACTAGCGATGGAGCCAGCAGCTCCTCAATGGTTACTAAAATCAGGTTTTTCGCCTATCGCTCTGGGCCTTGATTTGAGAGGCGGCGTCCAATTTTTATTGGAAGTCGATATGGAGCCCGTCTATCAAGCACACCGACAAATGGTTATCGATGAGTTCTCTTCGGAGTTTCGAACTAGCCGAGGTCGAATCACGGGCGATAGCGTTCAGCTCAATTTGTTTGGTGGAACTTCTACCGCAAAAGCACGAGCCTTTTTACGTCAGCAGTTTCCTAACTGGCACACGTCAATCCAAGACAACACGATTCGCCTCTTATTGACAGATGAAGAGAAAAGCACTCTGCGCAACCTGACGGTTCAGCAAAACTTGCAGATCATGCGAGAGCGTATTGCCGAGCTTGGCATTACCGAAGCCTCGGTACAACGACAAGGTGAGAATCGCATTCGCATAGAATTACCCGGAGTTCAGGATCCTGCAGCGGCTAAAGACGTTATCGGTGCAACAGCTTCGTTAGCCTTTCATGCAGTCACAGATGGTCGAGGAAACCGCACCCAAATTCTACCAGACAATGACGGAATCCCAGTTAATTTGGAGCGCCGCGCCATTCTTGGCGGAGAGCATATTATCGATGCGCGCGCGGGTGTCGGTGATATGGGAACCGCTGAAGTTAACATTTCGCTCGATACATCGGGTGGCCGAAAAATGTCTCAGTTTACCCGAAGCAATATTGGTAACCCGATGGCGACGGTCTACAGCGAGTACAGCCGCAATGCTGCGGGCGATAGCGAACAGCTCAGTAAGGTGATCAGTATTGCCACCATTCAGTCACAGTTGGGTAGCCGTTTTCGTATTACTGGTGTTGGCACCATGCAAGACGCACAAGAGCTAGCACTTTTACTAAGGGCTGGTTCACTCACAGCCCCAGTTACCATTATTGAGGAACGAACCATCGGTCCTTCACTGGGTGCTGAAAACGTCAAAAATGGCTTTGCTGCATTAGCGCTAGGATTAGGCCTAACACTAACTTTCATTGCACTTTGGTATCGACGCTTAGGCTGGGTCGCAAATGTTGCCTTGCTCGCCAACATGATGAGCTTATTTGGGTTAATTGCGCTGCTTCCCGGAGCTGTACTTACCTTACCTGGTATTGCAGGTATGGTGCTGACCGTCGGTATGGCAGTGGATGCCAATGTACTCATTTTTGAACGCATCAAAGATAAAATGCGCGAAGGGCGAACGCTAGCTCAGAGCATTGAAAAAGGGTTTAGCAGTGCCTTTCGTTCTATTTTCGATGCCAACCTCACCACTATGATTGTCGCCATTGCACTGTATGCCATTGGTAATGGTCCCGTTCAGGGCTTTGCTATCACACTAGGGCTTGGTCTATTAACCAGTATGTTTACCGGCGTGTTCTTATCGCGCGCCATCATCAATCTTGTTTGGGGGCGTGATCAGCGCCGAGAAGTGAGGATTTAGATATGACTCTTTCACAACATTCTCTTAGCCGAGTTCGCTTTAGCATGTCGGCAATTTCTGCGCTGCTTTTTGCTTTAGCCGTCGCTTTTATCAGTTTTAAAGGTTTTAACTGGGGGTTGGATTTTACTGGCGGTCTCGTGGCTGAAGTACGCTTAGACGCATCGATTGTCGCAACGGAGCTCAAAGCGTCACTTGATAACGCCTTGATGCAAGATGTCCAAGTGGTGAGCTCGACAGAGCCCGGCCGTTGGATCTTACGCTATAACCAACTCGATGATGTGGTGTTGTCCTTAACTCCAGCATTAAAGTCCATCAGCACATCCGTAGAGATCCTAAATAGCAGCATGGTAGGCCCTCAAGTCGGCCAAGATATGGTTGAGCAAGGTGGCGTGGCAATACTAGCTTGTTTTGTGTTGACCATGCTTTATCTAAGCTACCGCTTTGAATGGCGACTCGCTCTAGGCGCATTAGTGGCGCTGGTTCACGACATTGTTATCGTACTCGGTCTGTTTGCCGTCACCCAGATGGAGTTCAATCTCACCATACTCGCCGCTGTACTTGCAGTGCTTGGTTACTCTTTGAATGACTCCATCATTATCGCTGATAGAGCCCGCGAGCTATTCAAAGCAAAGCCAAACGAGTCAGCGGATGCACTTATCAATAACTCGGTACGTGCCACTTTCTCGAGAACTCTTATTACCTCAGGCACCACATTGGTAACCGTTTCTAGTTTGTGGTTGCTAGGAGGACCTGCGTTAGAAGGCTTCGCTATTGCATTGTGTGTGGGTATTGCCTGTGGGACATGGTCGTCAATTTCACTTGGAGTCACCTTACCTCAAATAATGGGTGTCCGACCTGAACACTACAGAGTGGCAACACCGAAGCCAGAGGAGGCAATGCCATGACGCAGTTCTTGAAGCAGGAATTCGTACTGCTACTTGGCATCATTACCGTTGTATTGTTTAAATTTGCTGGTGACACTATCTTGCAGGCTCAAATGAGCTCAACTATCGGTATGGTACTTACCACGGCTCTGTTCGCAGTGGTCATGGCTTCAATATTTGCCGTGGTTCGCCATTCTGATGCTTTAGCCATCAAGTTAGGTGACCCCTATGGAACATTAATTCTGACCCTCTCAGTCATCCTCTTGGAAGTAGTGATGATTTCTTCTGTCATGTTGACGGGAGAAGCCAACTCCGTTTTGGCAAGAGATACTATGTTTGCAGTTGTGATGGCCGTCCTCAATGGTTTAGTAGGTATCACATTACTCATCGGCGGGCTGAAATACCACACACAGAAGTACAACCTTGATGGTCTGAAATCTTACCTCGTCGCCATCATTCCTTTATCGTTGCTGTGTTTGGTGCTACCTAATTTCACTAGCGTCACGGAATCAGGGGCAATGTCTAAAGCGCTCACCATCACGCTAGTCTTGGCTTCAGTGGTGTTATACAGCGTATTTCTGTTTATTCAGACGCGCAGCCACACCCATTTTTTCATGGATGAAGACCACCAGGATAACCACGATTTTCATGGCCCTCTAGAGAGTAACTTTTACCACTCTCTATTACTTGTAGGTTACTTAATCGTGGTGATTCTGCTGGCTAAAAGTCTGGCTATCCCTATCGAAGGTACCGTCAGCTTACTTGGTGCGCCACCAGCACTGGGTGGTCTCATCGTCGCTATCTTGATACTTGCGCCTGAAGCAGTCGGGGCTGTTAAAGCCGCTTTAAACAATCAACTGCAGCGCGCGATGAACTTGTTCTTTGGCTCCGTACTGGCAACTATCGCACTCACCGTACCGGCTGTCCTTCTAATATCTGAAGTCATACAGCAACCAATTCAACTGGGCTTGGTACCCGCTGAAATGGTCTTGCTCGCGACCACACTTATGATGACCGCCGTCAGCTTTAGTAGTGGCAGAACCAACTCCTTAAACGGCATGGCCCACCTCATTTTGTTCTTTGCTTACATCATCTTGATGTTTGAGTGATGTACTTAACTGACCATTAAGGATTTTTATCATGCAAGAAATATTCGTTGCTATTTGGCACCATGATTTCGACACTCTGGCTCAAGTAAGCTCACTCAATAGCTTTCTCTTGTTGCTTGCGTTTATTTTATTACTCGAATCCAGCTTCGTTTTCTTACCACTGCCGGGAGACAGTCTAGTACTGTTTGTCGGCGGATTAGTTGGAGTAGGAATTTTGGAGTTTTATCCCGCAGCTGGAGCACTCTGTTTAGCCGCGTCATTGGGAAGCATTAATGCCTATATTCAAGGACGAGTTTTAAACCAAACTCGGCTTGTGCCTTTTTTGCACCGCGTGTTACCCAATGATTCACTCCCTAAGGCCAAACACTTACTGAGTCGCTATGGATTCTTATCTTTATTCATCTCCAGATTTGTCCCATTTGTAAGAGTCTTGACACCGATGCTTATGGGATTATCGAAGCTGAATTTCATGCGAACTCTATTTATCAGCATGAGCAGTTCTGTTATTTGGTGCTTGATCCTTATGCTCTCTGGTAAATGGTTGATGATTCATCCAAGACTTAATGACTACCAAGAACTACTTTCTAAATCGTTGGTGATAGTCAGTTTGTGCCTAATGGCGGGAGCGATTGTTGGTTTGTTGTACCGCTACTTACGCTCTAGCAAAAACAATATCGCCACTTAAGAATAGCGCCATGATGCCGCCGCTATTGGCTTAGATAGCAGCGGCGGATTTCTAGTATCAAGGTAGGGGCACTATAGTGACCACTTGAGTTGCTTCCACCCTTGCTTTTCACCTAATGCTTTTAGTGCTGGACATGGATTGACCAAATAAGCGTAATCAGCAAACTCGCACAAAGGTCGATCGTTAATGGAGTCGGTATAAAAATGAATCTCGGTATAGCTGTTATCTTGCGCAGATAACCATTGCGCGAGTTTTGCCACTTTGCCCTCTCGATAGGTCGCAATGCCTTTTATCTTGGAGGTGAAACTGTTCTGTTTGAGTTCTAAATCAATACCCATCGCTACATCAATCCCAAGACGCTTAGCTATCGCTTCAACTAAAAAGCTAACGGAGGCCGAAATAATAATAGTTTGGATATCGTCACGCTTTAGATCTGCAAGCAAAGTCTGCGCTTGTGGAAAGAGGCGGGACAGGATTTTTTCATCGATGCACTGTTCTACCCATTGCTGTACTCTCTCAGTAGGAACGTGGGTCAACGGTGCAATAGAAAACTCGAGGTAATCTTCCATATCCATCTTCCCTTCCGCATACAACGCCATTAGCCGTTTATCTTGGTCAAGGAAATCAGGTTGCATGGCAATGCCTTGCTCTACCAAAAACTCATTCCACAGCACGGCGCAGTCAGCATCAAACAAGGTTTCATCCATGTCGAATACATATAGGGGTTTAGACATTTTCGGCTCTCACAGGTTGAATTTCGTTAAGGTTAAATAGCAGTTCTAATTGGCTGCCTGTTGCGAGTAATCGCTCCGAAGAACGGTTAAGAAGATCCACCGTCAACTCACAGTCATCAATGTCGACTTGATAGCGAATAACATTACCGAGCAACTGATGGTTTTTAATCACGCCTGTTCGCGGCGCAGAGATATGGTTAGCGTACTCGCGTCCTTGTTCTTTGACATAAATCGACTCCGGACGAATCGCGACTTTCGAGTTCACATCCATATCAAATAACGATTTTGCTTTATCTGCTACCACCAAATTGTAATGCCCCATAAAGCCTGCCACGAACTCATTTACCGGATGGGTATAGATGGCTTCGGGTGCACCTTGCTGAACAATCTCGCCCTTATTCATCAAGAAAATCCGGTCTGACATAATCATCGCTTCCTCTTGATCGTGAGTGACAAAGATAGTGGTCAGATTAAGCTCTTTTTGAATAGAACGAATTTGTTGCCTAAGGCTCTTACGAATTTTAGCATCCAGCGCAGACAGAGGTTCATCCAACAAGAGAATTCTTGGTTTGACGACCAGAGCACGAGCCAATGCCACGCGCTGTCTTTGACCGCCTGAAAGCTGATGTGGATAGTGGTTTTCTTTACCCTGCAGTTCCACCAGCTCGACGACTTTTGCAACTTCACGCTGTATTTCGGCTTTACCCAAACTTTGCATCTTAAGTCCAAAAGCGATATTGCCCGCCACCGTCATATTCGGAAACAGAGCATAGGACTGAAATACCATGCCGATACCACGTTGCTGAGGCGCGGCATGGGTAATATCTACTCCATCGACAATGATCTGCCCACCTTCTACTGGGTTCAGACCTGCGAGACTGCGTAGCAATGTCGACTTACCACAACCGCTGGGGCCAAGTAAGGTAATGAACTCACCTTTCTGGATGGTAAATTCGATGTCTTCAAACACCGTGTTGCTGCCAAATCGTTTGGTAAGATGATTGACGGATACGTAACTCATGATTTGCCCTTCTGTTGATTACTGCTAAAACGGCTGGCAAGCCATGTCAGTAGGAAGATAAAGAAAAAGTAAGTCATCACTAACGCCGAGGTGAAGTGACCACTGGTTTGACGCATGTTGTAAAGATAGATTTGTAGTGTTTCGTAGCGAGTTCCCACCAAAATATTGGCGAACACAAACTCACCGAGTAAAAACGAGAACGATAGAAATAACGACGCCAGCAATCCTTTCTTCAAATTCGGAACGATGATCAAGAGAAATGCTTTTGTGGTGCTCGCTCCTAGCAGGTGCGCCGCGTCCATCAAATCGTTGAGGTTAATGGCCTCAAAGCTGTTCGAGATTGCTCGATACATAAAAGGCAGCGCGATGGTGAAATAGGTTCCGATAAGGATCCATGGAGTCCCAACCAAAGGAATGGCGCTATCGGCGTAGATTTGAAGCAAACCTACCGATGACACCACAGGAGGTACCGCAAATGGCAGCAAAATCAGTACATTCATTAGCTTGTCGAGCTTTGGAAAGTAGTAAAACACCACAAAGATCGCTGGAAGGATTAATACCACGCTAAGTGCAAGTGCCGCAAAGCACACCAGTAATGAACGCCCAAAGGCGGCGAGAAAGCGAGAATCCGTCAGTAGTTGAACATACCAATTTAAGGTAAACCCATCTGGTAATATGGTCGCCCCCCAACTTGACGACAACGAGTAAACCAAAGTAGCGACGATTGGAATCAGCATGATACCAACAATTCCGTAGACAACGGTTTTGTGATAGTAAATGCTCACATTGCTATTTCGATGCATGATAACTCCTCGACAATAGCCACTGATTGATGATGGTGATAAAGGCTAGAATGGCCATGAGAATCACCGAGATTGCTGCAGCAAGGTTCGGTTCTAAGAACAAATCTCCAGACACCAAACTCGCAATTCGTACCGTAATCACGTTGTAGTTACCGGTTGTTAGTGCGTAGACGCTCGCATACGCGCCCATGGCATTGGCGATGAGAATAATGAAGGTGCCAAGTAGAGCTGGTGATAACACCGGAAGTGCTATTTGAGTCCAATATTGATGCGTTTTGGCACCGAGCAACGCAGATGCCGACTGCCAATCATCTTGCAGCGCATCAAAAGCAGGATAGAGCAACAACACGCCAAGCGGGATCTGGAAATAGATATAAATAACCAGTAATCCCCACTTGCCATACAAGTTGAAACCTTCAATCAACCCATACTGCTTCAGCAGTAGCGTGACTGCACCGTTAACCCCTAAAATAATAATGAACGCAAATGCCAACGGCACACCGGCGAAGTTGCTGCTCATATTGGTAAAAGCAATCACACCATCACGAAGCTTGCTGTCCACTCGGCGCAGTGATGACACCAACAATGCTGCGATAGCCAGCCCAATGACACTCGACCAAATCGATAGCCAAATACTGTTGCTAAAGGCCTGCATCATAAAACTCGAATCGAAGACCTCTGAGTAGTTCTCAAACGAAAACACGCCATCATATTGAAAACTATTGAAGAAGACCCAAACCATAGGAGCAAGCTGAAACAGGTAGAAAAACAGCACAAATGGCGCAAGCCAAAGTACAGGCTTGAACTTGTTCCACAGTGATTGTTTTCTGCTTATTCGCTGCTCATCTGGACAAGTAGGTGTTAGTGCTGCGCCACTCATAATGCAATCAATTCCGGTGAGTAAGGCTTGCGATGTTCCAGCCCAAGCAACTGACAACAGACGCCACAAAGCTCCGTTTGCTTCACATCTGTTGCGGCATGGGTAAACTGCTCACCAATAACAAACAACGGCACTTCGCGCTCTTCAGGCAAAATACCACCATGCGACAAGTCATTATTCATACCGTGGTCACTGGTGATCATCACTTGATAGCCCGCTTCCACCCACGTCGTAAGGTAGTTAGATAGGAAAATATCGGCGGCTCTCGCACTGTTTCGATACTGCCTAGAGTCGAGACCATGCTTATGCCCAGTATTGTCGATATTCATAGGATGTATCAGCAAAAAGTCGGGGTGATATTTCTGCCTCAAGGATTCGGCATCAAGGAACAGGGCTTCATCAGGATAATGATCCCAATGATAGAAACGACCATATTGAATGTTCAACGATTCATCGTCAGTGAATCTATCGCGCACTGCATCATAAGGCGCACGGTTGTAGAGCTCACTAACCCAATGATAAGCCGCGGCCGCGGTCACTTTACCCTGAGACTTCGCCAAGCTGAATACCGATTCTTGATTCGACAAGCGAACGATTTCATTGTTTACGATGCCACTTATGACAGGAGGAACTCCGGTCAAAATACACTCATAAAGTGGTCTGGACATAGAAGGGAGTTCGCATTGAATGGGATACAACGTCGCTTTTTGTTGCTCGATTAAGCCATTCAAGTAGCCCATGCAATCACGGGCTACTTGATAATTGAGACCATCGAGGACAACAAGGATAACCTTATTGCTCATACTTACCTCTGTATAAAAGTCTCAAATTACTGTTGGTGAATCAGTACGTTTTCTTGCCACTGGCGAGGCAGGCGACGCGCTGACTTTTCCCAAGCTTTAAAGTCTGTGACAGGATGAACGTTACCGTATTGGTCGTTAGCAATCAGTTTAGCTTGTACCGATTCAGGCAACTTAACGTTGGAACGAATTGGACGCGCATAACCTTCAGCTAGGTTGATCTGCCCTCGGTCACTAAAGATGTGTTCACGAGCTAATTTTGCAGCGTTAGGGTTTTTCGCATACTTGTTGATAATCGTGGTGTAACCGGAGATCACCGAGCCATCTTGCGGGATATTGACGCTAAAGCGTGAGCGGTTAATTTGGTCACGATAATTAAGCGCATTGAAATCCCAAAGGATTGCCACTTCTACTTCACCTTTCTCAAGGTTGGCAATACTAGGGTCAGTGAATGATAGACGCCCTTGCTTGGCAAGCTTAGAGAAAAACTCAATCGCTGGGCCAAGGTTAGACTCATCGCCACCGTTAGCGAAAGCTGCCGCCAAAACGGCATTATTAGCCTGCGCTGCCACACCCACATCGCCGACCGTCACTTTGTAGTCGCCCTCAAGAAGGTCTTGCCAAGTTTTTGGGGCATCTTTGACCAAGTTGTTGTTTGAGATAAACGCGATAGTCCCTGTATACGCCAGTGCCCAGTGGCCGTCTTTATCTTTGGCCCAATCAGGAATTTCGTCCCATGTGGTAGGCTTATACGGTTGCGTTACGCCCTTTTGAACCGCCACTCGAGCGAACGCAAAGCCGACATCACCAATATCTGCTGTCGCATTTTTCTTTTCAGCTTCAAACTTAGCAATTTCCTGTGCCGAGCTCATATCCGTATCTTGGTGCTTAAGTCCATAATCAGACTTAAGGTCATTCCAAGTATCTTTCCAGTTTGCCCAACTATCAGGCATACCCACACTGTAAACCGCACCTTCCTGCTTCGCCGCTTCTGTAAGAGCAGTGACGCTATCGTTAGCAAAAGCAGTGGAAGAAATCGCAGTGGCAATAAGTGTCACAGCACTGAGTTTTGCGGTGATACTTGCACGGTTAAGCAAAGTTTTCATTGTCTCTATCCCTCTGGACTAGGTCAGTAAGTTCACTTTTTATGCTATTTGGGGAATGTGACAATTTATGCGCCTGTATTTGACGTTTTTATTGAGGTTAGATGGCAGTTATACGTCAAATTTATTAAAGCCAGTGACTGATAAGTCAGTTTCTGTTGTCATGAAACTGTTACTCGCCTGTCGTATCTTGTTCATGCCGATGAATCATGGACTAGATCACTCAATGCCAATCCAAACAACACAGCTCAGTAAAATAAAGACGACTATTCGAGAACAAATCCAAAGTAATATCATGATTGCAGGCCAGAAACTGCCATCCGAACGAGACCTTAGCGACCTGTTTTCTACTACGCGTATTACCATTAAAGATGCGCTGACTTCACTAGAAACTGAAGGATTGATTTATCGAGAGGAACGTCGAGGTTGGTTTGTCTCTCCAGAACGTATTCGCTATAACCCATTGTCGCGCAGTCACTTTCATCAGATGATCCGCGAACAGCACCGTATCGCCGAAACTAAGCTAGTCAGTGTAAGAAGTGAAATGGCGAGCGGAATGTACGCCAAGGCATTGGCCGTAGATACCTTTACACCCATCCATATTATTGAACGCTTAAGGTATATCGATGGTCGGGTCGTGCTGTTTGTAGAGAACTGCCTGATCGCTGCCCTGTTCCCAAAGATACTGGAAGAGAACCTGACACTATCGCTCACTAAGTGCTACCAAGAGAAATACCAATTCCATACCCAACGTTCACACTTCGACGTCATCCCTACGTCCGCTCCAAGTCATGTGGCACAAGCCCTTAACTTGGTGGAGGGACAACCCGTTGTCAAAATTTGCCGCGTGAACTTTAACCAATATGGGGTATTAATGGATTGTGAGTTTGAGTATTGGCGACCAGATGCCATGATGATTTGTATTGATAGCGAGTCGCAATGATCAAGAGAAGCGCTTTCGATATTGCGAAGGAGAAACACCTTGTAAACGTGAAAAGGCATGCGTAAAAGTGCTTTGTCCTGAAAAGCCTGTTAACTCAGCGACTTGACCAAGGTTTAAGTTGCCTTGCTCAATTAAGCGTTTTGCGGCATCGACACGTTTGTTCAATACATATTGATGAGGAGTAATACCGATTTGCTCTTTAAATAGCATATGAAATTGGCTTTCGCCTAAAAATACGCTTCCAGCTAATTGAGCCACAGAGATCTTATGACACAGGTGCTGTTCAATGTAACGATCGATCTGTTCAAGATCGAATCGTGAGTCACGAAGTGATGTTTTAAGATCCGAGATATGGCGTTGCAATAATGCTACGACCGTGTCATTGCATGCACGACTTAACAGCAAATCATCAGGGCTGCTTTTCATTTCCGCCACTAACATTTGTATCAGCTTTTGAATTTGGATATCCAACTGAAAATAAGTCTTGGATTGAGATAACTCGTTGATTCGTTGAAGAAGTACCGGATCGTCATTGTTAGGGAGAGGCATATTCAACACGAGAATATCTGGCTGATCAATCACACCTCCGAAAGCATGATCAAGGCCTGACGTTACCACGCACCCTTGCCCCGGGCCGACGAGGTTACCGACACCACCTACATCAAACTCAGATTTCCCCTTCAACCCAATCACAACTTGGGTGTATTGGTGCTCGTGTGAGTCCATATGAGAGGGTAACCGAACGATTTCTGCTGGTTTTGGGGAAGCATGATCAAGGATGTCATTGTTTCGTGTCACCATGTTTCCGGCCATCTTGTAAAATGAGATTCGATCCGCCGAGTATACCCATTTCAATAGCAATTGGAAAAAGTAATCGCCACCAAGCTTGTGATAACGGGCACGGAGTGATGATTTTGTATCCCGCTTAGAACTGCGAAAAAGGATCCTTACTTGATCAAGCTTCCGGAACCATGATCATGAAGCGATAAGTTACGGTGGTTGTAATTTGTGCGATATAGATGATAGAGACATAAAAAAAGCTGCGAAAACCGCAGCTTAGAAACAATATTTGCACTAATGGTTACGGAGCGAGTCGCTCTGCATCCCATTGACCTTGACCGTCTTTACTAAATAAGAAGCGATCATGAAGTCGGTGTTCACCACCTTGCCAGAATTCAATCGATTCAGGGCGAATGCGATAACCACCCCAGAATGAAGGTACAGGAATTTCACCTTTAGCAAATTTCTGCTTCAACTCTAGGAACTTACCTTCAAGTACGCCACGAGTTGAAATACGACTACTTTGCTTACTTGCGATAGCAGCAAGTTGGCTTTCTTTGGGACGAGAGGTGAAATACTTCATGTTTTCCATTGCCGTCAATTTCTCAGCGACACCCGTAATATGCACTTGTCGTTCTAATGGATGCCAAGGAAAGTGTAAGCTTACTTTACTGTTGTGCTCTATATGTTGAGCTTTACGACTACCCAAGTTGGTGTAAAAAACGAAGCCTTCACTATCCACATTTTTCAATAACACGATGCGTTGAAACGGCATTCCGCGTTCATCAACCGTCGCCACTGTCATTGCCGTAGGATCGGTCAATTTAGCGTCGACAGCTTGTTGCAACCAAAGATTAAATTGAACAATAGGATCGCTATTCAAGTCCTTTCGACGTAACCCCCCTTGAGAATACTCTCGGCGGATATCTTCAATTCCCATAACCACTCCTCACGTTTTTCTTGAATTCTGCGCTCTAAACTACTAGAAAACAACCCGCTAACGGTATCTTATTATCGATTTTTGAATCCAATCTCCTAGTTTGTATTCGAGCTTATGACACACGCAGCCATAACAGACAAATTTTCGATAATTCATTACTTTATAAACAAGAATCCACTGCTAAACTTCTAAATACGTTGAAAACATACCGATAGATGCAATTCTTGAAATATTAGATTGTTGATAAATATGCAGGATAGATCGACTCTTTGTTGTTGAAAAGGTTACATTTCATTAACGATGGTAATAAAATCATATTATTAGATAAATCCTAGCCATCTGGATTCCGAGTTGAACATGGATAAAAAAGAATACAAAAAGGTCTCTGACGCTGAACTCGACTACATCGATGACAAAACCGCGGCCTTACTCCTTAATACCCCCACCAGTGCTCGGATTATGCTGTGGGTTATGGTGCTCTTTTTTATTAGTGCGGCAGTGTGGGCATCTTGGGCTGAAATAGACAAAGTGACGGTCGGGCAAGGCAAAGTCATTCCTTCATCACAAGTACAAGTGATCCAGAACCTCGAAGGTGGCCTTGTTAAAGAAATTTTGGTGAAAGAAGGTGACACGGTCAAGAAAGGTCAGCAACTTCTGCTTATTGACGATACGCGTTTCCGCTCAGATTACCGCGAACGAGAGCAACAAGTTCTCAATTTGACCGCCAACGTCCTACAACTCTCAGCCTCCTTAACCAGTGTGGTCATCAATGAAGATGTCAAAGATAAAGAATGGCAAAAGTCGGTGACCCTGGATTTCAACAAACTCGCGTTCCCACCTACTTTTGAAGAAGAGAACAAAGCGCTGGTTGCCAGACAACGCGCTGAATACCGTCAGGACCTCAACAAGCTACGCAATGAGCTTTCCGTTATTGATCAACAAGTTCGTCAAAAACAACAAGATCTGATAGAAATCCAAGCGCGAGTCCATAACCTCAGAGAAGGCTATAACCTTGCACGTGATGAACTGAATATCACCAAGCCTCTTGCCGATGAGGGAGTTGTTCCTAAAGTCGAATTATTAAAGCTTCAGCGTCAGGTCAATGACACTCGACGTGAGTTAACCTCCACAGAACTGAAAGTCCCAGCTTTAAAATCTGCTATTCAAGAGTCCATGCTAAGCCGCATTGATATTGCACAGAAGTTCCGTTCAGAACAGCAAGAAAAGCTCAATCAAGCTCAAGATAAGCTCTCTTCTATGACTGAGTCAGCCGTAGGGTTGGAAGATCGTGTAAACCGTACTGTTGTGGTCTCTCCTGTTAACGGCACCGTTAAGACACTGAACGTCAATACTGTAGGCGGCGTTATTCAACCTGGAATGGATATCGTAGAGATAGTGCCAACGGAAGACACTTTGTTAGTGGAAGCCAAAATAGCACCACAGGATATTGCTTTCCTAAGACCCGATCTTCATGCCATCGTCAAATTCAGTGCGTATGACTTCACCAAATACGGCGGATTAGATGGCACCTTGGAGCATATCAGTGCCGATACGACTCAAGACGAAGAAGGAAATAGCTTCTATATCGTAAGAGTAAGAACTGACAAAACCAATTTTGGACACGATGAGCAGTTACCGATCATTCCAGGTATGACAGCGTCCGTGGACATTATTACAGGCAAGAGAACGGTTCTGGATTATCTACTCAAGCCAATACTAAGTGCGCAAAACAACGCACTGAAAGAATAAAGGAATGTAGTGTTACGGATTGAGCGGACAGGAAGTCTGCAAACTAAGTTCAAAACCGCACTGTTGGTATGCGGGGTAATCACAGCTATTTCTTTGGCTGGATATAGTGACGCCTATACCAAGCAAGAGCAGCGTTGGATAAGCACCGTAGCAAAAACGTATGGACCTCGAGCCGGTAAACGAGTCGAAACTTGGCGCACTGTTATCGAAGATTTACAGGGTAAATCAGAGAAAGAGCAACTTGCTGGAGTGAATCAGTTTTTCAATCAACTCAACTTTGTCGACGACATACATTTATGGGGTAAGAAAGACTACTGGGCCACACCACTAGAATTTTTGGGCAGTAATGCAGGGGATTGTGAAGACTTTACTATTGCTAAGTACTTTTCACTGCTTGAGCTCGGTATTCCCGACAAAAAACTGAGGCTTGTGTACGTCAAAGCCATCGAATTGAACCAATTTCACATGGTACTCGCCTACTACGAGACACCGCGTTCACAGCCGCTGATTTTGGATAACCTGATTGGTGAGATCAAACCCGCTTCTAAGCGAGGCGATTTGCTACCGATCTACAGCTTTAATGGTCGCAACTTGTGGACCATGAAAACAACCCAGGGCAAATTAGCCGGAAAGTCGTCGAGACTGAAATTATGGAATGATTTGCGAAGCCGAGAGCGTTCATTGACGTTAAGGAAACCTAAGGTAAATTACGACGAGTAAACAATTATGACACTATACAGACAGCTAGTGGTCGGCATGATAGCAGTATTCATTATGCTATTGACGTCGGTGTTTATCATCGAGTTCAACACGACTAAAAACTTCCTAGAGTAGCAACAACGCTCAGAGGTAAACAACACGATTAACACCGTGGGGTTAGCCTTAGCACCTTACTTGAAAACACAAGACAAGGTTGCGGTTGAATCTGTGATTAATGCGCTATTTGATGGCAGTACTTATTCGACAGTAAAACTCGTTTTCCTAGAGACCGATGAAGAGATTGTCCGCAGCTATCCAATCAAACCCAACGGAGTACCAGATTGGTTTACCAACCTGAACCTATTTACGCCCATTCATGATTCCCGCGTGGTTACTAGCGGTTGGTTGCAATTGGCTGAAGTAGAAATCATCAGTCATCCCGGTGAAGCTTACGCTCAGCTTTGGCAAGCGTTTGAGCGCCTTGCTGGAGCATTCGTTGTTATCTTTACCTTAGGTTTGTTATCTATAGCCTTTATCCTGAGACGAGCTCTCACGCCACTTAGAGCTATCGTAAACAAAATGGAACAGGTAGCGAATAAGCAGTTTGGTGAACCTTTGCTTCGTCCCAATACGAAAGACTTGATCGCCGTCGTTGATGGTATAAACAGCATGTCCGCGCATGTTGAAGAGTCGTTCAAACAACAAGCGAAAGAAGCACAGAAGCTCCGTGAACGCGCTTATATGGATCCAGTCTCTCAACTTGGTAACCGCGCCTTCTTTATGGGCCAGTTAAATCAATGGCTTTCAGAGTCTTCGCTAGGCGGTGTGGCTATCTTACACGCTGAGTTCATTAAACAAACCTACAAAGCTGATGGCTACGAGGCTGGCGATGGATTAGTGAGAGAGCTGTCTGATCTCTTATCGATGACCATCAATATTCCCAACACCGTCATTGCCCGTATATCAACCGATGAGTTCGGTTTTGTATTCCCGAACATTGATGAAAGCGAATTGAAGTTCGCGGCAAATAGCATCATTACTTGTATTCAAGATCTAAACGCCGATCCTACAGGTCTGAGCAAAGCTAACGCATCGCTAGGTGTTGTCTTTAACGAAGAGCGTAAAAACTCAACACAAATGCTCTCCGTGCTCGATAACGCACTGACCAAAGCGAAATCTAATCCGGAAATCGATTATGGTTATATCTCGAGTGAGCATACTGGCGTCATCATGGGTAAACAGCAATGGCGTTCACTGGTAGAAGAAGCGATCAGCGACGATGCAGTGACCTTTAGATTCCAAGCGGCAAACAGCAGTGGTGGTGAGACGTATCACCGAGAGGTGTTCTCTGCCATCGAAATGAATGGCGAACGCTATACAGCCAATCAATACCTACTTGCTCTAGAGCAGCTTGATGCCAGCCATATCTTTGATGAGCACGTTATCATGTCGGTGATTAACAAGCTTGAGCGAGAAGAAATGTCTGATTCAATAGCGATTAACATCACCCCAACTAGTATCGCTCAACCAAGCTTCATTCGCTGGATTAGCCAAGTGCTCGCCAAGCATCGTGACATTAACGACAAACTACACTTTGAGATCCCAGAAAGCTGCTTTATCAATAATCCGCACCATACTGCGCTCTTCTGTAACGCTATTCGCAATGAAGGTGCCAAGTTCGGTGTGGATAACTATGGTCGGAACTTCCAATCACTGGAGTACCTCAACGAGTTCAGACCAGATTATGTGAAACTGGATTATCTCTATACCCACCAGCTTGACGATGAAAAACAGAAATTTACGCTAACATCGATTTCGAGAACGGCGCACAATTTGGGTATTAAAACTATTGCCTCACGAGTGGAAACACAAACTCAGCTCGACTTCTTGTCTGAGCACTTTGTGGATGTATTCCAAGGCTTTATCGTGGACAAATAATAGGTGCAGAATCCATGAAGGATCCGTTACTAAACTCGCTTATCTATATCAGCCGATACTACGGCTTAGCTAATTCCCCAGAAGCATTGGTGAACGGCTTACCCCTATCGGAAGGTAAGCTCACACCATTCTTACTTCCTCGTTCAGCCGAGCGCGCTGGATTGGTAGCGAAGGAGAATCGCTCTGATATAGATAAAATCCCAAGCATCGTATTTCCTGTGATACTGCTGTTGAAAGGTGGCGATGCTTGCGTACTAAACAGTATTGATTCCGATGCCAATGAAGCAGAAGTGATTACGCTTGAGTCCGGCATGGTCCCCATTTCCGTCCCGCTCGAGGATTTGAAAGAACAATTCACTGGCCGCTACTTCTTGGTCAAGAAGCAGTTTCGCTATGACGAGCGCTCACCGGAAGTCCTAAAAACTCGTGATGGCCACTGGTTCTGGGGCACTCTGTGGGAATCGAAACGCATCTACCGTGATGTGCTCATTGCCTCGCTATTGATCAATATATTTGCTGTAGCCGCACCACTGTTCACTCGTCTTGTTTATGACAAAGTGGTGCCTAACCTAGCATTTGAAACACTATGGGTACTGGCGGCAGGGATATTTATTGTCTTCGGATTCGATTTAGTACTTAAGCTTATGCGTAGCTACTTTATTGATGTTGCTGGGAAAAAATCGGATATCCTGATTTCCTCTAAGCTATTTAGCAAGGTTATGGGCATCAGAATGGAATCACGTCCTCCTTCTGTCGGTGCCTTTGCGCGTCACTTACAAGAATTTGAATCAATTCGTGAATTCTTTACCTCTGCAACGATTGCTTCGTTAATCGACTTGCCGTTTGCATTGCTATTTTTGGTGCTTATTTGGCTCATGGCGGGCAATCTGGTCATTATCCCAATTATCGGTGTGTTGATATTAATCATCTACTCGATGTTGATACAAGGACCGCTGCGTAAAACGATTGAAGAAGGTTCACGCCTAGCTTCTCAAAAGTACGCCAACCTTATTGAAAGTTTAGCTGGCCTAGAAACCGTAAAAATCTTCGGTGCACAGAGCCAATATCAGTATCGTTGGGAAGAAGCTGTGGCCCACATGGCGAACTGGAACATCAAAAGTAAGCGCATTACGGATGGGATTCAAAACACCGCAGGATTTGTTCAGCAATCTTCCAATATCGGAATGATCATTCTTGGTGTGTATCTTATTGCAGAGGGTGAGCTCACGATGGGTGGCCTGATTGCTGCAACCATGCTAAGTAGCCGTGCTATTGGCCCTTTGGTGCAGCTTTCATTGCTTTCTACACGATACAATCAAGCAAAGTCGTCGATGACCATCATTGAACAAGTAATGGCAATGCCCGACGAGCAAGAAGAAGGAAAGCGCTATATTCATCGCCCAATCATCCACGGCAAAATCGAATTGGATCGCGTGACCTTTCACTACCCTGATTCTCCAATGGCGTCCATTCGAGATCTGAGCCTTACTATTGAACCTGGTGAAAAGGTCGCGATTATTGGACGTATTGGCTCAGGTAAAACTACGCTAGAGCGCCTCATAATGGGCCTGTATCAGCCTACAGAGGGTCACGTGCGTATTGATGAGACAGACATCGCTCAATTGCATCACGTGGATGTACGACGCAATATAGGCTGTGTGCCGCAAGATTGTGCTCTGTTCTATGGCTCTATTCGCGACAACATTACGCTAGGGCGACCATTGGTCGACGACCGTGATGTTATGGATGCAGCAAACCGTGCAGGGGTGACCGTATTCACTCAGCAAGATCCTGCTGGTCTTGAGCGTCAGGTTGGTGAAGGTGGTCTGCTGTTATCCGGTGGTCAACGTCAAGCCGTTGCTATTGCACGAGCATTTTTAGCGCGTCCACCTATTTTGATTATGGATGAACCGACAAGTTCAATGGATAACCGTTCCGAACTGCATATCAAGACACAGTTAAAACAACTTAAGGAATCCGAGACCCTGATTTTAATTACTCATAAAACATCGATGCTAGATGTGGTAGACAGAGTCATCGTCATGGAGAAAGGGGCAATTATTGCTGATGGTCCTAAAGTGCAGGTGTTGAGTGATTTGAGACAAGGTAAAGTTCGCGCTGCAAGTTAAAGCCAAACTATGTCTCCTCGTACTCAATGTGTAAAATCATTTCAGACGACACAACAGAAACACAAAGGCCGCAACGATTAAGCTGCGGCCTTTTTGTCGCTATGCACGTAGACTAAGTGTCATGAATAATGATGATATTGCTTAACTGTTGAACATCCAATTCAGACAATCCAGTTACACCCTCAAGTTCAATGGTGACACTCTTATCGCCCTTGGTGACATTAACCAAGGTGCTCGTATTATCATCGTTTTCAGTGAGTGTAATCTTGTCTCCGCCGACGGCGACATTATCTAACAGAGCTTCTAATGATGTATTACTATCTTCAAATACCTCTGACAAGTCGATAACGTCGCGGTTTCCTTCCACTTGAGAGAAGTCAGTAATCACATCATGACTGCCGTCTAAGTCACCTTCGCTCCATTTGAATGTGTCATCTCCAAGACCACCAGTTAATACATCATTACCAAGTCCACCGGATAGAACATCGTCACCATCCGTACCATGGATAACTGTGACGCCACTGCCTCCCTGAACTGCATAATCGACTTCTTCAGACTCGTCCACATTACCATTTGGCATGATATTGACGTTAACGGTTGCCGTTTCTAGGCTTGGAAGTCCATCTGAATCGATAGCTCTATAATCAAATTGATCCGCTACCTCACCATCGGTAACCTTCACGCTTTGAAGCACAAAACCAGCGTCTTTGCCCTCAGCGTTAAATGGCATAATGCGCATTTCATCAAATGGTATATCCGATGCTACCTCAATAATTGCTTGATGGTCGTCGATAACGCCGTTATCCATCACGATTGGATTATCATCTAATAAAACACCACCAGCATATAGGTAAACAAAGACTTGAGCCGCACCATTACCGTTAGCCGCAGCACTAAATTGTCCAGTTAAGCTTCCTACGCCGACAAGAGCTCTTGTCATCATGCCTGCCGTAAATTTAATGGACATAAATTCACTTTGTTTGGCTTCAGTTTCTTTCCCCTGACCTCGCTCATCATCACGTTTAGTGTAGAAACCAGATTGCTTAGCTGCGCCTGCGCTATCAAAAGCTATCTCTTCCATTTCAACGCCAAGATGAGGTTTGTCACCATCGTATGTTCCTCCAGTAACAACAATGTCATTACCAAACGGCTCATCTCCTTGAGGATTATAGCCCAGCGCTGAAACATCAAAACCAACTTCTAGGTCGTAAAATATATCGACACTATCTTCCACCACATCGCCAACGTCTAAGTCGAAGCGCTCACCAGAATTACTTAGGAAATAAAGTTGACCATACTCTGGCTCATCTGTGATTTCCACAAGAGTTGCTTTTGTATTACTGGCATCGTCCTCACTATCCGTAGCAAAATCTGCAAAATTGAGTGGAATAGTGTCATCCGGAGCAAAAAACTCAAAGTCTATGACTTCAGGAGGTGTATTTGATGCAGATGGCTCTGGATTATCTAGTACGACAAGGTTAATCGATTCTGAAACAACCTCATCTACCGGAGAATAGGCACCGTCCAATTCAGAGGCAATCGCTTTGATTGTAATAGGATAGGTTCCAACATCAGCCACTTTAATTTGCAGATCATTCAGGTCACTCCAATCAGATATATCGACTTCTCCAGAAGGTCCTATGATCGAAGTTTGAGTACCATTGGTGACAATAGCGCCTTGTGGTAACCCTTGAATCAGTAGAGTCAGTAGTTCTGAACCATCGGTATCATTTAGACTGGCAGAAATATCACTAATATCAATGAAGGTGTCCTCGTAACCTACATTGCTTCGTGTCGAAAGTACTATATTATCAAGCAATGCCCCATAGCTATTCTGCTCAGGCGACTCAAAAACAACTCGATAATTAAAGCTATCCGGAGTTTGGAAAAACAGCTGTTCATCTTCAGACCAGTCTCTAACCACCAAACTATGCTCTTCTCCGCTACCATAGGATCGCAATGTTTCAACTTCAACCCAAACACCTGATGAGGTCTCTTTTTCAAGCTTAATATCCATCGGTGAATCGCTACGTCTAGCCGCAGCATCGAAGTTCAACTCGTAGAATTGTCCTGGAGTTCCTTTGAAGCTAGTAAATAAAGAGTCTTGTTGACCACTACGCCCCTCTATTTCAAAGATCTGGTTTTGCTCACCATTACCCAGATAAACGCCTTCTTTACCGACTTCACCTCTATTGGTAATAACGCCCCAATCCCCACTATTTAAGTCATCAGGAGTATCCACACTGAGTTGCGCACCACTAATATTGCCTTTCCAACTGCTATTACCCAGATTGACATTTTCAAAATTGATTGCAGAAACAATGTTCTCGCCGGTCACAATTAATGTTGGGGCATCTGTTATTGGTCGGACAGTAACCGCCAAATCATGCTGCTCTACCACATTATCATCTGCATCACGACCGGACACCGACAAAGTGAAATCGACATCGCTATCTTGTGGTGGCTTAATGGATAAATTCGCTAATTGTGATGGCAGAATATTCGCCGCATTGTTGGTCACGACTATCTCATCAGTACCTGAGAATAAGGTTGCTCCATCAGGAATACCACTAATCACAACTTCTGTTGCATCACTGTTTACGGGCAATTGTATATCCAACGCAATCTTGTTGTCTTCGTCACCAATCGCGGCGGCAACAACTAGATCAGCGACCGCAGTAAAGTTAATAGTTGAAACTGCGGTATTTGATGGTTGCATTGCATCATCAAAGATCGTGATTTCAATGATTCTGTCCTCATCATCCGGAGATTGTGAGGAGTTGGAGAATTCAATTAGCTGAATAGCAGCCTCATAATCGGCAGGAGTTGCTTCTCCGCTCAGAGTGATTTTAATTGCACCAGAATCGAGTACTTCTGTTGTATAGCTAATCCCGCTAAGCAGTGGGTTAGTCGCACCATCAATCCCAAAATTGTCATCCGCTTTTGGATTGGTTAAGACAATTTCTGCCTCATGAATGACATTTTTCTCATCAAAAATGGTGATGTCACTATCGACAACATCAATAGCGCTATCACCCTCTTGGTAATTCGTATCGAAGCTTGTACCGTCAGCACTTAAGTCAAGATCGAGCGTTGGTGGCATATTGTTTTCACGCTCATCAACAATAGTAACAACAGATTCAGTGCTTTCACCTTCATCAGAGTCAACCGCTTTGTATTTAAAGCTGTCGTTCAGTGCGGTTTCTAGATAGCGTAGCTCCCAATTACCTCGACCATCAGTACCAACACTCACTCCCTCAATAAGCACCCGTCCTTCAAAATCACCTAAATCATCAACAGAGAAGCTCAGTTCATGGAATAAGACGTCATTTCCTGACGTATCTTTTTGTACATCAGGTGTGTAATCGACGGTATCGCCATTGCTGAGTGTGACCTTAATCGTCACAGCAGATTCGTTTCGGCCACCTAAGTCGCTATAGAAATAGCCTCCCATGCCATCCAAGCCAAGGTTAACGTGTGTGGCAGGACGATCTTCAAAGTTGATCGATAGCCATTCACCCTCGTTAATACCTTGACCACCACCAATACCTAAGCCATGACCAACATGATTATCTTGGACATCACCTCGGTACTGAGTGAGATTGCCTTTGTTACTGTTAATGGTGATTTTGTCTGTGCTGCCGTCAGTGTTAGAGAGCTCTAATACTCTATTCTTACCATCGACTGCAGTACCCCAGTTGTAAAACTCTTCTTGAGTACTTTCCATATCACTCGATGTTGGCACCACTTTAGTACCAAGAATGAAGCCTTGAGCATCAGAGTCAGGCTCATAGGTTATCTTAGTTGGATCAAACGTATCACCATTGGCAACATTTGTCTGAGTGATTTCCTCACCATCATGATAGAGCGTACCACCAATAGGAAGCTCGGTGATCGCAACTAGAACCTGTTCAGAATTTAAGTCATCTTCAATATCCGAAATATGGTCATCGCCGTCTCCAGAATCTACACCATCAACGGCAGCTCTCGTAGTATCAAATACGACGGCTGTAACATCATTATCAGTGATACTGAAACTAAAGCTTTCTGATTCTGGTCCGTCATTGATAGGAACGACATTAATCGTTGAAATTGCCGTGTTTGATTCGATATTTTGGTCATCGAACACCTTGATTTCTATCTGTCTCGGAATCGCACTTGGATCTTCACTATCATTACTAAACTCAACCCACTTCAGTGCAGCCTCATAATCTGAAGCACTGCCCGTGCCACTTATCACAATAGTATCGGAGCCTAATGCATGAGTGATTGTCAAACCTGAAGCAAGTACCGCCGCAGCTGCGAGTGCAATTGAGTCACCAGACTGAGCGTTGGTAAGGGTAATTTCAGCTCTAGTTATCACATCGATATCATCTGTGACAGTGACGTCTTGGTCAACAATGACAACAGGATCATCACCTTCACTAAAGGTTGTAGTGTAACCCTTACCATCACTTGCATTAGTCGGACGCAGGGTGACGACTAGATCATTAAAGTCTTTATCACTCTCATCGTACGCGATATCTTCAACACGGATTTCCAGTGCACCGTCATCAACTCCAGAAACCGTAAATTGATACTGAACACTATCTTCTGTTGATAAGTAGACAGGCTTACTTGGTATCTGGCCGTTTACCAGCAAGTCGCCTTGAGCATTAAAACTGAGTACTGCATCATCTGGGGTTTGATTTGCACCATTGGCAATAAGGAAAAACTCCAGCCCTTCCTTAGAATCCAGTTCAGCTAGTAACTGATCATTGGTAAGTCCCGCATTAGTATCATGTATTAACACTACAGGGTCGGTTGGATTACCTTGTGAGTCGGTGTAAAAATAACCAAACACATTAGAGTAACCCGCTCTTTCACTCTCAAAAACAATCTCGTAATCTTCGCCATTTAAGTCAATGGTAGGGGCTAAATTATCATTATCACCACCAGACTGCCCGCCTAGTTGCCCATCATCAGAAATAGTGGCACCAGCAGACGCGCCTACGTTACCGTTAACTGTCAGACCAGCTGGCTCAGTCACTTTTAACGTAAAGTTCTCATCTTGCTCATAGACATCGTTATCTTGGATACCTACTTGGATATTGACGGAGGTAACACCAGCTGGAATGGTAATCTGGCCATTAACAATCTGTAGTGGAACATTGGTCGTCCCATCGTTATAGCTCGCCGTCGTAGTAGTAAAGTCATCATCATCGGTATCAACATCGAGTCGATCGAGCGCTACCGTGAGGTCAACATCAGAAGGATTACTTAAAGACAGAGTGAACGGAACACTTCCCGCATCTTCGCTCACTTCCCCACCACCACTCAATGAGAGTGTGATTGGATCGTTATCTTGAATATCTCCAGTCACGGTTTGACCGTCGACTACCAGAGTAAAGCCTTCGTCACCCTCATAACGATTATCATCGATTGTCGGCAACGTAATCGTAAAGTCAGAAACGTTAGCAGGAACTTCAAGCTCTCCAGTCACCTCGTTGTAAGCGACCCCATTGCTGAAGGTCATAGTCGATGGGTCAACATCATTAGCTGAAGCCTCATCGCCATTAGCGCCAAACTCAATGTCAAAGAAAGTCTTCACATTGGTAGAACCGTCCAGAGTCACGTTATAGGAGAAGCTCTCCCCTTCTTCAACACTAGCCGTACCTATCTCAAACCCGCTGACTGAAATCGGTCCAGGGTTGACCAGAACATTCACTGTTGCAGTGTCAAAGCCACCTTTATCGTCGGTAATTTGGTACTGGAACTCAGTGCGACCCGCAAAGCCTTCAGGCAAATCGAAAATGACATTACCACCTTCAATACGCGCATCACCTTGCGTCTCACCGAACACGTAAGTGATACGAATATCATCACCATCCACGGCATCGTCGTTAGATAAAAGCTCTGAAAGCGGAATGACGACAGGTTCATCATGGTCAAAGACATAAGCGCCCACACCGACCACTTCAATGCCCTGAAGGAAATAATCAGAAGAGTCAGTGCCACGTGCAGGGCCACCGGTGAAATCAACGGACTCAAATACCAATTTGTCGTAGGCAAAGCCGCCCGTTTCAATATCAAACGTGCCTTTATTACCTGACTCATTATGGAAATAATCACTGGCAACCAGAGTATCGCCCAAATAAGCGCTCCACTTACCTTGTTCATGACTGCCTGCCCCGCCCTCATTGGCGAACAAGTTGGTTACAGAAAAAGCCCCATCTACAGCTGGCTCTTTGAGCGTAATAATGAGCTGCTCAGACTCTTCTTCATTTCGGTTATATTGAATTTGAGATTCAGGGCCACCGTTGGTAGTGCCATCAGGAATACCAATACGGTCAGTACCGTCGATATTGTAGTTAACAGTTTGGCCATCATATTTCGCCTGAATGCTGTCAACCATATCCCAACCTTGATCGCCCGCTCCCATATCACCTTGAACAAGGCTATAAGACTCTGGATCATCAATCGCATCTGGTGCTAGGTTGGTACGTTGGTCATCGATAGTCACTGTTGATTCATCACTATATGCGCCATCAGAATCAAGTGCTTTATAATCAAAGGAGTCTTCTAAACTCGTCTCTAGGTATCTTAGTTCCCAGTTTCCATTACCTTCAGTTCCAACCGTGACACCATATATTTGTAACCCTTCAGCGCCAGAAAGATCATCGATTGATATCGTAATGTCTAAATCAAGATCGCTATTACCAGACGTCTTCTTTTGAATCGGATCTAGAACTCTCGTTGAACCATCGCTTAAGGTAACGGTAACTAGTACTGATGACTCGTTGGCATTGTTGAGATTTTCATCAAAATAGCCACCTAGACCATCTAGCCCTAATGTCACTGAAGTGGCTGGTCTCTCGGAGAAATCAATCGAAATAGTCTCTCCCTCATTGATGCCTTGTCCACCACCGACACCAAGACCAAATCCAACGTGGTTAGCGTCTCCCCGGTACTGAGTGAGATCCCCATCAATTGAGGTAATCCTGATCGAGTCATCACCCAAAGTTAAAATGCGCTCTCCAGGATTATTACCGGGAGCCCCCCAGTTTAAGAAATCGGTTTGCGAACTGGCTTCGCTGTCCAACCCTTGCGAATCTTTAACACCTAAAACAAAGCCTTGAGCACTTTCATCAGGTAGATAGGAAATATTATCTGGATTAAACGGTGTGCCGTTAGCCCCTCCTTCGACATGGAGGTCAGCTTCAACAATCGCTCGAGTTTCACCGTTTTCAGTGTAGAGAAGTGTACCGCCTAAAGGCAGCTCAGTGATTACAACTGACAGTGACTTTCCATCAGTGGTACTACGATCATCTTCATAGTCGGAGATATGGTCGGTTCCATCACCCTCTATCGAACCTTCTCCAGTATCAAAAATAACTGGAATCGCATCATCTCCGAAAAGTGTGATTGAGAAATCTTCAGAAGCAGGACCGTCATTCGTCCCTTTAACGATGATTGTGACCAGCTGTTCAACAGATGCACCATGCTCATCAGTCACAATCACTGTATATTCTAGTCTAACTTTATCGCCATCAGTCAGTTGTTGGGTAGCCTCTAGATTGTTATCTAATTCAAAC
>NZ_JAPPTJ010000018.1:0-57233 GCF_027586995.1 Vibrio sp. La 4.2.2
AGAACAACGATTTCATTTGTTGTGAGTGAGATGCCTTTGACGTTATCCAATACTTATGGTTTGGGTTACAAAGGTTGAAATAATCTTTGTAACTCAATACTGTAGGTAACAGTATCTTAACAGAATGGAGGCTGTGATGAATGTTGGAATCTATGTGTATCGTGATGTAGAGGTATTAGACTTTGCTGGGCCTTTTGAAGTCTTTTCTACGGCGAATCGGTTTCTGAACGAAGAAGACAAATGGTCAGTTAGCCTTCTATCTCAAACACAAGGTACCGTCTTAGCAAGAGGTGGTCTTAAAATCCAATCCGACTACTCCATCTACAGTCATCCGGCAATTGATGTACTGATTGTCCCCGGTGGGGTTCATATCCAAGAGATGGAAAACACTCGCGTATTAGATTGGGTGAGAGAGACAGCAGCTAACTCTACGCTTGTGGCTTCTGTGTGTACAGGCGCATTTTTGCTGGCGAAATCGGGTGTCCTTTCTAACCAAACTGTCACGACTCACTGGGAAGATCAAAATGAACTACAACACCTGTTTTCGGAGTTAACCATTATCAATGATACACGTTGGGTAGATTGTGGTGACATTGTCACATCAGCTGGTATTTCTGCTGGGATTGATATGAGCTTGAGGCTGGTTGAAAAATTGCGCGGACGCGACATCGCACTTAAAACAGCAAAACAGATGGAGTTTGATTGGTGTGAACATGGGGTTACTTTATGAGCATTGCTGTAAGACGTTTAACTCATCCAATATCGGAAAATGTGTTAGCACTAGCTGTGTCAGATGAACAGTTGCCTTTTGTGGGTGTAGTATCCGATATTATTCAGAGCAGTTTAGGTTACCCCAAAGAGAGTCAATGGGTAATCTATTCGGGCGAGACTCCTGCAGGTTTTTTCCTACTTGATGAGGCATACCAAGTTACATTAGGAACTACGTTGGAGAATGCTACTGGCCTTCGCGCTTTTTTTATCGATTCGCGGTTTCAGGGTAGAGGTCTCGCTAAGATGTGTTTAAAGCTTTTAGTCAAAGAGTTTAACGCTTGGTTGGGCACTGAACACAATGACCTATATTTGACTGTTAACTGTAGAAACAAGGCGGCGTATCAACTTTATTTAGCAGTAGGGTTTATTGATACGAAAGAACTATATCTGGGTGGTCAAGCTGGTCCTCAACACATTATGTGCTTTAAATCAAAGACAACAGATGAAATGGGGCTATGATGCTGCCTTCTGAATTATGTTGTTGAGATAGGTGATTGCTGTGATATCTAAGTTACCTCGTTGGATTGAGTCGGGTGCGTTTGTTCTCTCTTTACTAGCAGGGACAGTGAATGCTGTGGGGCTTATGGGGTTTCAACATCAGGCGATCTCACATTTATCTGGTACTGCAACTCTACTAGGTACTCAACTGATTCACGATTGGTCTCTTGCTGGTCATATGTTCGCAATTATCGTTAGCTTCTTAGTAGGGTCTGCGATTTCTGGTTTATTCATTTCAAATGTGTCGCTAAAACTCGGTCGTCAATACGAGTGGCTTCTTTGCATTGAAAGTCTATTTTTGCTGATCGCCACTTATTTACTACTCAATGGTTCTCAAAGTGGAACCTACTTTGCTTCAGCTGCATGTGGGTTGCAAAACGCCTTGGCAACCACGTTTAGTGGAGCGGTAGTTAGAACGACTCATGTCACTGGTATCGTTACTGATTTGGGAATCATGATTGGTTCGACATTAAGAGGCGAGACATTTGATAAACGAAAGGCCAAGCTGTTTGTCACCATATTAACGGGGTTTATCGTTGGCGGTATAGTGGGTGCTCTGTTATATCGGAATTTAGCGTTTATGGCGCTCGTTGTCCCTGCGGCAGCATGCCTAGTTTTAGCGTTAGTGTACCGAATTTATCGCAAGAGAATCGCTTATACCAATCGAGCAAGTTAGAGGGAATTTATGAACATTCAATCGATTGATCATCTCGTACTCACAGTTGCTGATTTGCAATCATCTGTGGAGTTTTATGAAACGCTAGGAATGAGATATGAAACATTTGGTGATAATCGGCATGCGCTTCATTTTGGTTCTCAGAAGATCAATCTGCATATCAAGGGACAAGAGATAGAACCTAAAGCAACCTTTGCAGTGCCGGGAAGTGAAGACTTGTGTTTTGTAATAGACACTCCGGTTGGACAAGCTAAACAGATACTCATTTCTAAAGGTATTGACGTATTCACAGAGCCTGTCAATCGCACAGGCGCTACGGGCAGCATATTGTCAATTTACCTGCGCGATCCAGACGGTAATCTTATCGAACTTTGTAATTATCAATAGTCAACTCTAAGGAAAATCATGACCACGCAATGGATTGTCGATGCTTTTACCACACAGCCATTCAAGGGCAACAGTGCAGCTGTTATCCTCGTTGAGGAGTACCCTGACGATGAATGGATGCTTAACGTTGCAGCAGAAAACAACTTATCTGAAACCGCTTATCTTAAACGTCTTGATCACAACCACTACTATATTCGATGGTTTTCTCCAATCACTGAAATTGATTTCTGTGGCCATGCCACATTGGCGTCCGCGTTTGTACTGTTCAATGACTTGTCTCACACTGGCGAAATTCGTTTTTCTACCAACGATGTCGGTGACCTAATCGTGGTACAAGGAGCTTGTGAGCGAATAGAGATGACGTTTCCCATTCTTATGCCTTGTGAAATAGACGAGGTTCCAGAAGCGCTTGTTCGAGGACTATCTATAGAACCATCTAAGGTGCTACGAAGTAAGCAAGCATATTTCGCTATTTACGAGTCAAAACAACATGTTGTCTCTTTAACAACGCAAAATGAGCCACTAAAAACACTTGCTCCTTATGATGTAGTCGCGACAGCTCCAGGTTCCGACGATCAATATGATTTTGTTTCTCGCTATTTTTGGCCAGCGAATGGCGGTGATGAAGACCCTGTCACAGGCTCGATTCATGCGGGTTTGATGCCATATTGGGCTGAACGACTCGGCAAATCAAAACTCACGGCCTTACAAGCTTCTAAAAGAAGTGGGATCTTGTATGGTGAGGTGCTTCAGGACAGTGTCTGTATTTCTGGTAATGCCGTATTATTTGCGAAGTCCACTCTGAACGTTTAGAGTCACGCACCAATTTGACGACTAATGAAATCCACTTATAGGCTTAGAAGTGGGACGCGTAGTCAGTTATTTATCCCAGTAGTAGAAGAGTCAAACGAATGAAGCTTTCAAAAAGAGAAGGTCGTGTTGTTGACAGTGCGATAGAGCAATGGCTTGAACAAGGCACTATCAACCAAGAAGAACATGACAAACTGAAAAACAGCTATCAAGTCGCCAGTGTCGATTGGTCACTTATTGCTAAGTACTCATTTTGGATTGCAATTGTTTGCATCGTTTTATCGGTACTTTCCGTGTTGCTCGATGAATGGCTGATTAAACTACTGGATGAGATATTCTCTGCACCTGACATAGCGAAGAGTGGATTTTTCGCCGTAATATCAGCGGGCTTTTACTTTATTGGCGTAAGACGAAAATCGAAGACTCCGGACAAAGCCTTTAGCAATGAGGCCTTATTTGTACTGGGTATTGTCAGTACTGCTGTGTCGATTTATTTTCTAGGGCAGGTTATTCAAACCAATAGTTTAACCAAGTTAATCCTGCTTGCCTCGCTAGTGTATGGCGTTTTGGGATTGTGGATTCCGTCGCATATTGTTTGGTTGTGTGCGTTACTGTCATTTGGTACTTGGCTTGGTTTTGAAACCTATCAACTAAGCGACGAAGGATATTTTCTTGGACTTAATTTCCCATTCCGTTATGTGCTTTATGGTTTAGTACTGATAGTAACAAGTACGTTGGCAGTAAAACGTTGGCCATCTAAAGAAGATTTCGCCATCACTACTCGTGCGTTGGGGCTATTTGTGTTCTTTATATCGATGTGGTTAATGTCGGTGTTTGGTAATTATGCGGACTTTAGTGTGTGGAGTAATGTCACTCAGTTCTCTTTGCTACATTGGTCGATACTATTACTTATTGCGTCTGTTGTAGCTGTGTATCACGGAATGAAGTTTGATGATGAACTTACGCGTGGCTTCGGGCTCATTTTCATCTTCATTAATCTGTACACGCGCTTTATAGAGTACTTCTGGGAAGGTACACATAAAGCGGTATTTTTTGCTATTTTGGCAACAAGCTTTTGGTTCTTTGGGACTCGTGCTGAAAAGATATACCGCCTTGGACGTGCAAAAGAGTAATCTGCTTCGTTAAACTCATTTAACAATAGTTTTGGGAGCGTTTATCTTACGCATAAGCTCTCCCAATCGAGCCTCATCATATGCTCACCCGCTGGTGCCATCGACTCGTCGATATCCACTCTTGCTCTTATTTCGATGATTTGATCTGGGTTTAACTGATCCTTTTCGATTTGAATACCATTACGCCAATAGTTGATATCGCCCTCATAACGCTGAGGAACATCAATTTGAAATCGAAACTTCTCAGATGGTAGGCTCGATTCTAAACCTCCAAAGTCAGCATTTTTTAAACGCAGAATTACACTACCGTGAGGGATGTTATGAACCAAACGCAGTCGAATCTCACGTAAATCGTAATCTTCGCCAAATGACAGTTCTCCCTCTGCATCAATGACTTCAATTCCACAGCGTGCTGGGATGTCTGCACGGAATCTTAATTGAGCATCGTTGTTTTCTGCCAAACATGTCGTTGATAGTAGTAACAGAGCTAGAACCCAACAATTAGTGACCAATCTGAACATAAATAAATTCCAATAGATGCTTGCTAAGCCGACTCATTAAGCGCAAATCGTGACCCATTCGGTTTTTATTGTCAGGTCATCTTTGGCAACTGTATCTTCCTCAGAAAGAGAAACTCTGGCTCGGATTTCTAGCTTACGCTCATTACCAAGTTCATGACGTGTAAAGGTTTTACCTACCATCCAAGCAAGAGCACTGCCTTCCTTTTCACCGCTACCTGTTACTTTAAAATGGAAAAAGCTGTACTCTAGATTCCTTAGATAATCGTCTTGGTCATACTCTAAGTCGTCTAGTCTGAGTAACACTCGGCCATTTTGACGGTTATCGATAATCTGAATTTGAGCTGCGTCCGCTAGATAACTATCTCCAAATGCCAAATCACCTTTATCTTTGAGCACTTCCAAACCACACTGTGCTTCAATGGATGCTTTAAACTCTATTTCTGCATCGTTATCCATTAGCGAAAAGTTGTTATTTGCATACACTGCATGATTAGTGATAACAAGCATACCAGCGACTAGTAGAGCGGTAGATGTGCGCATAATTACTCCGCGAATGTTGTATTAGTTTGTTTCATTTTAATTAGACGCTGCTTCTCTGTTTCGATTTGCAGAAGCTTAAGTTCGTGTTCAGCTTGAGCAAGTTCTTCTTCTCGTTTACGCTGACGCATTTCGAACGCGTACAGTTTTGTGCAATCAACACGGTCTTCACCGCCAAACTGAATTGTGACTGCAGCATAGATACCGCGGTCATCTTCGTTGTAATAATTGTGATAAGGGTCGTACTGGTTGCTGTATGTATCATCTGCGCCTTGGGAACCATAAGTTCCAAATTGAACAGTTTTACCCGTTGATACTGCTTGTTCACAGGTAGACCCATTAGATGTCCGAATTCTATCAGTACCTGATGGGTTTGATACTGAGGGGATAGGGTTTGCCAGTACATTCATCGAAATCATCATAGCTGCCGACCCCAAAGTGATTCTAAAACTCATGATTAAAATCTCTTAAATGTGAGCTTTGTGCATACTTCATAGGTGTTCGGGGAGTCTGTAACCATCTTAGTACACACTAATTTTTCGGATGTTTTACTAGGAGGGGTTTTAACACTAATGTCTAAGTCAATTTCCTGATTGGCCGCTAGCTCAATTTTATTGTTAAACACCTTCTCGTTGATCCTCAGATAGTAATTTGCAGAGACATTGGAACGATTCACCAGGGTAAATTGCACTTGCGTTTTATCTGAATAGGTTTCGAATTGAGTGTTTTTCCACTTATGAACATTGGCACTGGCTGTGAATGATGCAGCCAACGCAGTTAAGCAGACAAAGTATTTAAGTAGTCGCATACATCACCTCTAGAGCTAACAAAGAAGGGGATAGTAATGCAGTTGCGCGTAATACGATTACCATTTCGCGCCAGCAGGTTAGAAAAGTGAAACAACTTTGTTTTGGCGTTGAAACGCTAACCATCGAAGGAAGGTTGCGTAATTACTGCTCTAACTTTGAGATTGTTTTTGTATCGATGTATCGAAGAAGAAAATTAAATGATGAACCTACGATTGGCTTTGGACTACTTTTAATAATCCATACACTCGATTTATTGAGTACTTCTGAGAAGGGACGCGTAAAACGGTGGCCTTTGCTACTTTAACAACAGATGTTTGGTTCTTTGGAACTCGTGCAAAAAGGGTTTATCGTCTTGGTCGGAGCTAGCATACAGAATCTTAAGTTTCTGAATATCAAAACCTGTAAAGCAACAATAGATACTACTGCTCGTACATTGTGACATTATCCGCGGTCATTGTGTATGCGCTCATTACTTCAGTATTGCCGTCGGAGAGCTCAATATTGGAAGCGGTAGATTGCTCCAACAAAGTTCCTTCGACCCACACCGGTGAGTATAAACCTCGAAACTCAATTCCTTTAGGGTAACTCACTACGACCATTTGATTTCCTGGCGGTGGTGGTGTGTGAATACAGGCGCCGGCAGTAGGAACAAGTATAAACTCAGTAACAATCAACTCATCAAATTCAAGAGGTACAATGAACCCTGGAAGTCGCCCCTTCTTGCCAATGAGCGTGGGATTGATATTCATATTCCAATCTGAATGATTGGCCTCTATTTGCTTTTGTTCTTCAATTAAATCAAGGATATTGATGCCATTCTTTGCAAAGCGTATCAATGCTTCACGATAATTTGTCTCTAGTGCAGCACGTTCAGGTTTGTGTTTATTTTGATAGTCTACGATCGTCATCAAATCATAGCGCTGTGTGGGTGTAAAATTCACGAATTTGTTTTGGTAAGTTGGCGTGTCAATGGTCGGCGAGAGATCTTGCCACTGCCAGTCATTTGCATGTGCTTTCACTATAAATAGCAAAGAAAGACTGAATAAAATAACTAACGAACGCATGCTTTAAATACCGATAATTGACCATTAACCGACAGAACCTATCAGTAACCTTGCCATGTGTACATCCTTAACCAGTTCTTTTTGGTATCTTGTTGTAAGAATGAACCGTGTTGTTTGGTTATGGACTGCGCTGTGTTTCGTTCAAACTTAATATCGTTCTTTGATACATTTTAGGTGTTAGGCCGCTGATGCGCTTAAACGAACGCGAAAAGTGAGAAATATCGGAAAAGCCAAGTTGACTAGCAATGTGAGTCAGTGATCGTTCTTCGCCCATTAGTTCTACTGCGACAGTAAATACTAGATTATCTTTGATATGGCGGAAACTTGTTCGCTCTTCATTGAGCCTTCGCTGCAGCGTACGTGGTGTCAGCTTTAACAGTTTGGCTGCTTGCTCTAGGGTAAGGTTGTGTTCCCGAACATAGGGTAATAATGCCGTAAACACGCGGTCGGTAAAGTTAGCGTGCCAAGTCACTAATGGTTCTTGTGGTGCACAATCTTTACTGGTGATATTTGGAGCGTGCTGCAAAATCTCCTTATCGATTAACCATTCTATACGTTCATTTTCAACGAAATATTGTGGTGACGTCCCTATGATAGCTTTAAATACATCAACTTCCTTCGATTGGATTTTAATTTGTTTAGGAGTCCATGTGGACTTAGTCATGGCTCGGACCAATTCAATAGCGTAAAGCACTGCCCAAATCTCTGACCAAAGGAATAACGGGCTGTCATCAAATTGGCGTTTGCACCAATACCAAGTCCTTCCATGACTCTGTTCTAGTCCAACATTGACGCCAACGGCATCGTACTGAAACACTTGTTTTGTATGGACTAAAGCTTCCTCTACCGTATTGCATTCAGATAACTCACCTAGTAGGCGTGGTATAACTTTTTGCCTAATCGCCGTTCGTAATAGATCGCCGAATTGAGTAATTCCTAATTGATTTCCCAATAAATAGATTAATTTTTTCACTGGCTCTTGGGGTAAGAATTCTTGATCCAAATCGAACAAGTCTGGTGGTAATCCAGATTCTTTTATCGCTTGGTGAGGGTCGTGGTTGTATTCGCGAAAGAGTTCTACCAATACGCGGGCATAACCAGATTTGATCAGTGGCGTAATTGGGTCCTTGCTAGTGGTCATAGGCGTTAAGACGGTATTTTTGAGGTATTGATAATGTTTAGGTTAGACCTTTGGCGCAAAATGGCAAATCTGAAAGAACACATCAACTACAATTTTCGCTCAGTGATAATCAGCAAAGTAAACACGTGTTGGTTCTCTAATATACTAATTTTTAAAGTAATTAAATTTAATTTGTTCCGGTAATAGTCTATACCTAGATAGGATTGGTTATTAAGTTGTTAACAAGGGATGAGTAATGAGCGATAAACCAGAATCAAAAAGTCAGCCAGTAGAGAAACAGAACAAAGATTCTCAGATTGAACAAGCTGAACAAAACGCAGAGCAAGCGAAACAGAACAAAGTGAAAAAAGTTACCAATGCTCTTGTTGTCTTTATTGTAGCTAGTCTCGCTATCAGTATTATTTCAGATCGAATCATTCCCTCTACAGACAATGCGCGCGTCAAAGGCTATGTCGTGCCGATCAAACCTCAGGTTTCTGGGCAAGTGATCGATATTCAGGTAAAGCCTAATCAGTTAGTGTCAGAGGGCGATACATTGATTGCTCTTAATCCGGTGGACTATGAGATAGCTGTTCAAAAAGCGGAACAGGATTTGGAAATTGCTGGACAAAATGTTGGAGCTCAAACGGCGACGATCGCCTCTGCACAGGCTCGTTTGACCAGCAGTATTGTCGAACGAGATAACGTTGAACTGCAAACTCGTCGTGTACTTACTATGGCAGAAAAAGGGGTGATTTCCGCTTCTGAGGCTGATAAAGCAAGAGCGAATTTGGCGAGGGCACGCGCCAATGTTCAAAATGCACAGGCAGATTTGGACAAAGCCAATAAACAGCTTGGCGCAGAAGGTGAAGAAAATAGCCAGATTAAAGCAGCTTTACTTGCATTAGAGAAGGCTCAACTGGACTTAGAACGTACCGTAGTTAGAGCTCCAACCAACGGTGGCGTCTCAAACTTCAGTTTGTCCGAAGGATTTTATGCGAGCGCTGGCCAACCCATAATGACGTTTGTGTCAACAGATAGCATTTGGATTGAGGCTTACTTTAGAGAGAACAGTTTAGGTAATATTCAACCAGGTAATGAGGTTGAAATAGCACTCGACTTTGCTCCAGGAAAGGTCATCACAGGCAAAATATCAAGTGTTGATTGGGGCGTGGATTGGGGGCAGTCCAACCAAGCTGGCAAACTGGCTCAAGCCAATAATCAAACTGGCTGGTTAAGACAAACTCAAATGCTTCCGGTTACGATTGAATTCGATACGGCTGATACGACAGGGTTGCTGCGAATAGGTGGTCAAGCGGATGTCGTGGTATACACCGATAACAACACCATCTTCAACATGTTAGGCAAGGCTTGGATTCGAATCGTTAGCTGGATGTCTTATGTCCGATAACACACAAAATCGCGTACTCAGATTTACGCTTGGTGTCGGTATTGCTACGTTTCTTGCTGCTTGGATAGATTGGCCATTGGCGTTTGTAACACCGATTTTCACCGCTAAGTTTCTGTTTGAAAAGAAGGTATTACACAAAGACATCGTCTATGAACTTCTTCTTGCGATGATCGTAACCGTTGTAATTGGTGTTAGCTTAAGCTTAGGTCTTGCTCAATATCCGGTTCCTCTATTAATAGGGGTAGGAATGTTGATGATGTTGGGGTATTACCTGTTTCTCGACCCGAAATGGAATTTGTTCGCAACCATATTGTTAATGTCGACATTGATGTTGCCTTTTATGGCAATTGATAGTCCACCAATTGCTATATTTTTGGCGTTGGGTTTAAGTTTATCTGGTGCTATTGCAGTCGCAATATTCGCAATAATGCACATCTATATGCCGGAGAGAGAAGAAACGCATCAGGGCTATCAAACGGTTCCATTTACTTCGGAATTCCGCTGGCATTCCGCGTTGAAAGCGATGATTGTCGCTTTCCCTGTTGTCTGTTTCTTCTTCATTTTCCAGATCTCTGAAGCGCTACTTTCGATGATATTTATTGCTTTGTTATCGTTAATGATAACAGGCGAAAAGTCCATCAAGTTAAGTCTGTTTTTGCTAATTAGCAATGGTATTGGTGGTGTGATTGCCATTCTAGTGTTTGGTGTATTAGCTCTAGTCCCTAATATTGTTTTTTACACTGTCTTTATCAGTCTTCTAGCAATTGTTATCGGTAGCAAAATGTACTCAGAGCCTACAAAGGCACCAGTGTACGCGACGGCATTCAATACCGCTTTGGTGTTGATAGGCACGACGTTAATGAGCTCTGGTGTGATTGACGAAAAAATGTGGATAAGGCTCGGACTTCTTGGTTTGGTCGCTTTATATATGATGATTGCTGCTTTCTTTATTGAAACGAGGCAATGGAAGGTCCTGCAGTTCAATGGACAGATGATGAAATCTATTTAGGTAAACGTTATGAATTTTGACAGTTCCTTCAATAAAAATGCGATCGATACTTTTATCAAAATCGCGACCATTTCCATTTTGGTCTATTGGTGTTTTTCCATTCTTAGACCTTTCATGATGCTCGTCGTTTGGGGCGGTATTATCGCCGTCGCACTCTATCCAGTGGCGTTATGGTTACACGCTAAATGCCGTATTTCCAAAGGTAAAGCAAGTGGGTTGCTTTCGTTGATTGGCGTTCTGCTACTACTTATTCCACTCGTTTGGTTATCTAGTGGTTTATATACGGGAGGCACAGAAGTGTATTCGCAGCTACAGGACGGAACACTTCAAGTACCAAGGCCGACTCAAGCCGTCAAAGAATTGCCTGTAGTTGGTGAAAAGATATATGCCGCTATGTATCATGCTTCGACTAACTTAGAAGGAGCGATGGCTAAATATAGTGAGCAGATAAAATCGCTAGCAACAACATTAGCTGGCGCTGTGGGGTCCTTTGCGGGTGGGCTACTACAATTTATCGTTTCGACCATCATTGCTGGCGTGTTTATGGCGAATGCTGAGAACTGCCAAAAAGCGTTCAACAAAGTGGCTAATCGACTCACTAACGGCAAAGGTGCGGAGCTAGTCAACCTATCCAAATCAACAGTTCGTAGCGTCGTACAAGGCGTGTTGGGTGTTGCGGTTATTCAATCGATCATGGCCGCAGTCGGTATGGCGTTCGTTGATGTGCCTGCGATAGGGCTTTGGGCACTAGCGGTCTTGTTAATGGCTATTATCCAGTTACCGCCAATACTGGCGCTTATTCCGGTGATTGCTTATGTGTTCGGTACCCAGTCGACCACAGCAGCAGTACTGTTTTTAGTATGGTGTGTCATCGTCAGCGGTAGCGACGCGGTTCTTAAGCCTATGTTACTAAGTCGAGGATCAGATATTCCCATGTTGGTTTTACTATTGGGTGCGTTAGGTGGAATGGCTATGTCAGGAATAGTCGGCCTGTTTGTTGGTGCCGTTGTATTAAGTTTGAGTTATCAACTGTTCGTATCTTGGCTAGAAGAGCCAGAAAAAGCCAAAGATTAATACAAGGAGAATTGGCTCAATGTGGAAAGGGATTTCTATCTTCGTTTTATTGTTAGTTTTGGGCGGGTGTGCTTCTAATGCTCACTCTCCGAGTTCTTCTGACGATGAGTGGACATCACAGCTAATGGAGCAGCGTCGTTGGCGCGACGCTGAAGATTTAGAGAAAGATTATCTTAAACTCTCGTCTGAGAATCGACTACCAGTTCAACCAGCTCTTGTTAAAGTGATTGGCTCACAGCAGGCGGACGCGATAAAGAGTCTCGCCGCGAAGATCTACTTGATTGAAAACGCAAAACACACCATTGATCTCACGTACTATATTTTCTCTGACGATTTAGCAGGTAAAGCCACATTAGGAGCTTTGTGTGAGGCCGTGCAACGCGGTGTTGATATCCGCATTATGGTAGATAGCTTGGGTTCGTACAGTCTTAACAATGGGAACTTAAAAGGCCTTATGCAGTGTGAAAAAAACGCGGGCTATATTCGTGATAGAGAAGGACAGATTACAACTCAGAAAGCACGTGTACAGGCGGTTGTCTTCAATGCACTAACAGATGGTGATTCCAGATGGAACCATCGCTCTCACGACAAGCTATTTATTGTGGACGGTTTCTATAATCAAAATGCTTATGTGATTACGGGTGGGCGGAATATGTCGCTTCATTATTACGGGATCGATAGTAATGGAAGTAAGGACTACTCAGCGTTTCGTGATATTGAAGTCATAATCCGTCCTTTACTTGAATCGAAACCTGAGCAGTCGCCATCTCGACTAAGTGAGTATTATTTTACGGTCCTGTTTACTAAACCTGGCAACAAAAAGCTTGATACATGGTCAAGTTACAATCGAGACAAGTCTTTATTGTTAACGTCTTATCAGAAGTTGAAAGCAAACCCAGAGTTTAATCAAGCATACATTGGTATAGCTCAGTATCTAGATATAGATTATCGTACTGCAGATACCAAATTTGCGCACGAATTGGACAATCTAAATGCGGACGATGTTGTGACGCGTTATAGCCATAACAAAAGTGCTAATGCCAATTCAATCAGCGGCATTTTGGCGAAAACCGCCTATACCAATACTGAGCTTAAAAAAATAAGAGTGGTGTCGCCATACCTGTTTCTTCAGTCGGATTTACTAAAAGATGAAGGCGTAATCGATAGAGAGCTAAACATCGCGTTGAGTTGGTTGGAACAAGATCCAGAGCGAAGTATTGAGGTTATCACTAACTCAGTACTTACTAGTGATAACTTCTTCACTCAAGCCGTGATCGACATGCACACGGTACCTTCACTCATTATGCAAGATGAAACCCTCAAGCAAACTTGGTTAGACGATGACCTTGATAATAACGAGCTCAACGAAAAGTTCCTTCAATCATCAGCTTGGAAGAAGGCGGTTAACCATCCAAGAATCAAGTTCTACCAATTAGGTAAACCCGACTCGGTATTACTCGGTGGAACACAATACTATGGCAAACTTCATGCGAAATTTCTGATTATTGATGAAACAGCGTTTGTAGGCACGACCAATCTCGATTTTCGTTCGTTGCTTTACAACAATGAAGTGGGGTTTTTCTTATCGGGAGAGCAAATAATCAGCGATCTCAACCAACAATTTGAACTACTTAAGCAAGACTCATTGCTTTGGGGTAGTGAGGAGTGGTTAGAGATGCGGAAGCAGCTTAGGGCGGTTGGGGGTATGAAAGGCAAAACATCTGAAAGCCAGCGAGAAATATATAGCATTCTCGAATCTACGGGGCTCAAGTATCAATTCTAGGCAGGGAGTTATTCGCTATTGATGGCGTAATCTGGCAAATGTCGATCATTTTCGTGCGGTATGTTTGATTGTCAATCAAACTATAGGAGTCGTTAATGATCGTACATTTTAGAGTTCAAGATATTGAAGAGTTGTGGTTGCATATCGACTTGGCTGCTCATCTTCAAACAAGGTTAAGAATGTTAAATAGGTTGTAGAATGCTCAATTCTAAAAACTGAACGCCCAACCTATCATCGGGCCCTGCTGGGTGACATCTATCTGTGTAGTGCCCGAGTCATTTTGAATATTTAAGTAGCGATAACCGAACCAAATGTTGTTTAGATTACTTAATCGATACATTCCAGCGAGATTGAGCCCTCTATTCACATCATTGTCGCCAGCAATACTAGTATCTACAGTAAGACTCAATCCCCAGTCCTGATTAAACCAGTGGGCATATTTTAACCCCACCAACCAGTCGAATTGGTGCCCTGATGAATTGATCGATGGGGCGTCGTATTCGTTAACACCTATGTCAATATTGAACTTACTGTAAGTATGTCTAACCCCAGTCAGCATCACTAAGCCATGGGTGACTTCATAACCAGCGAAGAGGTCATTTAAAGACATAGTGGCATCTAGATCGATAGTGGTTGTGATATCCGGAAGAAACGGCAGTTTCGGTTTGTAAGTCGATGAATTGGAGCTTTTGATATGCAAATAGTTAGCGCGAACACCCAATAGCCATTTACCTTTCTGAGCATAGAAATCGCCCATGAGACCGAAATTTAAGTTACTAACAATATTATCAAAAGGAATGTCAATATCCACGATACCACCTGAATTTCCTGAGGTACCGGTGATGCTTGGTGTCCATATCATTGGGAACACCAACAAATATTCCCATTCCTCGGACTGACTTGACTGAGCGAGGCAAGGGGAAAGCACCGTCATGCTAGTTAAAGCAGCTAAACTAACCGACTTCATATCTATTCCTTTAAATACTAATTTATTCAGATGGTTAACATCTAGGATAGACTATATTAGTCCTATACCACCTAATTACTTGTGTACTAGATGATGGCCAGACCTAGAAAAGAAGAGCAAGTCCACATAATTCGAACAGAACACGTCATGTTTTTTATTGACCTCTTCAAGGGGATGGATGTTGATCTACTTCCTTTATTAAGAGAAGCGCGTATTCCCAATACAATTGTTCAACGACCTAACTATTCTTATTTACCAGAATCAACGTTGAAAAACCTGTTATGTCATCTCGGAAAGCGATTATCTAGCGATCAATTTGGGATTAGGGTATGGGAAATGGTCTCACTTGAATATGTCCCGTATTATCTGAGTAAATTACCCGTTAATACGACGGTTCATGAGGCGCTTAGCAGATTTGGTCAACTGCTAGAAATGGAATCGTCCAATACCAAAGTCTACATAAAAAGGGCTGGTGGAGCGTGGTGGTTTGTAAGGGAGAAAACGGGTGCAGATGAAGTTTGGTTCCAATATGCAGAGATATTTTCTGTGACGTTTATGACACAGTTAGTCCATCAGTTAACAGCAGGACAGTATCATCCGAAAGAAATTGGTGTTCAGTCATCTTCCGTTGAGGCTTTTAAATTGCTACCGCAACTTCAGAATGTGGTGCTCTATAACGAACGCCCTGTGACTGCAATTAAAATACCTGACAGCGTAATGATGCAGATGACCAAGTTTAACGTTCAAAAATCTGTACCCAGCGAACCGTTACCAAAGTTGGGACGGTTTACTCAGAGTTTAAAACTCGCGCTTAAACCCTACTTTACCGCTGGAAAGTTACCTCTAGATGTAGCTTCTGAGGTTATTAATATCCACTCAAGAACGATTCAACGCCGACTTAAAGAGGAGGAAACCAATTACAAGGAATTTAGTGAACAGATCTTGTTTGAACTCATTAAAACTGAACTTATGTCTTCATCTACTATTGCGACAGTTGCTCAACAATTTGGTTACTCTGATTCCGCGCATTTCACGCGAGCATTTAAGCGATACGTTGGTATCACTCCTTCGCAATATAGGTCAAATCTCCCTACGTAAAAGCAACCTTTAAGTTTTGTCGCCAAATGGCAATACGTTAGGTTCGCAAATGTATAAATTATCACCTAAGGTTTAGATGTTAATTGTTTGTGAACTCAGCGTGTTACATAAAAACAATTAGCCTCGTAGCAGCAAATTCAAATCAATGATTCGGAATGTTACGCGAAGTGGATTCCACTTGGCACGGACTAAAGGTGAAATAATGAAATCGATCGGCGGCAAACTGTCTCTTCTCGCAGCTTCTTGTGCCTGTGCGCTCTCAGCGCAAGCAGACACAATTTTGTTTAAGAACGTTAATGTTTTTAATGGCACAGACAACAAACTGTATGAAAACCACTACGTATTAGTGGAAGACAACTTAATCAAAGCGGTATCGAAAGATGTAGTTGAAGTCTCCGATGCGCAAGTCATTGATGGGAGTGGTATGACATTAATGCCGGGTCTGATTGAAGGGCATGGCCATCTGCTATTAAACGGCGGTAACTTGAGTGACCACGAGAATAATCGCACGGTAGAAGAATTAGCCGCGCGGTCTACGGTTAACGCTCGAGCAGCGTTTCGTTCAGGCTTCACCACTTGGCGTGATGCTGGCGGATTGAATACCGGCTTACGAAAAACGATAGACTCAGGGATGCTGGAGGGACCTAGACTTTATACCTCTGGCGCTTTCATTGGTCCTACAGGTTCTCACGCAGACTTTAGTAATCTCACAACAGCCAATCAACATTTTTTCGGTTCTACGACGAGTATGGCGAGAAACAGCGTCAGCTTTAATGCCGATGGTATTACCGACATAAAGGCCGCTGCACGTCAGAATTTCAAACAAGGCAACACGCAAATTAAGATCATGTCTTCCGGCGGTGTCGCTTCATCTTTTGACCCTTGGCAGCTAAATGCGATGTCGCCAGAAGAAATTTCGGCAGCGGTAGAAATTGCCGAGGCTTATGGCTCTTACGTTATGTCTCACGCATACAGTAAAAAAGCAATTTTACGCAACCTTGATGCGGGCGTAAAAACCATTGAACACGGTTTTATGTTTGACGGTGATATTGCTAAAAAGATGAAAGAGAAGGGAGCGTATATCACAACCAATATGACGGCTTTTTCTCCCTATTTGACTCAAATCGAAGCGATCAACTCTAATCCGGCTTCGAAACGAAAAGCAGAATCAGCGACGAAGGCATTCTCCAAGTACATTGAAAATGTCAACAAGTATCAACCTAAATGGGGTTTTCACACGGACTGTGTTGGTGATGTAACCGCTTGCATTAAGCAAACCGACCATACCATATTCCTTGCTGGTAAAGAGCTGGGTAACTTCTTCACACTCAAAGGCTTGACGTCAGTGAATGGCGAAATTGTCAAACTATCTGGGGTCATGGACCCTTATCCTGAAGGTAAGTTAGGCGTGGTTGAAGAAGGTGCATACGCCGATCTTATCTTAGTAGATGGTAATCCACTCGAGGACTTATCAGTAATCGGTGCCAACGAGAAATGGTTTGATGCTGAGCCCCGAGAGGCAGACTTAGACACAATTAAAGTGATCATGAAAGACGGTGTTGTTTACAAGAACACACTATAGCCATTCAATGGGGCTCAGAAACTGAGCCCTCTTAACAAGAGTAATGTACATGTTGAATAGGTGTTCTAGCCTGATTGTTGTTCTATTTTCGTTTTCCGTGTCTGCGAGTCAAATCTCGGTCTTAGATTGGACGGATTTGAAACCTCAAATGAAAGAAGAAATTGTAGTCTTACCGGATATAACCGAAGCTCAGAGAGAATCTTTACAAACGATTTTGTTATTAGACTCTGTGCCCAACAAAGCGAATCAAAAACTTGCTAATCAAATCATTGTTGAGTTGGGTAGTGAAGGTGTCGATGCTCGTGATTTACTCGAGAAAAGAGCGACTTATATGGCTCAGATGCAAGCTCGCTCGGAAACCACGACGGATCGCTTTGATAAACAACATATTCGAATGGCTGGCTTTATCGTGCCGCTAGAAATGACGGGAGAGAAAAGTACTGACTTTCTGTTGGTACCAGTTGCGGGTGCATGTATCCATTTGCCACCGCCGCCAGCAAATCAAATAGTGCGAATACGCTACCCAGAAGGATTTGAAATTAAAAATGTTCAATATCCAGTGTGGGTTGAGGGTATTTTCAACAGCGATAAACAGACAGAGGATGTTTTTCTTGTTGATGGTAATACCTCAGTGACAATGGGCTACAGTATGGAAGCCACTAACATTGAAGATTATTACCAATCAGAAACGTTATAGTGAGACGCATGATGACTAAAACCCTTCTATCAAGTGTTGCTTTAGCTGCGATCTTTGCGTCGCTCGTCCCCAAAATAGCCATTGGTGCCGATTTTGGGAGCCCGGACTCAGTCGATAACACTCTCAAGACAAAGCCAACCCCAAAATTGAACTGGAGAGAATCGTTAGAGCAAAATCAAAATCTTACATTTGGCTTAGATTATCAATCATTGGGGCTTCGTGCTTCGGACACCGTGACAGGAGGCGAAAATAACGCCGCCGCTGGTGTGTTTCGTTTCTACGGGAGTTGGAACTTAGTTGGCCTAGATTCAGGTAATGTTGGTGGACTGGTATGGAAAGTAGAGCACAGACATAAGTACACCGACCTTTCACCTAAAGAGTTTTCGTTTGTCGGCAATGTTACTCCCAGTCTACCTGATGGTGTCGGCTATGTCGGTATGATAGGGCCTGCGTATTCTGACCAAGGCAGTCGTCTCACTAACTTGTATTGGAAACAAAAGTTAAACCAGGGTAGAACGTCACTCATGCTTGGGTATCTTGATACCACCGATTACGTCGATACTTATGCTCTTGCGAGCCCTTGGACGGGATTTACTAACCTGGCCTTTAGCACAGGAGGAGGCGCAATTGGCTTGCCTGATGATGGTGTACTTGGATTAGCCGTAGGTCATATGTTGACTGACAATTTTTATCTGATTGGTGGGGTAGCCGATGCTAACGGTGACTCTAGTGACCCATTTAATTCTTTCTTTGACGACAGCAAACTTTTTACAACGTTAGAGTTTGGTTGGACCGCTTCTCAAGAGCAAATTTATACCGATAACGTACATGTCACAGCATGGAATATTGATGGTGGTACAAGACATAACTTGTCTACTATTACCTTGCCAGATGGTAGTACAACCTATAGCGTTCAAAACGGCCGTGGTATCAACTTTTCAGCGAGCTATTTTGCGACAGCGCAGTTGATGCCATTTATTCGGGGAGGGTTCTCAAGCGGAGATGTAGCCTTGTATGATACTTCTATCAGCGCAGGTATCGGCTACTTTGGTTTGGGTAATGCAACGAGTAATTTGGGTTTCGCCGTAAACTGGAGTGAAGTCAATGAAGCGTTTGGGAGTGGTTTAGACAATCAAATTACCTCAGAGCTATATTATAACTGGGCTGTGAATGACTATATTCAAGTCACACCAGACTTACAGTATATAAAGAACCCTGCGTTTTCTGATAAAGATAGTACTTGGATTATCGGCCTAAGGTTACGAGTCGCTATCTAAAAAAAGAGCTCATATGAGCTCTTTTTTTAATTTCCATCGTAGATGTAGCTATACACTCTGACTGGCCATCCGTAACCTGTATATTCTTTAGCAAGAACATCGGCGACTTCAACTGTGACTTCAATTCTTACCCAAGCACCGATGCCTAATGGCTGATACTCAATGACTCGATTTTTCATTATTAGGTTTCCGCTATTATGAGGAGTGATAATCATCGTTAAGGCGCAATGTATACGCCTTAACGAAAATTAGCTTGGAATAGCCGATATTACTTACCTATTTGTGCCAAAGTGTTCCAAACCATAGCAAACTGTGTCGCTGCTTTATTGATTGATAAGTCGCAAACCAACTGGTAGGGCATCACCAAATAACTTTTTAGAATCAGATTCCGACAGTGTTTTGACCTCGGAAACCAATTCATGCCAACTAGAAGATGCTTTCGACGCTTTCAGCTTATCTAGAACCTGTGCTCGATAGTCATCAGAAATATCTAGAGAGCGGTCGCCGGTTTTACGGCACATCAGGACACAGGCAAAGCCTATCATTGGTTCTTTTAGCCAGTCTTGCTCAAGAAGTTTTGGTAGCCATTGTTCAATTTGTTCCCGCGATATCACGTTATGTTGGCTGCCGTAGAGTGGTGTACGAGAGGCAAGTCTGCCTAATGCCCACCAGTGTGCTTGTTCGAACTGAGACTGGTTGAGGGCCTTACTGAGATACCAAGTAGCTAACAGAACTTTGTCATCAACGTACAAGTTCTCTAAGCTTGCCGATAAACGAACCATGGCCTCATAGCCTTTATCCTTGGCTCCTTGGAATGTTTTGGCATTCTTCATCGCACCAGGATGTAAGTATTTGGCGATCCCTCCTAATATTACTTCCTGCTGTTCTTCATTTAGACCGCCTGAGACACGACGCCAGAAAGTCCACCAATCACTCCAACCTTGTGCATTCTGGAACTGAATGCCTTGTTGGTACAACCCCCAGATTTGTTCCATACGCCATGAGTCAGTCGCATCACCAAAACCAGGGCGCATACAAAAGCCTGTTAAGCGAAGCCAATTCTTTTCGTGTTGTTCAGAACGACGACGACGTTTGCGACCCAGTGAAAAACTGTCAACTAGAGAACGTAAGGTATAGAAATCCCAGTCATCTTTCTTACCAAGGTTTTTCTCAAGTGTTTTGGAGAGCAGCTTGATTTCTTTGCTGTCAGCGCTGTTTTTGTTGCCACTATACAAACGAGAAATCAAATCTTTGCTTGGCTCCAGCCCAGGATGAGCGGTGACCGTTTCTTCTTGTGCCTGCTGATTTCGAACTTCAAATTCAAGCGCCCATCGCTGAGCATCATCCTCAGTGCTTACACATTCAATCTTAAGCGTACCAACCTCGGTTAATTGGCAAGCGAGCTGAACTTCAACTCGTTCTTTTTGATTGGCAGCAAGCTGAGAATCATTACCCTGTAACGTATTGATGTATGGAGGCAACGGTGCGAACTGATCGGGGTCGATTTGAACCATTAACCCGTTCTGTACTTTTTGATGCTCGCCAAAGTAATCATGGGTTGAAGTAAGAAGGTTAAATCGAACAGGTTCACCCAGAGTTAGCGCAAATCGACGACCAGTCAGACGAATTTCTTGCCCTTCATCTGTACCTTTGGACAATAAACATAAAGCTTGGCCAAGTTTGTTCTTTTCTTGTAGGTGTAGGAAGTAGGAACGGGCACTACCACCACCAATTTTAAGCTGTGCACCACGACGTGCTTTTGCAAAAGCGACAGCACCAAGCGCAACAGACCAATCTGGATGTGGGTTAGAGAGTAAAGAAACAGCAGAACCTTTCCAGTTTTCAACGATATCGACCACGCGACGTGTGACCAAGTCGCTGTTGAAAACACCACCATTGAGTAGCAGGCCAACAGGAATCGCTGGGTCACTTTGATCGCCTAAGGCGTCTTTCGCAACCTCTTGGTGCAAATGCAAGAACTCGGAGACATGCTTACTTACCGCAGGGTCGGAAACGTAAGGCAGTCCAAATTCAACGACAGCGCTTCGTTTCTTGTCAGGTAGCTCACCAAACTTCGTGGTCGGAAAGAAGCCTTCTAAAGCTATTTGATGCACTTCTTGTTTGGTAAGAGCGATGCTTTTCGTGCCACCGATTAAACGAGAACCACTACCCAACATAGTGATTTTCTTGTCATTTGGAGCATTTTCAGACAGCAACGCCTCTTTTGCCTTGCGAGTTTGCTGAATCAGCTTGGTAAGACTAGCCGCGTTAAGCTTTTTAGCCTCGTTAAAGCGCTGCTCAGCCATATGTGCAAGTGCCAGATCAAGATTATCACCACCTAACATAAGGTGTTCGCCGACACCGATTCGATTCAGTGTTAGTTCGTCATTGTCGTGTTTAGCTTCAATCAAACTTAAGTCAGTAGTACCACCGCCAACATCACATACCAGAATAAGCGGTACTTGGGCCAACTCTTGTGCTGCGGTATCTTTGTGTCTCGCATACCAGTCATAACAAACGGCTTGTGGCTCTTCTAACAGGTGGACTTTTGGTAGTCCTGCCAATTTTGCGGCTTGTAGAGTGAGCTTCCTTGCGGTTTCATCAAAGGAAGCTGGAACCGTAATGACTACATCTTGATCTTCAAGTTTGTTGTAGTGATGGCGGTGGTTCCATGCCTGACGAATATGGTTGAGATAGCTTGCGCTGGCGATGACTGGCGACACTTTTTCGACATCTTGCGCGCCGGCCCACGGTAGAATGTCGTCTTCACGATCAACTGCAGTGTGCGATAGCCAACTCTTAGCACTTGAGACCTGTCGGCCTTCAACTTTTGCACCCAACTCTCTCGCCCATTCACCAATGATGATATTTTTCAGATCACCATCGACCGATTGATTTTCCCATGGGAGAGTGAGGTCCGCTTCGGACACTTGCTGAGCTGCTGGATGATAACGGAAAGAGGGTAGTAGTGGTTTACGCACTACTTCGCCCGGGCCAACGAGTTGGTCGATTTCAAACAATTCGACCGGAGAGTTAGAGAGGTCGTCTTGAATTTCACAGAATGCGACAACCGTATTGGTTGTACCTAAATCGATACCGACCAGATATTGTGAGGATGCCATGACATGCTCCAGTTAGGTCTTAATAAAGACTGGGATTAGCGATAAAAAACGGCACATTATGTGCCGTTTTGTCATTTAATTATTGTTATGCGTCTTCGCGGACGTCAAATTCAACGTGCCATTTTTGGCCATTATCCGAAGCGATGGCTTCCAGATATAGAGTGCCAAGTTCAGTAACGCGCGATGATAGTGTCACAGGAACCACTTCGCCAACGCTGCGGCCTTCTGATACTGGCAAGGTAACTTGAATTTCTGGAAGTTCTTCAAGCTCTTCTGGTTGCCAAAAGTCAAGATGAACTCCTGCCTCATCATCACGGCGGGTAGTTGAACCGAAGAATTGGAAATGAACCGGTTGACCAATGACAAGTCCAAATTCTTGACTAGGGACTTGAACACTACTGCCTTCTTCCATACCGAACGGTGCAACACAAAGGGCTTCCATTGGAGGAGCCATTCCCGGAATCGCAGGCATCGCGCTTTCAATGCCGATGTAGTAACTCGAGGCAATACCGCCGCGAATTCGAACACCTTGACCACGTCGAACGCTACCGTAATAAGCTGCACCACTTGCAACGGCAAGATCTAAGTTTAGGCCAGAAAGCATTTTTGCCTTGTCTGAGCCCGCAGTTTCAAGCCACGCGTTAATGGTGTAGAACAAACGATCAGAGAGTAGTTTCGATTTAAGGACACCGCCGTTAAAGAGCAAGGCTGTTGGCTTGACGAACTCAGGTGCTGGTTGCATGCCAGGAATACCTGCAAAGGCGTTATCTGTTGCGTTGCTTTGGCGGCTCAAGAACGCAGCAATATGGCGAGTAATCGCCGCATCTTGTGCGTAAGGAAGGCCCATTTGCGTTAATGCACCGCGAGCACGTTGAACCGGATGATCTTGAATGCCCACTTGTGGGAAGAAACCGTCTACAAGAGTTTGTTGAACTTCCTGTTGGGTCAATTCCGTTTTCAGTGTTGCGCCTAGTAACTTAGAGCCACGACTAGGGACAACAATCGGCACTGCTTGAAGCTCAGAATCATTTAGTAAGGCTTCTTTAGCGTCGCGGCAAGCATGAGTCATTGCTTGAACTTGCCACGGTTGCAATTCTTTACCATCTTGCGCTAGCTTCATCTTTAGGCGATAAGCTAAAGCAAGGTCCATATTGTCGCCACCAAGCAGAATATGCTCACCAACAGCAACACGTTCAAGATTCAGGTTACCATCTTGTTCTGTTACTGCGACTAAAGATAAGTCTGTGGTACCACCACCGACATCGACTACTAACACTACATCGCCAACATTGACTTCATCACGCCATTTATCCTCGCTGTTGTCAATCCAGCTATATAAGGCTGCTTGAGGCTCTTCAAGAAGGGTTAGGTGTGATAATCCAACGTTACGTGCTGCTTCTGCAGTAAGATCGCGCGCTGCAGGATCAAAAGAAGCAGGGACGGTTATGGTTACGTCTTGGTCCTCGAGCTTATGCTCAGGGTGTTTGTGATTCCATGTATCCTTCAAGTGCTCTAGATACAGCTCAGTCGCACGAAGAGGAGACACTTTGGTAACTTCTTCTGGACTGCCTTGTGGAAGAAAGCTCTCACGTCGGTTCACACCGCCGTGACACAGCCAAGATTTAGCACTCGCTACGAGACGAATAGGTGTTTTTGAACCAAGGTTTCGAGCAACGGCACCAACCAGAGCCTTTGGCTCACTTGTCCATGGCAGAGTGCGGGAGCCTTGTCCCATCTCGTGCTCATGAGGTTGATATAGAAATGAACCTAGTTGTTTGAAAGATTCTACAGTACCTGGCGCTGTAAGCTGTGGAATAGAAACTACTTCCACTTGTGCGGACTCGTTTGTCGTATCAAGAAACGACATAACACAGTGTGTAGTACCTAAGTCGATACCTACACTGTAATGAGCAGATGGCTGATTCTGTTCGTGCGTTGATAGATCCATTATAGCTCTACCTCTGCTGGTGCGATGACAGATGCGTTGTAGTTCTCAGACAACTTAGGCAGAGTCACTTTGTCGGCTTTCCAACCTTTATGAATTAGTGTGCCTGAGAATGGTGCATTACCTGTTACGTTGCCAGTTAGGCGAACAGATTGCGAATCAAAGCCTTCTTCGATTGTTACGCGAGTTTCTTCGTCTTCACTGCGAATTGGAGACAAAGCAAAGTACTCGGTGATCACTTTTTTACCGCCAGAATGGACAACACGAGCTGCTGCACCCACTTCTTCATCGGAGAATGAAGTTAGGTCTTCTTGCAGGAAATCGACCATGCGAGCTTCTTGCTGCATCAAAGACAGAAGTTGCATTGCAGAATCGGTAGAAGCAGTCGCAAGTTTAGATTCTACTTCTACAACTTTTTCCACGACTTTTTCGACTTCAACGACTTTCTCAACTTCAACGATTTTTTCTACTGGCTTTTCAACCTCGACGATCTTCTCTACTGGTTTTTCGACCACTTTTTCAACGACTTTGCTTTTGCGTGATACCGCGATGGCAAGCAACAAAACGCTAGAAGCCGCTAGGCCAGCGTGCAACATGTCGAAAGTAGTTGGGATAACATTTAGATCGATGTTCATAGGAGTTTCTCTATGTGTCAGTCATTAGTTGTTAATTTTGGGGCGAAGTCTAGCATAATCAAGGCTCATAGCGCGATGGTTTCGCAATAATGTCATTACAAAGTGAGTTTTTTGGCGAAGAATTCAGCAGATAATGATGATTTTACAAATTTAGGTGATCTTCGCTGTTTTTTTTAACACTGTAACTTTTGTCCATGTCAGAGCTGTGTAAGATTTAACAGTAAAAGGTAAGGTATTGTATTTTCGATACTTATATCACATGGCTAATAATATTTAATACAAATATAAAAACTGGTAACACTAATAAAACTATAACCAGTTAGGACAATATATATGGTTACAGGCTTAAGCAAAGAGGACCGTGGTGTCAAGCGGTACTCCGTGTTAGTACTAATTCTCGGATTGGTATTAACGATTTTCATTACACATCTTGTATATAAAGGACAAAAACAACTTTCCGATTCTAATTTTGAGTTCTTAGCTCAAAACCAAGCAGAGAATATAAAAGAACTTGTCATGTTGGACGTTGCTTTTATTGGCGCAGGAGCTAGTTTCTATCACGCAACTCAACCACCAACGTGGGATAATTTCTCCACTTTTGTCGCTCCATTGCTAGCAGATTCAAAAAGTTTGATAGCTATGCAATGGATGAAGAAGGTGTATCCTGAGCAGATTGAGTCGCACGTAGAGCGAGTCAAGCAACACTTTCCAAGTTATCAAATATATACGGTACCTAAAGACGAACCTCGCCAAGATGGTTATATCCTTGAAAATGATGAGCCTATTTATGTGGCAAGTGATGTCTATCCTGTTAATGAAGCCAACTTACGTGCATTGGGGTACTACTCTTCCCGAGAGCGTGTTAGACGAGTGATTCGCAGCACACTGGAAACCGGAGAGCCGAGTTTGTCAGATAAGATTCGCCTATTACAGGACGGGTTTGATCGTTCGTTACCGAAACAAGGAATGCTAGTTTACCACCCAGTATTCGAGGTCGGTGATAACTCATTACGTGGAGTGGTTATTGGAGTTGTTCGGACAACCGCATATTTCGAGCAGATTGTTTCTCGAACCTCCATCGGTAGAGAAGTGGGTATTCAAGTTGTGGATTTAGGGTTTGATGCCGAAGATGACCCCATTATGTATGAGAATCCAGCGTGGCAAACGTTGTCTGGGGATATAAAGAGCATCATTGTGGATCTTTATGACCGACAGTGGAACATTCAGTTTAAACACGATTCAGAAATTTCACAGAATGACAGTTTTATTCTCCTATGTGTTGCTTCAGGCGGTTTTATCATTTCGATTCTATTGGCTTACGTGGTTCAGTTAATGCTGCGTGAACAACGAAGATTGACCAAGTTGGTCAGTCGCAGAACGCGTGACTTGCAATACTTAGTAGAGCGAGACCCTTTAACGGAAGTGTACAATCGACGCGCATTCAATCGGTTAGCGGATTACCATATTTCATGCAATAAGCCATTTTCTTTAGTCATTATTGATATTGATAAGTTTAAGCAAATTAACGATAAATATGGTCACGTTTCTGGTGATGAAATCTTGATGCAAGTTGCTGCGTATATAAAAGCGCAACTGTATCCCGATGATATGCTGTTCAGACTCGGCGGCGATGAGTTTGCTGTGATAAGTCGTTGTGTTGACGAAGAGTTACTCAACATTTATCTAAACGAAGTGTGTGAAGATATTTCCTTTATGAAATGGGACACCATCGATCCAAACTTTGTTTGTACACTGAGTATAGGTGCGTCCGTATTTAGAGGAGAGTCCTTGGAGAAACTCATGAACCGTGCCGATGATTTATTATATAGAAGCAAAGATAAAGGCAGGAACAGAGCAATGGTTGCTTGATTTTTTAGCGATTGAATGGAGAACTGTCGAGGTTTGACGTTTGATACGTTACAATCCGACGGTTCGTTTAACTAATCTTAAAATCCCTATGAATTATAATCGTGTCGTTTGTTTTGATCTTGAAATGTGTTGTTGGAATGTCGACGGTGTTGGCACGACTGGCGAGATAATTGAAGTAGGGCTAGCAGAAATAGATTTAGTTAAACAAGAAGTAGTGAAGCGAGCACAATATTACGTTAAGCCTGAAACTGATAAGGTGTCGTTATTTTGTACAGAGCTTACCGGTATAACACCACGTAAAGTAGAAAAGCAGGGGCGTCCACTAGCGTCTGTGATTCAGTCGATGGTTAAAAATTTTGGTGGGCCTAACAAAATTTATGCCTCATGGGGCCGAGACGACATTATCTTACTCGAAGAATGTCAATCGAAAGGCATCGAAATGCCATTCAAAGAGTTTGTTAATCTAGCGACCTTATATCGCATACAAAATCGACTTAAAGACAAGCGTATTGGTCACAAAGCGGCACAAGAAAGCCAAGGAATAGAGTGGGAAGGTAGACAACACTCGGGCTATGTTGATGCGTATAACCTTGCTAAATTGGCATTGACCATGCTGTAACTCGCTGACCAAGAATGACAAAAGCCGATCAGAAATACTCTCTGCTCGGCTTTTTTGTGCTTATAACGTGTGGCGCTACTTGTCAGTGACTTGAATCTTAGCTCGGATAAACTCGCTGTGATCAACATAGAGGAGCTCTGCTACTTTACGAATCACTGCATCTTCCAGCGGGTCAATAACTCCGTCTGCGTTGGCAACTTCCCACATGGCTTTGATTAAGTCAAAGCGCTTCTCCTGACTCAATTCTCTCAAGCTTGAGGTAAAGTCGTACAAAGACGCTGAGTTCTTGGTTTGTTCTTGCGCTTGAACCAACAGAGTTTTCGACTCTGTTTCATCAAGTCCTAACAGTCGTTCAATTAAAGATAGCTTGGCTTTTTCTTCTTCCTCTTCCACTTGATAATCGGCATTAGACACTTCGCAAAGCAGTGCAGCGATAGCAAGGTTAGGGCTAATTGACTTGTTGTTAGATAAGTCATCGCCTTCAATAAGTTGTTTAAACATTGAAGTAATGGAATTAAACATGGCGTTACCTGATTTTATTGCTTATTTATAATACATAGTGATTGTTGAGCCAGATCACAAGTATTTAGAGTTTAGCTTTCGGAATTAGTTTCAGGGAATGTGGTTTTTGTACCATCTCCATGAAGGACCGATATCTCGATAGGTTTGCCTTCATCATCCAATCGTACCTTTCCGATACCACTTTTATTGACCAGTCGATTATGGTGACTTGGTTCTGGCTTACGTTTGAAGATCTTTAAACGCTTACGCTTAGTAAACAAGTTGAGCGGTGAACGCGGTGAATAAAGCCATTTATCGAGTGTGTCACAAATCGTCAGTAGTGGTTCCGGAAACTCATTCTTTATTCCACTACAGGTTATTTGGTAAATGTGCGAGTCCGTCTGCTTATAACGAAGTTTGACGTCGTAGACGAAGGAGTAGTGTACGTCACCCGACAAAATGACAAAGTTCTTAGGTGTCTTAGTATGGGTAAAAATAGACAGTAGAGTATTGGCGCTTCCAGGATGAGCCATCCAGTTTTCAGCATCAATAATTAGTGGATTACCCATTTTTGTCGCCATACTTTGTAGTGTTTCTATAAATTTCACACCAAACATAGGTGCGGGAGATACGACAACAACAGAGTCTAGACCGATGAGCTCTTGTTGAAATTCGACCATCGCTTCCCAGTCCATTAGACCAGATGGTTTATTTAGATTGGACTCGGAACGCCAGCGTCGTGTGCGAGTATCAAGAACCACTACTTTAGGTGATGAATCAAGACTAAAATGCCACTTCTCGTATCGCAGCAATTGCGTAATTAAGTCATCGTGTTGGTCTTGCGCGATGATTTTGTTTGCGCTGGCATAAGAGAACAGCTCAACCAAACTGTTTCGCCAGTCACTCTTCATCTGAACTGGCGTATTACCCCAAGCTTGGCACAGTAGATAGGACAATAGAGCGTTACCTATTATTCGCTTAGAAAACGCGTTCTCGTAAGCTGCTTTTTCCCAGCCAACAGTTAGGTTCCAATCGTCGGTTACGTCGTGATCATCAAAAATCATATAACTTGGGACATGCGCCATAACTCGCCTGACCTTCGGTAAGCCAGCGACAAATTTATCGAGCTCTGCTTTTTCCCAGTTCCAAAGAGGTTGGTCTTTCTCTAACAAAGGTTGGTTTTCAGAACCATCATTGGGACGCAGTTGGTTAAACTGAATAGCATCCCAGAGTACAGGAGACCAATTAAGCAAGTACATTGCCAAAAATTCTGAGAAGCTAATCAGATGATTTTCGCATTCTCTAGAGCTGAAAATAGGCGTGTCATTTTTGTTAATCAGACCCTTTAGACGATGAGTCTCATCTTGGTAATGGGGGAGTATTTGGTCTCTAGAGTAGAGAGCGTTGGTACAATGGTAGAGTTCATCTGCATTTTCGACAGGCGCACCAATAAATGACTCATTAGGTAACTCAAGTAATTTGATAACTTTATGGATAGCCACCAACATGGGACCGGCAACATGATCAGCGTAGATTTGGTCGCCAGTAAGTAACAAAAGGTCTGGTCGATCATCGTCTTTTGTAGAAGTCGCTAACTGATCGAGCAATGAATCAACTTGAAGCAGGCTGTCTTCACTATGATGATGTGGGTTTCTACATGAACCGTGAAGAATATGATCAGACTTATCTGACAATATGATGTCTATCCAAGATGACGATGAATAGAACATGTTGTCATTAAGAACGCTGCTCTTGGATTCTCGCCAAACCACGTTATAACCTAGGTGGCCAGTCTGAGACGTTAAAAGATTAGTGTGAAACTGAATGATCCATAGTTTGTTGCTTATTTTGTAGACCTGCTCAGTATCAAAATCATTGTAGGAAATCACATCATCGTTATTGATCGCAAGTTGAAGGTTTGAAGGACACAATGAGGTCGCCAACCATAGGGTGATATGCTGAGGGTTAGTGCGACGTAATATTGGTCCTGCCAACACAGGATTGAGCTTTTTCATGAGGCGTTCTTTCTACTTACTTTTTAGGAATGTTCCAGTGCCGGGTGCTCTGATGGTGCCGTAGCTTCATTCATTTGCTCAAGCAGTTCGACAAACTCTGAGCTACTCGTTTCATGACCGATTAGGAAAAAAGCAGTCAAAGCATCCAAAAGATGCTCTTTATTGTTGCTTTGGTCGATCATCTGAGCTAATCGCTCACGAACTAGCTCTATTTCATGCTCAACAAATCCTCGACCTTCAAATGTATCTTCCGCTTCGTCAGGAGCGTTGTCGAACTCTAAGAATAACAAGTCATTATCGACTTTGGCACTCAAAAGTCGTTCTGGAAGCCATGTCTCACCTGTGACGACATCAATATGTTGATCGTTTGGCAAAGATTGGAGAATTTTTTTTAACTTTTCTACTTTCACGATTCGTCTAAATAGTGGAAACTATGACACCCATCACTGTTGGTTATTTATTGAGCCATAAGGCAAATAACAGTGTGGTGACATAAAAATATGCGTTAACCCCATAATATACAACTCTACTTCACTGAGGTAGCTGTTGTTAGGTTATTTGATAAATGGCGTGTGAATTTTGGCTATCAGTCAAAATAGTGATTACGTGCTCCTTAGCTTATTAATTGTAAACATATTCCAGTTGGAGAAACTGCAAGACATGATAAAGAGAAATCTCGCGCTCGCGACCGCAGCATCACTTTGTACAGCACCAGTGGTATTGGCAGAAGAGTCAGCGCAAGAAGCGGATTGGGGCATTGCAGCAGTGTGGCGTACAGCGAACATTCCTTTTGATACCAAAGGAAGTGATACCTCCGTTAGTACCTTTATTCCGATGATGTTCTTTAAGAATGACTATGTCTTTCTAGACGGTACTATGGCAGGCGCCCACCTCTTTAAAACGGATGACAAAGAGTTAGAGCTTAACGCCATTGCGCGTATGCGTTTTATCGACATACCAGCAGACGAGCAAAATGCCGTTGGGGGAGACACTGCGGATTATGGTTTGCAAATGCGCTACAACTTTGATGACGCTTGGCACTTCGACACTGAGCTAATGACAGACGGACATAACCGTTATCATGCAAACTTTAGACTTCAAGGTATGCTTGATTATGGTGACCTTGAATTACGTCCTAACGTTACACTACGTTATAAAGATGCTGACTTTAACACCGAATACTATGGTACATACCGAGGCACTACAGATAGCCTAAGTGGCGGTATGGACTATGCGATGGGCGTTGATGCTAAATACCACGTCGTATCAAACCTATACCTTGTAGGTGCGACTAATATTCGCATGCTAGATAACCAAGCGTATCATTCATCAGTGATTAAAGAACGTTTCGAAGGCGAAGTGTATTTCGGTGTTGGTTTCTTCAACGAGAAGAAAAAATCAACATCAAAAGCGAAGCAAGTACGTCGTGATATCGGAGCTAAACCTTATGTGCGTGTAGCTCATGGTTATGCGTCACCATCGGACATGGGTGATATCCTGACCTTTAATGGTAAGCGCGATCCGTATAATAACCAAGTAACATCAGTATTTTATGGCCATCCATTAACGGATGAGTTGTTTGGTATGCCGTTGGATATCTATTTGAGTCCGGGTATTGCTCACCACTGGAGTTCTGAGGTTCAAGGCTCTGGTACAGAATTTATCACGCTTATCAAAGCATATTACACGTTTAACTGGCCAGTGAAGATGCGTTTAGGTGTGGGTAACGGCCTGTCATATATCGACAACATTACCTATATCGAACAAGAAGAGATGAATAATAAAGATAAGCGTGCAAGTCACCTTATGAACTACATTGATATTTCTTATGATATCAGCATAGGCTCTATTATCGGTAAACCAGAGCTTGAAGAGTTATGGTTGGGTTATGCACTGCATCACCGCAGTGCGATATTCGAAGCTTCGTCCCAGTTTGGTCGAATCAAAGGTGGTAGTAACTACAGCACCTTCTATCTTCAATACCACTTCTAATCAGAAAGCTCCGCATTGCGGAGCTTTTTTGTATCCTTCTCGCTTAACGCGAATTTCCTACCTGTGCTACAATCCTGCCAGTTTTTAATAGTAAAAAGTTAAGTAGGGAACGTTTTGACTTCCTCTCAAAATTCCAATCAACAGTCGCAAGTGCGAGCGAACAATCCACAGTCACTTAAAAAAGCATTAAAAGACTGTATGATTCGCGACCGCTTTCGTTTGAGTAAGCGTATCGCAGGCGCAACAAGAATTAAAAAACCAGAAGCTCAATCTGCAGTATTCGACGAGATTGCTATCGATATTGCGCGATCGATGATGGTTGCTCAACAGCGCGCAGCTACAAAACCCACCATCAACTACCCAGAGCAGCTGCCGGTTAGTCAGAAGAAAGATGAAATTGCCGAAGCCATTGAGAATAATCAAGTGGTTATTGTGGCGGGTGAAACAGGTTCAGGTAAGACGACTCAGCTACCAAAAATTTGCTCAGAATTAGGTCGAGGACAATTTGGCTTAATTGGTCATACACAGCCTAGACGACTTGCTGCGCGCTCAGTGGCAAATCGTATTGCCGAAGAGATGGAGACGTCACTCGGCGAGTTCGTTGGGTATAAAGTCCGATTTAACGATCAGATTTCTGAGAATACTCAAGTGAAGTTGATGACAGACGGTATCTTACTAGCTGAAATTCAACACGATCGTTTTCTTAATCAATATGACACCATCATTATTGATGAAGCGCATGAGCGTAGTTTGAATATCGACTTTATTCTGGGGTACTTACGTGAGTTACTCCCGAAACGCCCTGATTTAAAAATCATCATCACTTCAGCGACCATCGATCCAGAGCGTTTCTCAAAACATTTCAATGACGCGCCAATTATTGAGGTCTCGGGACGAACATACCCAGTTGAAACTCGCTATCGCCCTCTGTCTGGGGACGATGATGGCGATAGAGATCAGCTAGAAGGCATTTTCGAAGCGGTAGATGAACTGTGTGATGAAGGTCTTGGTGACATTCTGATTTTCATGAACGGTGAGCGTGAGATTCGTGATACGGCGGATGCATTAGCAAAACGTAACCTTCGTGATACTGAGATTGTTCCATTGTACGCTCGATTATCCGCTGGCGAACAGAATAAGATCTTCCAACCACATGCAGGTCGACGAATTGTACTCGCCACTAACGTTGCTGAAACATCTCTGACTGTTCCGGGAATTAAGTACGTCATTGACCCAGGTACCGCTCGCATTAGTCGATACAGTTATCGCACAAAGGTTCAGCGTCTTCCTATTGAGCCAGTTTCTCAGGCAAGTGCAAACCAGCGTAAAGGTCGATGCGGCCGTGTAGAAGAGGGGATCTGTATTCGTCTGTATTCGGAAGAAGATTTCGAATCACGCCCAGAATTCACTGATCCTGAAATTCTTAGAACCAACCTAGCGTCGGTCATTCTGCAAATGACGGCTTTGGGGTTGGGCGATATCGAAGCTTTCCCATTTGTTGAAGCACCTGATAAACGCAATATCCAAGACGGTGTACGTCTGCTTGAAGAGTTAGGTGCTATCAATGATAAAGCAAAAGATCCTAAGAAACGTTTAACTCCAATTGGTCGTAAGTTGGCTCGCCTGCCAATCGACCCTCGTTTGGCTCGAATGGTGATAGAAGCACCAAGACTTGGATGTTTAAAAGAAGTCATGGTTATCGCTTCTGCATTGTCTATTCAAGACCCAAGAGAACGTCCTAGTGACAAGCAGCAATCGTCTGACGACAAACACAAGCGCTTTTTCGATAAAGAGTCTGATTTCCTGACGTTTGTAAACCTATGGGATTACATTCAAAAACAACAAAAAGCGTTGTCTGGAAACCAATTCCGCAAGCAATGCAAGCAAGACTATTTAAACTACTTACGTGTACGTGAGTGGCAAGATGTCTACTTCCAAATACATCAAGCCATGCGTGAGATGGATGAAAAACTCAACCAAGAACCAGGCAGTTACCAATCGGTCCATACTGCCTTACTGGTTGGCTTGTTGTCTCATATTGGTGTGAAAGACCAAGAGAAAAATGAGTACCAAGGGGCTCGAAACGCACGATTCCATATCTTCCCGGCTTCAGGTCTGTTTAAGAAGCAACCTAAGTGGATTATGTCGGCAGAGCTGGTGGAAACCTCTAAGCTCTGGGGACGTATTATCGCCAAAATTCAACCAGAGTGGATTGAGCCTCTAGCAAAACACCTAATCAAACGTAGCTACAGTGAACCCCATTGGTCTAAGAAACGCGCAGCCGTAATGGCACACGAAAAAGTGATGTTGTACGGAGTACCAATTGTTCCGAAGCGATTGGTTAACTATGGTGCGATTGACCCAGTTTTAAGTCGCGAACTGTTTGTGCGCAGTGCCTTAGTTGAAGGGGATTGGGAAACCAAGCACGCATTTTTCAAACAAAACAGAAAGCTACTACAAGAAGTAGAAGAGCTTGAGCACAAGTCGCGTCGTCGGGATATCCTTGTTGACGACGATGAGCTGTTTGATTTCTACGATCAACGTGTAGGTACAGAAGTTGTTTCTGGGCGCCATTTTGATACGTGGTGGAAGAAAGCAAGCCAGAAGAACAAAGAGCTTCTTAATTTTGAAAAAGAGATGCTGTTTAAGGGCGACGCTAGTCATGTCACCGATCTTGATTATCCTAACTTCTGGCATCAAGGTGGATTTAAACTCAAGCTAAGTTATCAGTTTGAACCTGGAGAAGATAGTGACGGTGTAACAGTGCATATCCCATTACCTATCCTTAACCAGATTGATAGTGAAGGGTTCGATTGGCAAATTCCAGGGTTGCGACACGAACTGGTGGTGAGCTTAATCAAAGCATTGCCAAAGACACTACGTAAGAACTTTGTTCCAGCGCCAAACTACGCAGACGCATTCTTGGCTCGTGTCACACCGATGGAAGCACCGCTTTTAGATGCATTGGAAAAAGAACTTCGCCGCATGACCGGTGTAGAAGTATTAAGGGACGATTGGAATCTAGAACAACTTCCTGATCACCTGAAAATTACTTTCCGTGCTGTGGATCATCGCAATAGAAAGCTTAAAGAGAATCGCAATCTCTATGAGTTGAAAGAAAGCCTGAAAGACAAAGTGCAACAAACTTTGTCTAAAGTTGCTGATGATGACATTGAGCAGCAAGGTTTGCATACCTGGAGCTTTGGTGAACTGCCAAAAGTCTATTCGCAAAAGCGCGGTGGATTTGATGTGAAAGCTTATCCTGCTCTGGTGGACAATAAAGACAGCGTTGAAATTAAGTTGTTTGAAACGGAAGTCGAACAAGAGCAGGTCATGAAAGAAGGGCAACGTCGTTTGCTGCTACTGAATGTGCCGTCTCCAATTAAATATCTGCACACCAATCTTCCGAACAAATCTAAGCTGGGTCTCTATTTCAACCCTTATGGCAAAGTGTTAGACTTAATTGATGACTGTATAGCATGCGGTATCGATAAGCTTATCGAAGGTCAAGGTGGCTTAGTTTGGGATGCAGACAAATTTGAGCAACTTAAAGAGTATGTGCGTGGAGAGTTGGGCGATACAGTTGTAGACATTGCACAGCAAGTGGAAACAATCCTGACGACTGCGTTCAACATTAATAAAAAGCTAAAAGGTCGCGTAGACTTGACTATGGTATTTGCGTTATCGGATATAAAAGCGCAAATCGAAGGATTGATTTTCAAAGGCTTCGCAACCGAATGTGGCTGGAAACGACTGCCGGATATTCTGCGTTACTTGAAAGCAATTGAGAAACGTATGGAGAAGTTACCGATTGACCCAAATCGAGATCGCATGCACATGCTAAAAGTGGAATCCGTCACTCAAGACTACAAAGAGTTACTTAACAAGATTCCAAAAGGTATGAAAATACCAGAAAACGTTAAAGAGATTCGCTGGATGCTAGAAGAGCTACGCGTGAGTTATTTTGCTCAGCAGCTCGGTACGCCATACCCAGTGTCCGATAAACGCGTATTGAATGCGATAGACGCTTGCTAAGTGTCCAACTAAATAGATTCTATGCAAAAATGTGATAGATATAACTTCTAAGCGTATGAGAATTCAGAAAGTTTTACCGAAAATTAAAACTAGAAGGATTCTCCTACGATATAGTGTGTGATATATAAAGCTCCGCGGTGGCTTTCATTGGACTCGCCGCATTTTATTAAACAAGAAGGTTACAAATGAAAAAGACACTTTTAGCGCTTGCGCTTGTTGGTGCGTCGACGTCAGCGTTTGCTGATGCGTGGTTGTATGGTGGTGTTTCTGCTGGTCGTGCAGACTACAATGGTAACAGCGATACCCCAATGGGTTTCCACGTTGGTACTGGTATTCTGCCTATCATCGGTATTGAAGGTGGTTACTGGAAACACGGTAACTTCGACGGTACTAGCGAGGGCAAGAAAGGTTACGCAGAACTAGGTTCTTGGTACGCAGCACTTAAACCAAGTATCGATATTGGTCCAGTACAGCTTTACGCTAAAGGTGGTTTACACTACTACAACGCTGATTATAAAGATGGTCTAAGTGGCAGCGACAGCGGTACAGACTTTATGTACGGTGTAGGTGCAGAGTACTTCGTGACTGATATGCTTTCTGTTGGTGCGAGTTGGCAACGTTTTAACGGCGTTAAAACCAAATTTGATGACAAAGATCTAGATAGCTTTACCATCAATGCTACACTTCACATCTTCTAAAACTGTGTAAGTGTGTAAAAAGGCGACCTTGGGTCGCCTTTTTCGTACCTGGCGATCTAAAATTGTACGAATAGAGAGTCTTTTGGTGGATTAAAATATCAATTAAGTAACTGAAAAGATAATTCTTTTCATCGTATTGCAATTTCCATTTTCAACTAAGAGAACTAGGTCTACACTCATAGCACTACAATGTGTAGCCTTACTTTTAGGTTGTTTGAAATGTTCAGAAAAACGTTAATTGCGATAGTGCTTTCAGCTAGCGTTATCGTACCTGCTAGTGCTTGTACTGGCATTTCTCTTTCTACGGTCGGAAACGACTTCATACAAGCTCGCACTATTGAATGGGGTGAGAGTAATCTAAATAGTAAACTGATCATCTCTCCGAGAAAGCACCAGTTCACGTCGATTATGCCCGATCATAAACAAGGATTCAGTTGGGGTAGTCGTCTAGGTTTTGTTGGTATATCAGTAAGTGATGACCGGTTTATTGGGGAAGGAGTTAATGAGGCTGGGTTGAGTGCCGGACTATTCTATTTCAAAGGGTACGGTTCGCTAAAACCGTACAATGAGGAAGCAAGACAGAAAAGCATTACCGATATGGATTTTGTACGTTGGATGTTGTCGCAATTTAAAACTGTCGATGAAGTAATAACCGCGATGAAATCTATAGATATAGTGCCAGTATATCTAGATGCTAAAGGACAGCCTTCACCAACAGGGCATTGGCGTGTAACGGACAAAACAGGTCGAAGTGTTGTGATTGAAATTATGAACCAAGGAGAGGTGCATATTTACGAAAATGAAGTAGGCGTTCTGACTAACTCTCCAACGTTTCCTTGGCAGGTGACCAACTTAAACAACTACCTGCACTTACAACCTGGAACCAGTGCTCCTCGGCAGTTTGGAAAGGTCGAGGCAAAATCATTCGGTATCGGTTCAGGGTTCTTAGGCTTACCTGGAGACATTACGCCGCCTTCTAGGTTCGTACGAGCGGCATTTTATGTAACCACTGCACCTGAACTCAAAACCTCGGCACAGGCAGTTTCTCAAGCCTTTCATATATTGAATAACTTCGATATTCCAATTGGCTCTGAGTTTGGCCCACAATATCGAGAGCATATCCCAGATCTACCAAGCGCGACTCAGTGGACTTCAGTGGTTGACCAAACCAATGGCGTTCTGTACTACAAAACGATGAACGACAGCCGAATTAAGAAAGTGGATCTTGCTGCGTTAGATTTTTCTGCAAAAAGCGAGATTAAGAAAGCGTTAGATGATGGAAAGTTTGAATTTGAAGATATTACACAAAGCGTGCAGCCCGCAATTAATAATCAATAAATCCGATAAATCTACCATCATGGTTTTGATAAAAGCGACTCAATTGGTCGCTTTTTTAATGATGTTAAAAACGACTAAGAATACTCCCATCTTTAAGGTGCTAAGGCGATTGAATAGGGGAAAACTGAATGTTTGAACAACTCGTTAAAGTATCCGAGGAACTTGGCACCGAAAAACCACACAGAACCTATCCGTTCTTTTTACAAAAACTTGTAGAAGAAGTCGGCGAGCTATCAATAGAACTACAGATTAAAGATGGCATCACTCCTACTGAAAAAGGTGGAAGTGATGGTGTTGTAGGTGAAGCGTGCGATGTTATTAACTGCGCTATCGACGTCGCTTGGAGAGCACTGCATGAGCAAAACCCAGACCAAAGTTCAGAGGAAATTGCTCGTTTAATCATGGATATTTGCCTAGTAAAGAGAGAGAAATGGCTGTCAAAAGTGGAAGGTATGTAAGTGGATAAACCGTTTGAAGACCATGGATTATTTAGTTGGTCAGAATTGATAACCCCGGATTATGAACAAGCATGCCGGTTCTATGAATCAATGCTTGGTTGGAAGTTAAAAGAGGTAGCGGGTCGAAATGGTAGTCGCTACGCACTGGTTACAAGTGATAACGCTACGGAACCTTTTGCTGGCATACTTACTGTCGATGATAAGGATATTCGAGCACATTGGCGCACCTACGTAACCGTTGACGAAGTTGAAGCTATTGTGAACAAAACAGAATTAGTCGGCGGTTTAGTATTGGTTCCAGTGACGACTATTGAGCGTGTCGGTAAGATAGCGGTGATAGAGGATCCATGTGGCGCGGTTATTTCAGTGATTGAATACGACTCAAAAAGATAATTTTCAGCAGAAGTAATGGCGGGGGATAGAATAGGTCTCCCCCGAATCATTATATGTTGTGTCGATATTTAACCTTGAGCCTTCACAATGTCATGCGTACAGGTAATGGTATAGGTTACCGTTGCCGTTTTATCTCCATTTTCCTCAAACTCAAATTCTCCAACACTTGTGTAACCGTGAGCTGTGTTCTCACCGACTTGAACTTCGACAGGAGCGTTCTGTAAGTCTTCTACTTTGTGTGCAGTCCCATCAATTTCCAACGTAGTATTTTGTGCTGTAATTTTGTCATCGTCAGCCTCGAAGTGAGTGACTTGGAGCTTTGGGTTCATATGATTTTCATTATGATTAGAAATAACTTTAAACGTTGCACCATCTTCAGGAACTTGGTTTCCAAAACCTAAGGTGCCGGTCGCCTCGCTGTCAACTTGTACACCACACGTTTTATCAATGTGTGCGGAGTAAATTAGCTTAGGACCTTCTGAGGAGTTCGCTTGCACACTTGTAGCGATGAACAAGCTCGGTATTAATAATACCGATAGTGTGGACAGTTTCATTTCTATTGCCTTTATTGACTAACTATTAATAGGCAATGTTAAAACGGTTACCGTTGAATTACTTATCACTTTGCGCCACAGACTGGAAAGTGTTGACTCGCCAAGTCGTCTAACTTCGCGAGTCATGACCGAAACTATAAGTAACGTTTTTCTAAATGTGTTCTAAAGAATTGAGCGTTAAGTTCTGAGCCGGTCGCTTGTTTAACCAACTCTCCAGTAGCAAGCGTACTTGCCTGACTCCAAATATTGTCACTTAACCAATCAAAGATCGGAGCCAATTCTAATGAAGAGATTGCGTTGTCCACATCCACCTCTTTTCTCATCGCCGCCATAAACTGCGCTGCATACATTGCCCCTAAAGTGTAAGAAGGGAAATAACCAAAGGCACCATCTGTCCAGTGAATGTCCTGCATGCAACCGTCTTTAAAGTTACCTTGTGTGGAAAGACCGAGGTACTGCTGCATCTTCAGATTCCACAGTTCAGGAATATCCTTATATGAGATCTTACTATTCATCAAATCTCGTTCGATCTCATAACGAAGAATGACATGGGCAGGGTAAGTAAGCTCATCCGCATCAACGCGAATATACCCTGGTTGCACTCGGGTATAGATTTTCTGTAGATTGTTTGCTTCGAATACTTTCGCGTCATTAGTTGAGAAGTGTTTTTGAGCCAGTGGCGCTAAGTTGGCGATAAAAGGTTGGCTTCTGCCTAGTTGCATTTCGAAGAACAAAGATTGAGACTCATGAATACCCATTGAACGTGCTTGGCCAACTGGTAGTCCTGCCCACTGTTTTGGTAAGCCTTGCTCATAACGAGCATGACCGGTTTCATGGACAATTCCCATTAAAGATTGAACAAAGTCAGATTCATCGTAGCGTGTTGTGATCCTGACATCTTGAGGCACACCACCACAGAAAGGATGCGAACTGATATCCAGACGACCATGGTCAAAGTCGAACTGAAGAAGTTTCATCACTTCCAATCCAAGCGCATTTTGATCTTTGGTACTGTATGACTCTTCAGTGGTATAAACCGACTCTGTTTTTTGCTTTTCAATGACCTGTTGAGTTAATTCTGGCAACCAAGATACCAAGTCACCAAAGATTGAATCGAGTTGCTGTGAGTTTACCCCCGGTTCATAGATATCCAGCATCGCATCATAAGGAGTTAAGCCTGATTGTTCCGCTCTAATTTGGGCCTCTTCTTGCGATAGTTTCACTACCTCTTCGAAGTTTTTACAAAAGCCATCCCAATCATTGTCACCACGCTGTGTACGCCAAGCGTGTTCGCACTTGGATCCAGCAAGAGACTTTGCTTTCACTAATTCTTCTGGAACGACAGTGGTAAGCTGCCATTGTCGTTTCATTTCCCCTAAGCTGGCTCGTTGTGAAGGGTCGAGTTCATCACTCTGAGCTTGTTCGAACCATTCTGCTAGCTGCGGCGCGGTCGATAGTTGATGGATATGAAGTGACAGTTGAGCCATCGCTTCTGAGCGAGCTTGGTTGCCTCCAGATGGCATCATTGCCGCTGCATCCCAACCACATATAGCGGATAAATGGCTGAAATTAGAAATTGTTTTATAGTGTTCAACCAGTTTGTTGTAGTTTTCCATGTCTTATGACCTTTTGCGTGAACGATTGTCCTAACTTAACACTAACAAGGAGTTACGGAAAGTGGCCGATAAAATCTGGAGAGGAAATCCAAATTAACCATGGATTTTTAATTGGAGTTACCTCAGAATTCGAACTCTGATGTTTTAGAAAGATGACAGTGGACGTTATGCATATTCTTAACCTTGAAGCCTTCCTTATTGCTATTACTATTCTTACACTAACGCCGGGACTAGATACGGCGCTGGTGATTCGTAACACCTCTAGAGGCGGCTTCAATGATGGTGCAATAACCAGTTTTGGCATCTGCTTGGGGCTATTTGTTCACGCAACATTCTCAGCTCTGGGTATATCGGTGATACTTACGCAGTCAGCGGAATTGTTTGCGTTTGTAAAGACGTTGGGCGCTGCCTATCTAATTTGGTTGGGTATCTCAAGTTTACGAGCATTAAAATCAAATCAGACCATAAAGCTAGAGCAAGATAAGATAAATACCATAGCAGCTTCGCGTTCTCTAAGAGAAGGATTCTTGTCTAATGTGTTGAACCCTAAAACTGCTGTTTTCTACTTAGCGTTTTTACCTCAGTTTATTAACCCAGAATACTCGCCATTTTTGCAATCATTGTTAATGGCCGCGATTCACTTTGTTATCGCTATGGTGTGGCAATGTGGACTATCGGGCATGCTTAATTCCGCTAAATCACTTCTTAACAATGGAAATTTTGTTCGTTGGATGGAAGGTGCGACCGGTGCAGTACTGATCATTCTCGGTATTAAACTGTTGGTTGAAGAGCCGCCGATGAGTTCTTAGCTTTTTCCAATGAACGTTGCGCGGTATAGAATTGATTTAGTGTGACGGTAGGGGACTTCAATAGAAATTTATCGAAACACTGATAGTATGCTTTGGAGTCACTTATTTGCTTGCAGTAATTACGAGCTTCTAGATTGTGGTTGTATAGTTGAGTTTCGCTCGCAAACTCGTTGTACGAGGCGCACCCACCTAAAATCATCAAAGTTGCTACTAAAGAAATTACCTTAATCATATTCGCTCTATCGCTGTTTTTGTTGTAATGAATATTACGACTCTGCTGATAGAGTTAGTTACCATTTCATGCCATTAGTTCCACTCAACAATAAAATTTTTATATGGTAAACGTTTGGTTTCTGGTCGGGTGAATAAAAAAACACCGAGTCAATCGACTCGGTGTCCTGGTTATCGAATTCAGTAACTATATCGGCTTTTTGCCGACTCCGAAGTTCTCTTTAGGCATGAGAGTTACTTTTCCAAAGCCCAATTTCTTAAAATGATTATCGCGATAATTGCGAACAGCCTTGGTATCCGAAACGGCTTCGATTTGCTGTTCCATTCTTAAGAAATCAGAAAGGTCGATGCCCTCTGCTTCAGCGACAGCCTCATGAATATTGCGATGCTGTTGGTAAGAAAACGTCAGTGTTTTCTCTTCATTCTTGTATTCGTAAATGATGGTACGAGCCATGATTTTTTACCTGCTGATAATTTAGCGCTAGATTCTGCCTTGTAGCGGGATAATTGTCACGCTTTCGCCTGCTTTTACTGTATCGATATGTGGTGCAATCTCTATTAGGCAGTTTGCTTCACTCATCGAACGTAGAATACCCGAGCCTTGTTTCCCCGTCGTGCGAACCATTAATTGTCCTGATTCTTCATCAAGCTCGTAGAATCCTCGGCTAAACTCTGTTCTTCCCTGACGAGAGCGCAGTGGCTCAGAGGCAATGGCGACGGCTTTGTGTGGTACAAACTGTCCAACACCTTGCATCTTCTTAATCGCGGGTTCAACAAAGTTAATAAACGACACCATTACGGCGACTGGATTTCCAGGAAGTCCAAAGAAGGGTGTTCCATTAATGTCACCAAAAGCGAGAGGGCGTCCCGGGCGCATATTAATACGCCAAAAATCAACGTTACCGTGCTTTTCAAGAACGTTCTTAATAAAGTCAGCATCACCGACAGAGACACCACCTGAGGTAATAACCAAATCCGCGCTGCGACTCGCTTCAGTGATCGCATTCTCCATAACGGACTCATCATCTTCAAGAATGCCAAGATCTATAATTTCACAACCTAATTTCTGCAACATCGCCATGATGGTAAAACGATTAGAATCATAAATAGAGTGAGCACGCAGAGGCGTTCCAGGGGCTTGAACTTCATCACCTGTAGAAAATACCGCGACTTTTAGGCTACGATTCACTTTTACGCTATCTAGTCCAAGTGAGGCGATCATGCCCATCTCAGGTGCCTGCAATAATGTGCCGGTATCAAATACCGATTGGTTGATCGCAAGATCTTCTCCAGCTTGACGAACATTCTGTCCGGTTTTAATACCGGCATCACCAAAGCTCACTCTATCGCCATCAACGTTAGCCTGTTCACGCATTATAACGGTATCAGCGCCAGCTGGCATTGGTGCTCCAGTCATGATTTGTACTGACTCACCAGAGCGAAGTTCTTGGTCGTAGCCATAACCTGCCATCACACTCGCGACGACATTGAATTGTTTTAGTCCAGCATCGGCACCAATGATGGCATAACCGTCCATTGCTGAGTTGGTAAACGCTGGCACATTAATAGGAGACGAAATATTCTCTGCTAGCGTGCGGCCATAAGCATTGGTTAGTGGGATAGTTTCAGATGCAGACAAAGCATTTACGGCGTTAAGAATTTGCTCTTGGCCTTGTTTCACTGATAAGAAAGCGGGTGATAGCGTATCGCAGCACGCTGCTTCTTTCTTAGGGCTAGAGGTATCTGGGCTAACATAATTTAGGATGAACCTTGTGATGGCGTCTAAATCATTGATGCTCATTGTCGGTAGGGACACATCCAACTCACTATCACTAGCGATAGCAATAATATTCTCATCACTTGGGTGTAGCCAAGGTTTGCCCACTTCTTTACGGTTGAGCTCAATCTTAGGGAAAGCGATGTTCTTGCAACCTTCAACTAAAATCAAATCCAGCGCTTGATGATCAAAGCGCGTCAACAAGTATTCAAAGTTTGATTCGGCCTCTGGAGTTTCCGTCATCAACGCATGTCTGTAACGAGAAGAGATCAACATTTGGCTAGCGCCGGCTTTACGTAGGCGATAGCTATCTTTCCCAGGTTTATCTACATCGAAGTTATGATGCGCATGCTTTAACACACCAATTCTTAGTCCGGTAGCGGTTAATTTTGGAAGTAAGGCTTCCAATAACGTTGTTTTACCGGTACCGCTATAAGCAGCGAAACCCAGAAGCGGGACATTATTAATGGATTTGATGGTCATAGATGGCTCTTCTGTGAATGCTCAATGGTTGCTGATAGTTTCGACAGTTCTTCTGGTGTATTTAGATTAACAAAACAATCGGGATTATCTGAAAAATCAACATACTTGGTATTGCACTCTTGGTATAACAAAATGATTTTTCTATCGCCACGCTCTAAAAATGCTTCCAATTTGGGTAGAACGCGCTTGTGAAACATGGTGAAAACAGGCTGATGAAAATCGCCATCATGTGCCACTAAAATATCGGTCGAGTCTTCGATAGCATGACAAAAACGTTCAACAATATGTTCATCAATAAACGGACTATCACATGGGACAAAGCCAACCCAGTCAGTTGACGAAGCGGCTAAGCCAGCGTGCATTCCACCAAGAGGTCCCGGATAATCTTTATACGTATCGCTAATAACGGGAGCATATTGACCATATTGGTCTACATTGCGGTTGGCGTTAATGGTAATGGATGAAGTTTGTGTGGTGAGCCGTTGTAAAACATACTCGATTAAGGGCTTACCATTAAATTCTACTAAGCCCTTGTCATTTCCGCCCATACGAGACGCTTGGCCTCCGGCGAGGATAACCCAACTAGTCTGAGTTGGATGCAACATAATCACTCTCTTGATCGGTTTGTTTTTTATCAATAATTTGTAGCAGTGGAGATTCTATCAAGGTGCAATCTTTTATCCACCATTGTTTTCGACACAATTTAGTTAACGCATTGGATTGATGACTCGTAACTACAATACTAGAACCGTGCTTTAACAGATCCTCAGCCATGAAAACCAAACGTTCTATTGACTCTTGGTCAAGTGAAGCGCTTGGTTCGTCCATTAACAAAATAGAAGGTTTCAGAACCCAAGCGCGAGCCATAGCGACTCGCTGTTTTTCACCACCAGATAACACTGATACATGCTCGTCAGCGAGCGTTTCAAGCCCGACTAATCGCAACGCCGCAATTACTTCTGCGCGCTTATCATGGGCTTCAAGTCTCTTATGCTTAATGCCATACGCGACATTTTGATAGACCGAGCCGTCGAAAAGGTAAGGGGATTGGTGAAGATAGATAACGTCTTTGCGACCAGAACCACCAAACAAGCGCGACATTATACTTTGGCAACTAGGAAACACCTCACCTGACGTAGGTTTTAATAAGCCAGCCAATATCTTCAGTAGTGTAGTCTTACCAACGCCATTATCGCCTTTTAAGTAGACGGCTTCGTTTGGTCCGATCGTTAACGATGGTATATGGAATAAGACACGGTCTTTGAACCGCATGGAAACCTGCTTTGCCTTAAGCTGTATTGTCATTATTGTCCCTCAAGCAGAGTCTTGAATTAATTATAGTGTTTGAAACAAAAAACGTTGAGCAAGTTAAGTTCTTAGAACGCCTTTACCTCGCATTGATGACAGCATAAAGTTGAGCACTAATGCCAACACCAACAAGACGATTCCTAAGGCGACACCTTGTGCGAAAGCTCCTTTGTGACTTTCCATAGCAATGGCGGTAGGGATATTTCTGGTAAGGCCCATGATATTGCCACCAACCATCATTGAGCAGCCCACTTCAGTTACGATTCGAGAAAAACCTGCAATCACAGCAGCCATTAACGGAAAACGCGACTCCCAAATGAGTGTCATAAGTGTTCTAAAACGAGATACACCTAGTGTTACAGAGGTTTCCATTGCTCTTCGGTCGGTGCTTTGTAACGCGCCATGCATCATTGACACCAAAACTGGAAAACAGATCAGTATTTGACCCACAATCATGGCTCGTTGAGTAAACAGCATTTCCCAGTCACCTAAAGGTCCCGAACGTGATAGCAGCATATATAAAAGCAAGCCAATCACAACGGTGGGAATCGCTTGCATGGTGTTCACCAATGAGAGCAGAAACCACTTGCCGGGGAAATTGCTGTAGGCCAGAAGATATGAGGCAATAATAGCGGGCAAAACAACCAGTGATACAGCTGATATAGATACGCTGAACGAGACGGCTACGATACGCCATAGGTCTTTATCGAGGCTAAATAGGAGGCTTAACGCCTCCATAGTGGTTTCCGTGATGCTCATTAACTGTTCGTTTTCTTCGCATCAGCGACAAACAATTGTTCGCCCATTTTACGATAGCTATTGATCATAGATTGTCCCTTATCTGATACCAACCAATCACTCAGTACGCGAGCGCCTTTGGTATTAAGGGTAGGGTAACGTTCAGGGTTTACAATAATGACTTGGTACGGGTTGAAGAGTTGCTTGTCGCCTTGGAATAAGATTTCAAGGTCTAGCTTAGCTTGATAGGCAAGCCACGTCCCTCTGTCTGTCATTGTGTAGCCTTGCATTTCTGAAGCCATATTAAGTGTTGGCCCCATACCTTGACCTACCGAACGATAGCCGCCGAAGTTAGGTTCAATCTTGGTTTGTTTCCAGATTTGCAGTTCTTTTTTGTGAGTACCAGAGTCATCACCTCGAGAGATAAAAATGGCGTTAGTTTTAGCGATGTGGGAAAACACTTCTTCTATGGTTTTCTGATCATGAACGTCAGCGCTGTCTTTCTCTGGTCCTACGATAACGAAATCGTTATACATGACGCTACGTGGTTCTATGCCATAGCCAGCATCGACAAAGTTCTGTTCCGCTTTTGGAGCGTGTGTCATCACAACATCAACATCTCCATTTTCTCCCATTTTTAGAGATTTACCTGTACCAGCTGCGATAATATCAACTTGATAGCCAGTATCAGTAGTAAATTCTGGGAGCAGGTAGTCTAGAAGACCTGAATGATAGGTACTGGTTGTAGTTGCGAGGCGGATGCGAGATTGGTCGGTATCTGTATTATCTGCATAAGCCGTTGCAGATAGTGCTGCTAGAGACACAGCAGAAACCATTAATCTTGAGAATGTCATAGTATTGTCCATTTTGGTTATTTTTATCATTAATCTACGTAAACGCATGATAGTTTGGTGAAGAACAACGCCACCAGCACGATTCATGCACTAGATACCCTTCGTTATGTTTATGGTACCTGTTTCTATACGCGTGGTACCCATAAGCAAAGACAATGCCATAATTTCCTTAGAAAAAAAGCGGCAAAGTGCGACATTTTGCTAATATTTCTCGCAGTTAAACTACAATTAGTTTGAGCTGGGACAAAATGTCGCAATTTAACCCATGATGTTTTGTAGCAGATTGGTACACTCTGTCTCAAATAGGAACGAATACAAATATTTATGACTTTTTTTCAAACCTCTGAAATTACCAACCAATTGACGTCACCATATCTCGCATTCTCTGTACTGGTCGTTGATGATGAAGTCGGCATGCAAGCCATTCTTAAAAAAGCATTGAGTAAAGGGTTTGGACAAGTAGACACTGCAGGAAGTGTTGAAGAAGCCGAACAGCTTAGGATCAACCATCACTATGACCTTATCATTTTGGATATCAACTTACCTGGTAGGTCTGGGATTGAGTGGGAAGAAGCGTTTAACGACTTAGATCGTAAAGCCGACGTGATATTTATGACTGGTTACGCCGACTTGGAGGTCGCGATCAGTGCGTTAAAATTAGGAGCGTCTGATTTCATCCTAAAGCCCTTCAACCTGGATCAAATGCTGCAAGCCGTTAAACGCTGTATGGATAAGCGACTGGCTGAAAGAATTAATGTCGCTTTGAGTCATGACATAAGCCGACGTGTTAGTAAAGAAATTATCGGCCTTTCTGAAAAGACGAAGAACTTAAAACAGCTCATTGGTCAATTTGCGCCATCTAGAGCGTCAGTGTTGATAGAAGGTGAGTCGGGTACGGGTAAGGAGTTAGTTGCGAGAGGTATTCATACAGCCAGTAAACGCCAGGGGCCATTTGTTGCCATAAATTGTGGTGCATTAGCTCCAGAGCTATTAGAAAGTGAATTGTTTGGTCACGCCGCAGGTGCTTTTACAGGTGCTAAAAAGAATCGAGAAGGACTTTTCCGAGTAGCCAGCGGGGGAACATTATTCCTAGATGAAATAGGTGAAATGCCTCTGGCTATGCAAGCATCGTTACTGCGTGTATTAGAGCAGAGAACGGTTAGACCTGTGGGCACAGAAAAAGAGATCAGTATTGATGTTCGAGTCGTTGCCGCAACTAATCGCAACCTACAAGAAGAGGTCGATCAAGGGAAGTTTAGACAAGATCTTTACTACCGTTTAAATGTTTTAAAAATAGAAGTGCCAGCGTTAAGAGAACGCCTTGCTGACTTATCAGATTTGGTACCTTTCTTTACTCGGTCACTTGCCAAAGAGCTAGGTGTTCCAGAACCCAAATGGGCTCATGAAGATATGCACTCTATGCAAGATTACGATTGGCCGGGTAATGTGCGTGAACTTAAGAACTTGTTAGAGCGCTGCATTCTTCTCAATAAACCGCCAGCTCACTACTTTAATGAGTTAAAAGGAGCACCGGTTAACACTTCTATCACCATGTCTGTCAACGATTTGACCACGATGCCCGCGAATTCGACGATTCAAGATGGTCAGTTTGGCTATCCTAATTCATGGTCTCTAAAAGATGTCGAAAAATCTCATATTCAACAAGTGGTAGAAGCACATTCCGGCAATAAATCGGCAGCATCGCGAGATCTAGGTGTAGCACGAAAGACGTTGGAGCGTAAGTACAAAGAGTGGGACGAAGGCTGCGTAGATGAATAAATTGATGCGCCTATGGAGCAAATGGCGCTACAGAACCAAATCAATGGTTCGATACCGCCTATTGTTTTTAACGTCAGCGCCTATTTTCCTCACTCTAATCGCACTATTTGGTATAACGGCATACTGGTCTATTCACTATACATGGCAGAGTGCGCTGATCGACGTATCTGAGCGCCTGAGCATCGTTGGCGACAAAATCGATAGCTTGCAAGATGAACAATTCGACCACATCCAAGCCTTCTCTGAATCGTATGAATTTCGGACTCGCTTGAATCATATTCAAACCAATAACGAATTTGATGTATGGGTGAGGTCCCAACGCGAGCGTTATCAACTGGACTTCTTGCGTTGGATGCCGGCCAACAAAATTAGTCAGTCAGAATACCGAAAAATGGCACAGCAACGCTCTTTCTTTGATGTGTTGTCGAGATCTGCTGCTTTTGAAATGGAACCGTCACTGGCGGAACACTCAGAAGTTTGGCAGCAAGAAAATCACGTGCTTGAGGAGCGCTCTTTGGTGAGCCGTTCTATCATCGCTGTGTTTGACGACAACAGTCACCTGTTAGGCTATTTGGATGGTGGCGTGCTGATGAACAACAACTTGGCGTTGGTGGATCGAATTCGTGACACTATTTATCCAGTGAGCAATCTTGAACGTCATATACAAGGGACGGTGACCTTGTTCTTGGACGACTTACGAATCGCGACTAATGTACCGATGGATGAGTCATACACGGGTAGACGAGCACTTGGTACCTTAGTGTCCCAAGAGGTTAGCAATGCAGTGTTAATAAAGGGAGAGAGTTGGATAGATAAAGCGTACGTTTACGACACGTGGTACATCGCTGGTTATAAGCCTATTCGTGATATCGATAATAACATTGTGGGAATTGCTTACACTGGATATCTAGTTTGGCCATTGATTAAAACTTATATCACTAATATTGGTGAGGTAAGCGTCATCATCATTGGCTTGCTATTGGTTTCGGGCTTTATTGTTTATCGTGGTGCTCGCGATCTATTTAGACCCATAGAACAGATCCACCGTGTGGTGAAAATGGTTCAGTTAGGCAAAGATGAAGAACGCATTGGTGAGTTGGGGCTGGATGATAAACACGAACTAAGTCAACTCGCTAAGCAGTTTGACAACATGCTTAATCAACTACAATTCCGTAATGAGCAGATTCAAGAAGCAGCCCATGAACTTGAAGGTAAAGTGCATTCTCGTACCGCTAGCCTAAAAGAGAAAACGGAGCAACTTGAGTTACATATCAAGCTGTTAAACCAAACTCGAAATAAACTGGTTACCAATGAAAAGCTGGCCGCTTTGGGGGAGCTAACTGCGGGCATTGCCCATGAGATTAACAACCCAACGGCAGTTATTCTGGGTAATGTTGAGCTTATGCGCTTCGAATTGGGATCCGATGTATCTCGCGTTGAAGAAGAAATTGATGTCATATTGGCGCAAATCGACCGTATTCGAAACATTACTCGAAGTCTACTGCAATACAGTCGCCAAGGTGGTGTGCAAGATGAAGTAACATGGCAGCACGTGAATCCAATTGTGGATGAAAGCGTCACTTTGGTAAGAACTGGAGCGAAGAAACGCGACGTGGAATTCATCGTAGACCTTAATGCGAAAACGCCAGTTGAAGTGAATAGACATCAACTCCTGCAAATACTAGTCAACCTACAAATGAATGCCATTCATGCTTTGCAAGGTAAGGGGCGTTTAACCGTCTTAACAGAAGATTGGGTAGAAGCAGGGCAAAGCATCGGTTCGCTTATTCATGTTATCGACGAAGGTTGCGGCATTTCTGATGCCAATATCAAACGAATTTTCGATCCATTTTTCACCACTAAGCGAGATGGTACTGGATTAGGTCTTTCTGTATCTCAGAGTATTCTGAGTCAAACGGGAGGTGAGATCCGTGTGAAGTCGAAACTTGGCGAGGGTAGCCAGTTTACACTCTATTTGCCGCAAAAAGCAGATCATCATTTACTGGTTAGCGCTTAACGTAATAAGTATGAGTGGAGTATATAAAGCGTATTACCACCAAGGCCGTTCCTAATGATTGCTTAAGTTCCAAAGCTAAGGGATTGGTTCCCAGATTAGACGTTCTTGCATCACAAGGGAGTAATTTAAGCTATTTACGCTATACCACTTACAAGGAAGTAAAGTTCATCATCTGTATAAACGTCATTCTTTCACTACTATTAGAGAGGATGAGCACTTTGTCTATATGAAGAGGGAACAAAATGAAATCAATGACTTGTAGACAACTTGGTGGGGCTTGCGATGTGGTGTTTGAAGCAGAAACATTCGAACAAATTGCTGAGTTAAGTAAGCAGCACGGGATGGAAATGTATCAGAAACAAGAGCCAGCACACCTTGATGCAATGAATAAGATTCAGGCGATGATGCAAAATCCTGAGGAAATGAAAGCGTGGTATGAAGAAAAGAAACGTGAGTTTGACGCTCTGTAATATGAGAGGTGCTTGTAACTATTCACAATAGATATCTCGATGTATATCGAGATATCTTTGCAAACGGTCGATGTTAATGTGGCTTGAAGCTACATACAGATAGCGACAGTTCCAGCAACCATTAAAGTGATAATGGCATACCACACAAATTGTGTTTTCTGATCCGCTACATTGATTCGAATGTAGTTAATTTCGTCTTTTGCCATTGCTTCGAAATCACTAAAGCTAACTTGAAAGTCACGGCTTGCGTTTACAACGTCGTTTTGCAATTTGTTAAACGTCGCTTCAATAAAATTCTTTGCTTCTCCCAGTGGTGCAGAAGAAAGTGCCATGCGGTCCCATACCGCCATTCTTGATTCAAACTCACTGTCACTAACACAGTTAAGCTTTAATAAATCATGTTCACGCTTGATGCGTTCTTTACCCATTTTATCGTAATTCAGATTCTGAAATTTGTTCACGACAATTACTCCAAAGGTTTCAGATAGGTAGTAAGCGTTATCGCGCCTACTACCGTAACTGCCCGGAATAGTAGATAGGTCGTTGTGGCACATCAACTTGCAGTTTTTATCTAAACGACAAATTTCATTTGCTTAGTATGATCGTGCGGACGTTGTTAGCTTGATCTGACAGCGATTTGTGGTGGGTTAATACCATGCTTTTTAAATTCTTCCATAACTCTCAGAGTAATATCAGTTTCAAATAGTTTCTCGTAGGCGGTATCAACAACATACGCCTTACAAGTCAACTGAATCGCTAGATAATTGTCAGTGATGGTCTGTTTCACCAGAACGGTAACAGGTTTAGGCAGGTGAATGTAACGACTAGAGGAGGCCGCTTCTTGAATCAAGTTTCTCGCCAAGACGATATCTTCATTCATTCCAATATAGAACGGAATCACAACTTGCATATCGAGTGCACCGTAGTTTCCGCTAACCGTCACCTCATTAAGGAACTTGTTGTTTGGAATGGTAATGATGTCATCATTTAAGGTTCTCATACGCACAGAACGCAGCCCTATAGTCAAAATGTCGCCATAGTTACCTTCGAATGTGACGCGGTCACCTACTTGGAAAGGTCGGTCAATCATCACTGTTAGGCCTGCAATAAAGGAGGCTGCAAGGTCTTTCATCGCGAAACCTACCGAAACGGCAAGCGTACCACCTATAAGGGCAAGAATGTGGTCGTTAATTCTAAAGCTTAACATGAAAACTACGATACCAGCGGTCATGTAGATGAAGAATTGTAAGAAGGACTGTAGCTTTTGCAATAGCATCCGATATTGCACGAACTGACTACCAATGCTGTCCACCAAGGAGTTCATAAACTTAATCAGCAACCAAGTTGCCATTATGATGATGACACTGAGAACGACACCGGACCAACGAATCAAGGTGGCAAATTGAGTAATACTGTCCACAGAAGCTACTTCTTCATTGGCAAAGCTGACAGAAGGCAGTAATAACAAAACAATGATGTAGATAAGCTGTTTCATGTAACCTCCTATTTAACCAGCAAATGTTGGCGATCCAACACGTTAGTAATGTGTCTAAACCAGTGATCGGAAATACGAGCCTTGTCCTCTTTCCACTCTATGTAACCTCGGCTTTGAAAATAACGCAATGTGCCAATAACTTCAGAGATAGTAAGTTGGGTACAGTCGGACACATCCTCAGGAGAAGCCGCTTCCAGTTGAACGATGGAGCGTAGTATGGCCAACATCGGTTTTGGCATTTTATCGAGTTCTTCGGATTCAGGAGCATGAAAGAGGCGGACTACTACGGCATCGGTGTCTTTATTTCGTCGTAGTGAGAACCTAAAGAAACGCAAAGCAACCGTCGGGTTGCCATCGGAGTAATGCCACAAAATACGGTAGAAACCTTGTTTCGCTCGATCTTCTTCAGACTCACTATCGTTATCCCATTGCTTAGGCACAACAAGACCTTCAAAGCCAACCTTATGCTCGGGGCCTTGGTTAATTCGGCTATCTAACAAAGCGCCAATTTGCTCTTCTGACCATTTGGGAAGAAATGCAACCCAATCGAAAAGCAGACGCTCACCTCTGGCTCTATCAACAAATCGCCAACTAGCTTTCTCAATGGAAAATACCGCTCTATGGCTCTTTTTGGAACGACGCAGTAAATTGGTAAAGCGGATGAGATCGTTGAGTCCGCCCACCTTGGGCTTTACGAGTCTTTGGCAGTTATCAATTGCGATAAGATAATTGGTATTGCTTTTACGCAAATGACTGAGGATTTTCATTTCGCTTGCGTCTTCTTCTAATCCAATGCTTACAGCAAAGTGAATTAATAGCTGGTTATAACCTGCTAGAGGGCAGTTTACATAAACTGGCTCAGCGTTTTTTACTTTATGCAATACCTGCTTCAGAAGCCTAGTTGCCCCAACACCTCGTTCGCCAGTGATGACGCATATAGCAGGGCTATTGGTGAGCAGGTATTTTGACAGTTGTTGAAATTCATCTTTGGCATATTCTACTAAAGGACTGAAATCATCGCCGGGTAGGACATAATCAAACGCAGAATCTCCTTTAATTCGAACTAGGTTACTGTCTGCACTGCTACCGGTTTGTTTTGCGACCTCTATTTTAAATAGGTAGGTGAGTCCCTGATTGAATACCGTATATTGAGATAAGAGCCCAATAAGGCGGTTTTTAAGGTGATGCAGTGCAATCCATAACGTCGCGAGTGAGGTGGCGATGAGGCCGACTATAAATATATCTTTTTTACTTGTCGCCCATGTCACCCATAGTGGCTTCTCGGAGATCTTCTCTAACGAACTAAAAACAGTATCTTTCCACATTACGATTACCGTGATGGTAATCAACGCGAACCACAAAGAAAAAAAGCTCGATATCCAGTAATAAATTGTTCCTTTGCCAAGAGTTTGAGCCGCTATTTGCAATACAAGACCCGCAACGATAAAGCTCCAAACGTAACGTCTAACAGTGGAAAGTCGTAGTGTGACGATCTCTTTACTGGTCGCGAAGCTATTGCGATGAACAAACTCCAAAATAAAGGAGATCGCAATAGAGCCTCCAAGTATCCACCAAGTAAATAACTCTAGATATGACAGTTGAGATAACGCTTCGATGCTACTAAGAACACGTAAAGAGACGGTAATAGCGATCAACCAAGCAATTGCTATACTTGCACGACCAAGATACCAGATAAATCGAACCCAAATCGGTGGCTTGCCTACCACAGATGCAACATGTGATTTTAGTTGATCAAATAATCGCCTTTGATTAGTCAGCCACCACATTAGAACGCAATAAATAAAGAATACCTTGATACCTACCCAAATAACGGGGACAGGGGAGATAAATATCTCCGTCACCAGGGTCTTCAAACTTCTTAACTGAAAGAAGATAAAGTATTCGGCGTTCAGAGTGGTAATACGCCACTCTTGTTTAAACTGAGTTACGCCATCTGGACCGAACCCGGTGAGTTGATCGAATGTCTTGTCTGAGGCGAGTTCTAACAAAGTTTGTTTACTATGGCTCAAACTGTTAAGTGTGAGATATTGCGTTTCAACGTCAAACCAATGTTCGTCAGTTACATCATCGCGAAACACCGCAAGTGCTTCATCGTAAGACAAGATTTCACGATCTTGTTGATCTAACGTATAAGCGAGTAGACGTCTTACCTTATTGTTGTCTTGAGGCGTTAAGAATAACTTCGCAGGTAACGCAGCGATTTCAGTAGCCAGTGATTGGGCGTCTTCAGAGGGGACAGGATTATCGTCATCTTGGTAATCCCATCGTGCAGAGGCTGGAAAGCTAAGGCAAAGCGTTAACACTGCTATCCAGAGAGATTTATTGATCATTATTAGCACACCACTGTTCGTAACTAGTTGTAACTATTTAAATTCTTAATTTAGTGTAGTTAGCGTCGCCACACTCTGCACGTGACAGCCGATAAAAAGATAGAGAATATTGCTTCACAGCTAAAAAGATGCACGTCTAGTCACCAGAATCCTACGCATCAATAGGGCGGGAATGCAGTTGTCACTTGCATCTGAAGGCAAGAGACTGTAGGGTTGCGCAGTTTTGTTTAATCTCAAAGGTAACGCTTGTGCTATCAACCGCAAATATCACTCAACAGTTTGGTGCTAAACCACTGTTTGAAAACATTTCTATCAAGTTTGGCGAAGGTAACCGTTATGGTCTGATCGGCGCGAATGGCTGTGGTAAGTCTACATTCATGAAAATCTTGAGCGGCGAGTTGGAGCCAACAAGCGGTAACGTTTCTTACGACCCTAACGAGCGAGTAGCAAAACTAAACCAGGACCAATTCGCCTATGAAGAGTTCACGGTTGTAGACACTGTTATTATGGGTCACAAAGAACTTTGGGCCATCAAGCAAGAACGTGATCGTATTTATTCTTTGGCTGAAATGAGCGAAGAAGATGGGATGAAAGTTGCGGACCTTGAAGTTCAGTTTGCTGAGCTTGATGGTTATATGGCGGAAGCAAAAGCAGGAGAACTGCTACTTGCGGTTGGTATTCCTGAAGAACAACACTTTGGATTAATGAGTGAAGTTGCTCCAGGTTGGAAGTTGCGTGTTCTATTGGCGCAAGTGCTGTTTGCAGACCCACACATCATGCTACTTGACGAACCAACCAATAACTTGGATATGGATACGATTCGTTGGCTAGAGCAGGTACTTAACCAACGTAATTGCACCATGATTATCATTTCGCACGACCGTCACTTCTTAAACAGCGTGTGTACACATATGGCTGATTTGGATTACGGTGAGCTACGTGTTTATCCGGGTAACTATGATGAATACATGTTTGCAGCTACACAAGCTCGTGAACGTCTGTTAGCTGATAACGCTAAGAAGAAAGCTCAAATTGCTGATTTACAAACGTTTGTTTCTCGTTTCTCAGCTAACGCATCGAAAGCGAAGCAAGCAACTTCTCGTGCTAAGCAAATCGATAAGATTCAGTTAGAAGAAGTGAAAGCGTCAAGCCGTCAAAACCCATTTATCCGCTTTGATCAAGAAAAAGAGCTGTTCAGAAATGCTTTGAACGTGGAAAACTTATCTAATGGTTTTGAAGAGGTATTGTGGTCTGACTTTAACGCTATCTTTGAAGTTGGCGAGCGTGTTGCAATCATCGGTGAGAATGGTGTAGGTAAAACAACGCTACTTAACACGTTAGCCGGTGAACTTGAACCGAAAACGGGTGAGTTTAAATGGTCAGAAAATGCCAATATCGGTTACTACGCCCAAGACCATGCTCATGATTTTGAAGAAGACATGAACCTGACTGATTGGATGGGTCAGTGGCGCCAAGAAGGCGATGATGAACAAGTGGTACGTAGTTTCTTAGGACGGATGTTGTTTGGCCAAGATGATATTAAAAAGTCAGTAAAAGTGCTGTCTGGTGGTGAGCAAGGTCGTATGCTTCTAGGTAAACTTATGATGCATAAGCCGAACATGTTGTTGATGGATGAACCAACTAACCACATGGATATGGAATCTATCGAATCCTTAAACTTGGCATTAGAAAACTATAAAGGTACGCTATTTTTCGTATCACATGACCGTCAGTTTGTATCGTCAATCGCGACACGTATTCTCGAAATCAAAGACAACAAGATCTCGGATTTCAAAGGCACATACGAAGAGTTCTTAAAAGCTCGCGGTGTTTAATCATCTAGAGTACTGACCTCAGAGTCGCAATTCCTAAGTAAAACAGGAACCTCTTATAGCGCCATTCGAACC
>NZ_JAPPTJ010000019.1:0-55791 GCF_027586995.1 Vibrio sp. La 4.2.2
GGCTTCCCCATGTGAGAGTAGGACATCGCCAGGCTTTGAACAACATCGAACTAAAGCAATTAAAGTAAGACTTTAGGACGATTACATATTGTGGAGAGATGGCTGAGTGGTTGAAAGCACCGGTCTTGAAAACCGGCATACGTTAATAGCGTATCTAGGGTTCAAATCCCTATCTCTCCGCCACATTAAAAAGCCCGCTGAGTAATCAGCGGGCTTTTTTACATCTTGAGAAACGCTGATCTTTCGTTTCATCATTAACTCTGTCAAAGTAAGAGTCCGTTTTATGGCAGCCAACCTAGGAAGTCTACTTTGATATTATCTGACTTTACGGTCACTCCAACCCTTCGAGAAGTTATTGGTAATGAGGCTCAGGTTTTCTCCTGTGAGCTTATTCAGACTCTATGGAGTGGCTATGGGTATTTAGTTAGACTTGAGCTCGCACAATCCCATTTATCTAGTGTTATTGTCAAAGCGATTCAATTACCAGATGAAGTACCAGCTAGCCACCCTAAAGGATGGAATACTCAACTTTCACATCAAAGAAAGCTCCAGTCGTATCAAGTAGAATTTTCTTGGTATCAGGAGTTCGTATCGACAATGCCCTCAGGTTGGGCTCCACAGTGTTTCTCTGCTCATAAGTATCAATCTCACCTTGAGCTCATTCTTGAGGACCTGAAGTCATTAGAGCGCGCTAGAGTAGTGAAAACCGCAACAGAGATGGAGATAAAAAGCGTTCTAAAATGGCTTGCTCAGTTTCATGCTTTTTGGCTTGGAGCGAATACGAATGGGCTTTGGAAACAAGGTACTTACTGGCACTTAGCGACTCGTCCTGACGAATGGCAAGCAATGCAAGATGAACGCTTTAAACAAGCCGCGCACATCATTGATGATAAGTTAAACGTGTGTCCATACCAAACGCTGGTACATGGGGATGCAAAGCTGGCTAACTTCTGTTTCAATAAACAAGGCAATGCTGTATCTGCGGTAGATTTTCAATACGTAGGGGGTGGTGTAGGGGTTAAAGATGTCGCTTTGTTCTTTACCACAACATTAGACTTTTCAACGGCTGACTTAAACGTAGCGGGTTACCTTGACTATTACTTCATACAGCTGCACTCAGCGATAGAACATTTTAAACCGGAAATTAATGCTAACCGTGTTTGCGAGGAGTGGCGCGCACTATTTGGATTGGCCTGGGCTGACTATCAACGTTTCTTGCTAGGCTGGAGTCCAGATCACAGTAGAATTAATGCATTTACCAGCAAGTTTACTCAACAAGCATTAGATGATTTTCAGTTATAAAAAAAGCTCCGTTAGGAGCTTTTTTAACAGTAATAGTGCCTACTTACTATCAATAAGTGTCAACGCTTTTCTCGACACTTCACTTGCTGCTTTAGATAAATTCTGTTTTTCTAAAGTATCAGCTAGATAGGCATAGTCAGAAACATCAGGACGAAGCGATAGGGCACGCTCGAAATGACGTTGCGCTTCTGGCCACTTTTCTTCTCGGAAGTAGAATTGTGCTAGTGCACTTTGTGCTTCAGGTGTATCCGGTTGCTTTTTAACAACATCTTCAAGTAGCACAACAACAGGGTGTGTATCTGCAAGGTTTAGTTCTGGTAATACCTTATACAAGTCCTCATGACCCTGTTTTTTCAACGTTTCTTTAATTACAGTGAACGCTTCTGCATCAGCTTTTCGAGCGATAAGCTGTTTACTAAAACAGCCCACTAAGTGGGTACTTTGGCGTGTTTTACGTGGCAACTTATTCCAATGATTGATTAAACCTTCACTGCCTTGCTGACTAGCAATATCTTCTAGCAATCCACATTGAGCGCGTTCGTTCAGTTCATTTTGCTCTAGTTCATCAATGAGCTTTGCCTTATGGAGTTTAGGCAGTAAATCGATTAAGGCTTGCCACTCGCCAAGTTCTCGATAGGTTGTTTTTTGCAAGCTCAAAACAATGGAATTGTTTGGGTGTTCTGCTTTGAGAGTTTCTAAAGTACTCGCGGCAACTTCCCATTCCTCTTCTCGAACCGCTTGTTTCGCTCTAGTTAGCTGAACGGCAAGATCGGAGTTTTCCTGTTTAGCGGCCAGCGCTAGATAATGGTCACGCTTCGCTTTGTCACCTTGCCCTAAGGCAGCTTCAGAAGCGACGAGATAACATAAAAGCGGCATATCGTGATAGTTAGCCCAACGTGTTACCTTTTTCTCTGCAAGCTTCCAATCACCTTCTAGCAGCTTAACGATACCCTCATTGGTATAGCGGCGTGAACGACGCATTTTACGAACGCTGAAGTAATTAAATGTCGTGACGCTGGTGTAAAGCACTTTCTTGATGATGTATTCGAGCAGAAACAGCCCCGCCAAAGCCGCAATAACAAACACGACTAGAGTTGTAACGCTCATCTCGATGGTTTTATTGGCAATTGAGATGAGCACATAACCTTGCTGGCCCGAAAACTGGGTACCAACAAATAGACCCGCACCAAGTACGATGAAGAGAAAGATTAATCGAATCATTATTTCTCCTCCGTGATGATGGTGGTGACTTCACGGCGCAGACGTTCGTTGATGACATCGGATAATTGAGCTTGAGTTTCCAATTTGACAGGATAGTTAACTTGAATGTTTTGTTGGCTCAGTTTGCCTAGCGCAGCGTTAAACTCTTTAACGCTATTGTTGTCCATATCAAAAAACGATTCTGACCATTTCTCTGCGGTTTCTAACGACATCTTATAGATCTCGCCTTGTTCTTTGTATACCGCACGAATCGCAGTTTCTATCTTAGATTTGATGTTTTCTTTGAGATAGAAATGCTGCTCAGGTGAAAGCAGTGGGATTACATTGCCATCGCGAGTACGGAAAGTAATAAAGTTTTCTGAGAAGTCTTTTAACGACGTCATCAGGTTATCTTGCCAATCGTAGATGTCTTGTGAAACTTGGCGTTTCTCGACAGCAGGTGCATCAGGAAGGATAGCGTTGGCAAGAGGTAGCTTATCAACCTCTTGCTGTAGCGAAGTTAGTCGTAGTACGAGTCCGTCACGGTCAATAAGTGGAACAGTACGTAGCTTGGTGATGTCATTTGCCATTGACTGGCGCAGAGACACTAAGCTTGGATCGTTGAGTGCAGCGATACGCTGGTCAGCACTTTCCATCAAACGTGTCGCACTTACCACATCGTGCTCCAAGAACAGTTTTCGGCCCGCGAGTTTAACCAAATAGTCGGCCTCAGCCAGAAGCCAATCGTTAGGGCGACGACCTTTAACGTCAGCAACCGCTAGTTGCAGGCTTTCTATACTTTTTTGTTGTTGGCCTAACACAACTTCGGCTTTATGTGTCACTGTTTTTGCCTGTTCAAGCGTTTCCGACTGCACTTGCTGCATTTCGCTGCTTAAGCTGCTTGTTGTCGCTTTAAGTTGTGACTCTAGCTTGGCGATGCGAGCTTCATAATCGCTGGCTTGCTTTTGCATTTGGTAGCTGAGGCCGCCACCAAAAATAACCGCTAAAACAATGGCTACCGCACCAAGTTTAACACCACGTTTGCCCTGTTTTTCTTCAAATTCCGGTGCAGCCGTTGGTGGTTTAGCTTGTTCGTGTTGAGAAGTTTCTTGTTCAGCTTTTGATGTATCAGCTTCTGGGGCTAAAGCCTTAACGTCTTGTTGTTCTTCAGACTGGATTTGCTCGTCTTTATTTTTGTTGGTCATTGTTAAGTCCTATTTCTAGACGCTGGAGAGCAGCAAATATTGTAGAGTTCGATGCACCTTGGGTATTGGTAACGTTATTAAATCCCTTTGTCATCGCTAAAGTAGCAATTCGTTCACTCGGAACCAATAGCTGTTGTTGTGTTAACCAGTTCAATTCTGGTTCTGATACTTGAGACAATAAAAACTCAAGTTGTTCACCACTGGTAACGACCAGAGTGTCGATACCCATTGAGCGCCATTGTTTTATCGCGTCTATTTTTAGTGGCAGATATCTGCGTTGGTAGGTTTCTAGGTATTGAACATCTGCACCAAGTGCACAGAGCTGATCATAAATGAGTTCTCGGCCGCCGTTGCCTCGAAGAATGATGACATGTTTTCCTGACACATTCGCCAACTCTGGTAATGCCAGTAGGTGTTCACTATCACTTACCGTCGGATAGTTTACGTTTTGTTGGCTGAGTTTGCTTAATTCATGTGCTGTTTTTTGACCAACCCCTAGATAAATACAGGAGTCAGGTAACGAGAGTTGCTGATGAGAGAGAATATGATGGAAGGCATAGACGGCGTATTGGCTGACGGCAATGATGATATCCGAACGTTGCAGTTGGTCGTCATCTAAACAAAGCTGCAGATTGTCCTGAATATCAATAAGTGGTTGATGGAGGGCAATGCCCCCCATTTTTTCTATGAGATTGCAAAGTTCTGCGCCTTGATTTTCAGGGCGTGTAACCAATACTCTCATCAGTCATTACTCGTGCTCTTGATAGAGCTTTTCTAGGATTTCTTTTGCGCCATCATCCAGCAGTTGATTCGCTAATTGGACGCCTAAGGCTTCTGCATCCGCTCGTTTACCACGAATTTCACCACGAACGATTTTTGAACCATCTGGTTCACCGACAAGAGCTCGTAACCAAATCTCGTCGCCATCGATCAGTGAGTAGCTACCAATCGGCACTTGGCAGCCGCCTTCTAACGTTAAGTTCATGGCTCGCTCACACAGAACACGATCGGCTGTGTTAGCGTGATTAAGAGGTTCGAGTAATTTAATCAATCGTTCATCATCAAGGCGACACTCGATGCCAACCGCACCTTGACCAACTGCAGGCAAGGATTCTTCAGGTTCGATAAAGCTGCGAATACGTGATTCTAGTTCTAGACGTTTCAAGCCTGCGGCAGCAAGGATAATGGCGTCATACTCACCGTTATCCAGTTTTCCTAAACGAGTCCCTACATTGCCTCGAAGCTCTTTAATGACTAAGTCAGGGCGCTGTTCTTTTAACTGACATTGTCTGCGAAGACTACAAGTACCTACCACAGCGCCTTGAGGCAGTTCGCTAATGTTAGTGTAAGTATTGGAAACGAAAGCGTCACGAGGGTCTTCACGTTCGCAAATGGTGACAAGGCCTAGGCCTTCTGGAAAGTCTACAGGAACGTCTTTCATTGAGTGCACAGCAAGATCGGCGCGCCCTTCAAGCATGGCGACTTCCAGCTCCTTAACAAATAAGCCTTTACCGCCCACTTTCGCCAACGGGGTATCTAAAATGATATCGCCTTTGGTGACCATAGTGACTAACTCAACTTCCAGTCCTGGGTGCGCTGCAATAAGGGCATCTTTGACATAATGAGCCTGCCACAGGGCAAGAGGACTTTTTCGGGTAGCGATTCGGATTGGCTGAGTTTGCGTCATATCGTTCTCGTAAGCATTTCTTTGTTTTTGGTCGTGGCACAATCCTAACACTGTCTCTATGAAAAGCTTAGTGATTTCCCTAGGGCTCTCCCAAACGACAACTTTGCTTGTCACAAATATTGTTAATAGTGTGAGGTTAATCGCATTTGTTATTGCGACTACTGTTAGAATTGTCCGCTATGATTTGGAAGGCAAAACCAAATCCTCGATGTTGTGCTGTGAGGGGCTGTAGTGCCGAGTATTGCTTTACCGCCTATAATAAAAATGATACATTGATCACGTTTTGAACGCTTGTTTGTTTAAAACCTACGCAATATAGCAGTTAGATTAGACCTAGGAATCACCCTTGCAGGCATACACTCATACCCTTATCCAGAGACTTGATAATCTCAACCAGCAGCGAATTGAACGCGCGCTGGCGCTTATGGATATGCAAGGACAACGTGTTTTCCAACTGATTCCAGCGCTTTTCCACTTCAACCATCCTATTATTCCCGGCTTCTTTGAAACTGACAGCCCAAGTGGTCTTTACGGTTTTGAAGCAAATGACGTTCAACGTCAGTTCCTTGATGATATTGCATTAGCTTTGGGGCAACCGCTGCCAGAGCCGCGTCAATGCGATATTCTAGGCCTTTACACCATGGGCAGCACTTCGTCGATCGGCCAAAGTACATCAAGTGATTTGGATATTTGGGTTTGTATCTCTCCAGAGATGCCGACCGAAGCTCGTGAAAAGCTGAGCAATAAGTGTTTGTTGATCACCGATTGGGCCAAAGGCTTGGGTGTTGAAGCAAATTTCTTCCTAATGGATGAAGAGCGCTTTCGCAGCAATATTTCCGAAGAAATGACCGGTGATAACTGTGGTTCATCGCAGCACTTATTGTTGCTGGATGAGTTCTACCGTTCAGCCGTGCGTTTAGGTGGTCAAAGATTGTTGTGGCAAATCGTGCCACCGGAAATGGAAGAGTGCTACGAAGATTATGTCGAGCAGCTTTGCCAAAATGGATACATCAATTGTGATGAGTGGATTGATTTCGGTCGACTCAATCGAATTCCTGCAGAAGAGTACTTTGGCTCAAGCTTATGGCAGCTTTACAAAAGTATCGATTCGCCTTACAAATCGGTATTAAAAGCGATTCTGTTAGAGGCGTACTCGTGGGAATATCCACATACTCAGTTACTCAGTATCGATACTAAGCGACGTTTCTTTGCCGATGCGCCCGACCTATATGGTATGGATGCGTATTACCTGATGCTTGAAAAGGTGACGCGTTATCTAGAACGTATTGGTGACACGACACGCCTAGATTTAGTGCGTCGTTGTTTCTACCTTAAAACCCATGAGAAGCTATCTCGTGAGCCTGGTATAGGCTCAGTGCCGTGGCGTCGTGAAGCGTTAAGTGAAATGACTGCTCAATGGCAGTGGTCTCAAGAAGTATTGCAGGAGCTAGACAGTCGCCGTAACTGGAAGGTAGAGCAAGTGATGGTGGTGCACAATGCATTGCTAGATGCCTTAATGCTCAGTTACCGTAATTTGATTCAGTTCGCTCGTCGTAACGACATTACCTCTGCCATCAGTCCTCAAGACATCAGTATTCTAGCGCGTAAGCTTTACGCTGCTTTTGAGGTTCTGCCTGGTAAGGTGACACTGCTCAATCCCCAGATTTCTCCTGATTTGCACGAACCAGATTTGACCTTTATCGAGGTTAAAGAGGGCAAGAGCTACAAGTCCGGCTGGTACCTTTATAAGCAACCACTCATTCCGCATCGAATCTTAGGGCAACCTGCTCTTGAGCATAATGAATACCTGAGTAAGTTGGTGGCGTGGGCGTTTTTCAACGGCTTGATTACCGAATCGACTCACCTCAACTCTGTGGTGCGTGAAGCGCATATCGACATCGATAAGTTCTATCAGATGGTGAGTGATCTGCGTAATACTTTCTCATTACGTAAACGTCGTCCAAGTATGCAAGCGCTTGGTAGTCCTTGTGAAATCAGCCAGTTGGCGATGTTTATCAATTTTGAAAACGACCCAACCTCTGAACTGTCCGCCAAAACGTCCAAAGTCAACCTGAAAAACGTTGATATATTGAGTTTTGGACAGGAAGGAAAAAGTCTTATCGGTTCAGTAGATCTGGTTTACCGTAATTCGTGGCATGAAGTTCGTACTCTTCATTTTGAAGGGGAAACGGCGATGCTTGACGCATTAAAAACAGTGTTAGGTAAGATGCACCAAGATGCGTTACCACCTGAGTCTGTGGATGTGTTCTGCTACAGCAAAAACTTGCGTGGTGTCCTACGAAATACCGTCTATCAACTACTTGCAGAGTGTATTGAGCTACGCTTAAAACCTGTTGATCAAGAGAAACGTCGTCGTTTTAAAGCGATTAAAGTGGCGAACCAAATGTATGGCTTGTTCTTTGAGCGTCGCGGCGTGTCAGTACAAAAACTGGAAAACTCAGTAGATTTCTATCGTAGTATCTCGACCAACAAATTGCAGGGCTCACCACTTCTTATGCTGGATCGTGAAGAAGAGTTCCAACTACCCGATGTAGTGGATGGCTTTGCGAGTGAAGGCTTGATTCAGTTCTTCTTTGAAGATACCGATAATGGTTTCAACATCTACGTGCTTGACGAATCTAACCAGGTAGAAGTGTATCATCAGATGCGTGGTAGCAAAGATGAGATGATTGCGAGTGTAAACAGCTTCTACACGTCTAACGTTGATAGTGAAATGTCATCGAAGTTAATTAACTTCAACTTACCGCAGTATTACCAACTGATTCATCCTGAAGAGGGAGAACCTTATATCATTCCTTATCGTAATGATGGCTCTCCAAACTCTAAAACGTCTAAAGCGGTGAACGCTTAAACCCAATCAATGTCTTCGCCGGCATGTTTCACACACTCGGCTTTGACCATGTCCATAAGTTCAACATTGGTTTTTGAACAGGTCCAAGCGCCATCAATCAGTTTGAAATGAAATCCACCGGATTTAGACGCGAGCCAAATCTCGTGCATCGGCTCTTGGCGGTTAATGATGATCTGGCTACGGTCTTCAAATTCCAAAGTCATGACATTGCCAGACACTTCATAGTCGATATCTGCACCTGAATCATCAATTGCTTCTTCGATGTTTTGCATCTGCTCATCGACTAATTGGTGAAATTCCGTGTCGTTCATTTTGTAATCCTATTGCTTTTCTAATTCGTGGTGCGATTATAGGGGGCATTGATTCAATAATCACGATATGCAAAATGAAAAAGACGATTACCGCATTTTTTATGCTCGTCGTAGTGACATTAGCGGGATGTGGCCAAACGGGACCACTTTATCTTCCTGCTGATGACGCACCAGCAAACGAGCAAGCTCAATAATCACCGCCATCGATACAGTGTAAAGGGATACAGGATTTGGATTATTTCAACTATCAGGACGATGGCCAGCTTTGGGCCGAGGAAACGTCACTTACGCAACTTGCCGAGCAATACGGCACTCCGCTATACGTCTATTCACGAGCGACGCTAGAACGTCACTGGAATGCGTTTGATAAATCGGTGGGCGACCACCCACATCTCGTGTGCTACGCGGTAAAAGCGAACTCCAATATAGGTGTGTTAAATACGCTAGCACGTCTTGGTTCTGGCTTTGATATCGTTTCTGGCGGTGAGCTAGAACGCGTTGTGGCAGCAGGTGGTGAGCCAAGCAAAGTAGTATTCTCTGGTGTGGGCAAAACGGCACAAGAGATGCGCCGTGCTCTAGAGCTAGGCATTAAGTGTTTTAACGTTGAATCTGAACCTGAATTAGAACGACTTAATCAAGTCGCCGGTGAAATGGGTGTAGTTGCGCCGATTTCATTGCGAATTAACCCGGATGTAGATGCTAACACGCACCCTTATATCTCGACGGGTCTGCGTGACAATAAGTTTGGTATCGCATTTGATCGCGCTCCAGCAGTGTACAAGTTTGCTCAAAGCCTGCCAAACCTTGCAGTCCATGGTATCGATTGTCATATCGGTTCACAGCTTACTGATATTGAACCGTTTATTGATGCGACAGATCGTCTGCTTGCTCTTATTGACCAGTTGCGTGCTGATGGTGTCAATATTAAGCACCTTGATGTTGGTGGTGGCCTAGGTGTGGTTTATCGTGATGAATTACCGCCACAGCCTTCAGATTATGCGAAAGCGCTATTAGCTCGATTAGAGAATCACCCAGAGCTTGAGCTTATCTTCGAACCAGGTCGCGCTATAGCGGCGAATGCTGGTGTGCTGTTGACCAAAGTTGAGTTCCTAAAACATACCGAACATAAGAACTTTGCGATTGTTGATGCGGCGATGAATGACTTGATGCGACCTGCATTGTATCAAGCGTGGCAAGACATTATTCCGGTTTCACCACGAGAGGGTGAAGCGATAACGTACGACCTCGTTGGCCCTATTTGCGAAACGGGTGACTTTATCGGTAAAGACCGTTCTTTGGTCTTAGAGCAAAACGACTTACTCGCCGTTCGCTCAGCAGGTGCTTATGGATTCGTTATGTCTTCGAACTACAACACGCGTCCACGTGTTGCAGAAATCATTGTCGATGGAGATAAGGCGCATGTCGTGCGTCAGCGCGAATCTCTGCAAAGTCTTTGGGAATTAGAAAGCATCTTACCGGAGTAATAGAACCACTATGCATTTCCACTTTTCTAAAATGCACGGTTTGGGTAACGACTTTATGGTTGTTGATTGTATTACCCAGAACGTATTTTTCTCACCCGATCTCATTCGTCGCTTGGCGGATAGGCATACTGGTGTGGGTTTCGATCAGCTTTTGATTGTTGAAGCGCCGTATGATCCAGAAACTGACTTCCACTATCGCATTTTTAATGCCGATGGCAGTGAAGTTGAGCAGTGTGGAAATGGTGCGCGTTGCTTTGCGCGTTTCGTGCAGATGAAGGGTTTGACCAATAAGTACAGCGTGAGTGTTAGCACCAAGAAAGGCAAAATGGTCTTGAAGTTGGAAGAGAACGACTTAGTGACTGTGAACATGGGACAACCTGAGTTTGAGCCAAACAAGATTCCTTTCAAAGCGAAGCAAAAAGAGAAAACCTATATCTTACGCGCTGGGGAGCATACGCTGTTCTGTGGTGCGGTGAGTATGGGTAATCCACATGTTGTAACGGTGGTCGATAGCACTGAAGAAGCTGATGTTGATAGACTCGGTCCATTGCTTGAGTCGCATGAACGTTTCCCTGAACGCGTTAACGCAGGCTTCATGCAGATACTGAGCCGCCATGAAGTGAACCTTCGTGTGTACGAGCGTGGAGCGGGAGAAACTCAAGCTTGCGGTAGTGGCGCTTGTGGTGCTGTCGCAGTTGGTATTGTCCAAGGGTTACTGGATGAGAATGTTACAGTGCACCTGCCGGGTGGCGACTTAAAGATTAGCTGGAAAGGTGAAGGCCACCCGTTAACTATGACGGGACCTGCAACTCACGTGTTTGATGGGCAGATTTCTTGCTAGTCAATGCACCTTGAGGTCACTTGGGTATATACTAATGGCGGGTCCTAGAAATAGGCCCGCCACTTTTATCTACTGACAGGGAATAAAGGGAAACATTTTGTCTGAGTTTGAAGCGAACCACCTTACAGCAGAAGTGGTAGCACAATATCTTTCTGATCATCCAGATTTTTTTAAGGGTAGAGAGTCGCTAGTTGAATCCCTTTCCCTACCGCACCAACAGCAAGGTGCTGTTTCTCTCGTAGGTATCCAATTACAACGACAGCGCGAACGTATTGAAGCGCTGGAAGAAGAAATTACTGCCTTGATGTCTCTGGCCGCTCGCAATGACAAAACCTTTTATGAGTTTATGTCACTGCAAGAGAATCTACTCAAGTGCCGAGATCTGCAAAGTGTTGTAAATGCGATTAAGCAAACGGCTCAAGGGCTTAACCTTAATGGGTACTTGAAGCTAATTGATGAACAAAGTGCCGACCCGCTTTCTATGGAAAGTTGGCAGCGTTTTACTACCAATCATCTCAATGGAAAAGACGCTTATCTAGGTCGTCTTCGTCAAGCCGATAGAACCATGCTGTTTACTGAGCAGCAGATTGCCAACGGAAAAGTTCCTGAACTCGGTTCGTATGTAGTATTGCCATTAAAGCGTCAATTCGCCCAAGGTTTATTGATTTTTTCTAGTGAGGATGGCGGTCATTTTCAGCCGGAGATGGATACCTTATTTTTAAGACACTTAGCGCTGGTGGTCTCCTATCTTTGTGAAAGTTTAGAGTGGCAGGCGCAAGAGGAAGACGATGTCAGACCAAGTACTGCCTAGCGGGTTGCAAAAGCCGCTAGAGCGTTTCTACGAGTACCTTCGTAGTGAGAAAGGGTTAAGTCTCCACACGCAACGTAACTACCGTCAACAGTTAGAAACCATGGGCATGCACTTGCATGAAATGGGTATTGGTGCGTGGACGCAAGTTGATGCAGGCTGGGTAAGGCAGCTTGCGGGTAAAGGCATGCGTGAGGGCATGAAAGCCAGCAGCATCGCCACGAGGCTTTCATCGCTGCGAAGCTTCTTTGATTTTCTGATTTTACGTGGCGAGCTCACAGCAAACCCAGCGAAGGGTGTAAGTGCACCGCGTAAGCAACGTCCATTGCCGAAAAACCTCGATGTCGATGAAGTGAACCAACTGCTTGAGGTTGATGAAGATGATCCACTGGCGGTACGTGATCGCGCCATGATGGAAATGATGTACGGTGCTGGACTGCGTTTGGCAGAAATGGTCAGTATTGATGTCAAACACCTGAACTTATCCAGCGGCGAGCTTCGCGTTATTGGTAAGGGTAACAAAGAACGCAAGGTGCCATTTTCAGGCTACGCCACTGAGTGGGCGAAGAAATGGCTCAAAGTTCGTGGAGAACTAGCCAAGCCAGGTGAGGTAGCGTTATTTGTGTCTAAGCTTGGTACCCGGATCTCTCATCGCAGTGTGCAAAAGCGTATGGCGGAATGGGGGCAGAAGCAGTCTCTTGCTAGCCATGTTAGTCCACATAAACTGCGTCACTCATTTGCTACGCACATGCTCGAGTCGAGCAATAACCTGAGAGCAGTGCAAGAACTGCTTGGCCACGAAAATATCTCGACCACTCAGATTTATACTCACCTCGACTTTCAACATTTGGCTCAAGCTTATGATCAGGCACACCCTCGTGCCCATAAGAATGGTACGCCCAAAAAGAAAGAGGACGAGTAAATGCGCTTTTATCGTAGCTTTGCCCCTATCGAGGCCATGACATTCGATCTTGATGATACGCTTTACGATAACTTCCCGGTGATAATCCGCGTAGAACAGCAAGCGGCACAATGGTTATATCAACAGCACCCAATTAGTCAGCGTTGGGATAAAAAGCAGTGGCATGAGTTTAAGATGGCATTGGTTAAAGCGGATCCTGCGTTAAAACACGACGTGACCCAATGGCGATATCAGCAGATTAAACAGGGTTTGGAGCATTTGGGTTACGATGATCTAAAAGCAACCAAGGCTGCACAAACGCTGATAGAAAAGGTATTGATTTGGCGTAGCGATTTCGATGTTCCACATGAAACACATGACGTGCTGTCCGCGTTGAGTAAACAGATCCCATTAGTAGCTATCACCAATGGTAATGTAGACGTGGAGAAGATAGGGCTCAGTCAGTATTTCGATCTGATCCTTAAAGCGGGTCCCGATGGACGAGTTAAGCCTTACCCCGATATGTTTGATAAAGCGGCACAACACCTAGCCATGCCACGTCGTCATATCCTGCATGTTGGAGATCATGTGATCACTGATGTTGCTGGAGCGATACGTAATGGCTTCAGTGCTTGCTGGTTTAACGACAAAGCAAAATCGCCAAGGCAGACGGTGCGTCTCAAGCAACTGCCTGATATTGAAATTAATCATATCCAACAGTTACTTGAGCTTAAGTTATAACGTGCTTTATTGAGAGCAACTAGACAGAGCGTGCCCACTGCGCTCTGCTTGAAACCACTGCAAATACTGTCCAAAGAACGTCAGCATTGCGTTGGCGTCATCACTGCTTTCTAGCTCTCTGACCATTTGTGCACACACTTCAAACGTGCATAGATTACCCACTTCCTGATTACGTCTTAGTTGATATTGAGAGCTTTGCGTCGCTTCAAGATGAACTTTAGGTAAGTTTTGTAGCCACTGGCTGCGATTCAACATTTTCTTCGCTTCTTGCCACGTTCCGTCCAGTACGATGAAATTACTTGCTGAGGGATGCTGTGTTTGCCACTGTGTTAGTGGCATGCTGTCTTGACCAGGAAACACCAAGACTGGTGTTAGTACACTGCTTCCAGGCAGGCAGTATAGGTCAGGTTGCTTACGCTGCCATTCGCGGATATTGACCTGTTTGATTACCCGCGCAACAAGCTTGCCGGTATTAGTTTCTCGCTGAAATTCATTAGGATGAGTTAGTAGGGTGAAACAAAGATCTGAAGCGATCGTCGGGATCGCTTCACAGTAGCAATTGTGGATAAAACCACAAGTTGTGCACACTTGCGTCATGGTTAATTACTCTTGAACAATACCAAGCCGCCATTAGCGATCGGATAGAGTACATCACCAACTTTTTCTTGAGTTGCTGTTAACTGGTTATCTGACAGCGTGAAAATTCGCTGTGACACAAGGTACTGCTGTTGGTGGCGAGTCATGATGACTTGAACCTGTTGGTTGTTGAGTTGCTGCCAAAATCCGCGTTCTTCCGTTGCGGGTGAGTTGTCTGGGTATTCATAGCGGGTAATGGCTGTATGATCAGGAAGTAGCGTCATAGAGACTGTAAAACCGGCGGTCTCTGTGGATTGCGCAAGATACTCGCCTGTCCATTTAAGGGTGTTGTCACTATTCGATAAGGTGCCACAGCCTTGTCTTGTCTCTTCACCCATGGTAAGCGCCGCACTCCATCCATAGATGGTGTCACTCATGGTATCGCTGCACGGCTTACTGCTCATTTGCAGATTAGCATTATCAAATTCATAGCGACGTGTGGTTTGAGTAATGGCGGTGTCTTTCAGCTTTAGGGTTTGCTTATCTTCACCTAATAAGGTGAAGCTGGCTTGCTGCGCATTATCAAACTTTAGTGACCAAAATGGTTCGTTCCCTAACACCTGCGTGGAACGAAGTGGCTGCTCGCAGCGTTTTGGGTTTTCTGCGGTGATCATATTGACCTGTTTCACGACAAAACGACCCGTGTAATCAGAATCAAACCCACGATGACTTGGCGGTTCTAGATAACCAATGACTTCAGCATAAACTGGTTGGTAGGGCCTTTGTGTGAGTTTTTCTGCTTGTTCTCGCACTTCTTTCGGTAATTGAAGCCAATATTGATGTTGGCTACCACACGGCTGAATAGTGCGAGTTTCGTGCCCGATAACCGCTTGGCCACGCATCACATAGGTTTGCGGTGTGATAGTTTCTGGGCGAGACAGTTCAGCTTGAGGAACCTGACTGTCCTTGCTTGAATCAGTAGTGTTGAAAGAAGAACACGCTTGAAGCAATATGAGTGGAGCAAATGCGAGCGGTAAACGCGACATTTTCATTAATCTCTTCCTTAGTCAGTCAAAGTTACAAGAAACACAGATACAAGGACCATTATGGCATATTGGTTATTTAAAACAGAGCCGGACGAATTTTCGATTGATACATTACGTGTCAAAGGTACAGCCTGTTGGGAGGGCGTTCGCAACTATCAAGCTCGAAACATGATTCGTGATGAAATGAAGGTGGGTGATTTGGTATTGATCTACCACTCTTCATGTAAGCAAATTGGTGTAGCTGGTTTAGCGACGATCACCAAAGAGGCTTATATCGATCATTTTCAGTTTGATATTGAAAGCGATTATTACGATGCGAAGTCTGATCCCGAAAATCCTCGCTGGTTAATGGTAGACATTGAGTTTGGCGAAAAGTTTAAGCGCGTGTTGCCGTTGAGCGTACTTAAAACTATGCCGGAGTTAATGGAGATGCCTTTGGTGAAAAGAGGCAATCGACTTTCAGTGATGCCCGTTACTGAATCTGAATGGCAAGCTATCTTAAGCCGAGTCGCCAGATAACAAAACTCCCATTCTCGATAGCTAGGATATGCGCTACATAGGGACGAGAATGGGAGTATTTGACGGTTGAAATCGTCGCGTTAGATAAGGTTTTGTTTTAAAAACTCAGCGACGGCATCATCGGCGTTACTACCAATGACTTCATTGTTAGGTAGAGCACGTTTCACTTTGTCGTGCGCATTTTCCATAATGTAACCATGGCCTGCCATGGTTAGCATTTCCACATCGTTCATCCCATCACCAAAAGCGATGCAGTTTTCTAAGCCAAACCCAAGCTTTTCTGCCACGGCTTGCAGAGCGTCACCTTTCGACACCTCTTTTGCCATGACTTCTAAACACCAAGGTGTGGAGAACGCGATGTTTAGGGAATCACCAAACTTGGCGCGTAAAGCATCTTCAAATTCCACTAAATGTTCATGGTCTTGCTTTGGATGAGTAATGAAGATTTTTGCAATACCAGAAGTCGGTGCTTGGGTCGCATCGAATAGGTGGTAAGTAAATCCAGTTTCAGTATGGAATTTACGTAAGTATTCATCTTCCTGATTGAGTAGCCACTTTTCATCCTGATACATATGAACAAATAATTCGCTGTCTGTACTTAGCACGTCAACAATCGGTTGTACCAGTTCCTCAGGCACGTTTTGGCTGTACAGCAATTGATCGTTTTGGTCGTGAACACGTGCACCATTTGATGTGATCATGTAAGCAGGAATACCCACTGATTCACGAATCCCAGCCACATCAACATGGTGACGACCAGTGGCAAAAATAAACGTATATCCCTTCGCGTGAAGTTCCTTAAGTGTTTGTTTGGAGTTATCACTAAGCTGGTGGTTCGTTGCCAGTAGTGTACCGTCTAAATCAGAAGCAACAATTTTAATGGAATCGCGGTTAAGGGTCATAGTTCTCTCTTTGTCATTGGAGGATAGGGTGAATTCGCAGCATTGTGGAATGGCTCTATTGTAGGGGATATTAAACCAGAAAAAGAGGGTAAATGGGTTACAGAAATATTTCCTCATTTACCCAAACTGTTACCAGTTGCGTTAGCACTTCTCGGCGCTAAAGAAATGGCAAATTGCATCCATTGCTTGATTGCGATACTCATCTTTTTCAAACAGTACTTCGTGTTTAGCCCCTTCAACCGTGATCATTTGAGCTTGGTGATTAGTACGTGAAAGCTTATTGATGAACTTGCTTTGGTCTTGATTGCTAACAATTTGATCCGCGCCTGCTTGCACGAGGAGAAGCGGTATTTTCACTTGTCGAGTTTGTTGAATGCACTGTTTTGCAGCCATTAACCCCTGCCAAACCCAGCGAGTGCTTGGTCCACCAATTTTCAGTTCTGGCATTTTCTCGTACAGGTCTCGGAACCAGTGATAGCGTACTTCACTTTGTGAAAGAGGGTTGATATCGAAGGGTTTAGCGACATAACCTTGATACCCTGGTGCAAACGTTGGTTTCGGGTAGATAGCGGTCATAATCTGCGCAACTAGGGTCGCAATGGGCTTGAGGTACCATGGCACACTCACGCCATACATAGGAGCGCTAAGCGCTATTTTATCGAATGAATGATGAGGGCGAGTTTGAATAAAACGTGTGGCAATGTTTCCGCCCATTGAATGGGCAAGTAGGTGGCGTTGCTGATAGCGCTCAAGTTCGAACGTATCCAATATCATCTGCATATCGTCAAGATAGTCATCAAACTCATGGACGTGGCCCATTTCAGGGTTAGGCGCTAGGTGAGTTGAGAGTCCTTGTCCACGATGATCAAAGGAATAGATGTCATAGCCTTGCTGAAAGAAGTCGTAGAACAGCTCCTGGTATTTCCAAGCCGATTCAATGCGGCCATTCACAACGACAAGTGCTTTTTGATGTTCCGGGCGAGTTAACTTACACCAAAAGAGCTTGGTGCCGTCTTTTGCTTTTAGCGTACCTTCTTGTCGATTCTCCCATAATTGAGCAATTTGTGAGTTTATAACTTGCTCAAATTGTGGCTCTTGAGTATAAGTGACATCGGTAGCGTTTAATTTGCTCATAAATTAGCCTATCTGGTGCATTATGTGTAATATGCTGTTTTTTCGATATTTTTGAATCGAATAGAATGCTTTTTGCCCACTATCCTCATTACTAGGATACGAGTAAATCAGTGGTAAGGAAATACAATGGATTATCATGTTTGGTTAGCGTACGTCGTAACTGCGATTGTTTTTAGTTTAGCGCCGGGTTCTGGCACGGTGAACTCGATTAGCAATGGTATCAGTTATGGGACGCGTAAATCGTTAGCCGCGATTGCTGGACTGCAGATAGGCTTAGCGATACATATCGTGCTCGTTGGTGCAGGCATTGGGGCATTAGTGGCTCAATCGGCGATTGCTTTTAGCGTGATTAAATGGATTGGCGTGGTCTACTTGATTTGGTTGGGTATTCAAAAATGGCGTGATACATCGTCGGTTACCGCAATGGCGGAACAGGACAGTCGCAGTGCATGGAACTTGATGCGCAGTGCGGTTTTTATCAACCTGACTAATCCCAAATCTATCGTGTTTTTGGTGGCGTTATTTCCTCAGTTTATTGATCCGAATGGCGATCAAGTAACACAGCTGGCCATTCTGGGTGTGACCACGGTAGCGATTGATGCAATGGTCATGCTTGGCTATACCACTCTAGCGTCGCAAATGGGACGCTTTATTCGTTCTGACCGTATCATGGCGAAGATAAACAAGGTGTTTGGTTCGATGTTTGTCGGTTGTGGTGCGCTGCTGGCCGCCGCAAAATCATAGCCTGATTGGCTTAGATATGTACGCTACTTACGTTGCTCGCCAACCCATTTTTAATGCTCGTCGTCATACACTAGGCTACGAGCTTCTTTTTCGAGACGGCGAAAAAAACGCATTTCCTGCACACGTTGAAGCGAATAGGGCGACCTATCGATTGATAGCAGAGAACTATCTTTCATTAGGGACCAACCCTAGCATCACTGCGTCGCGATGTTTTATTAACTTTCCACACCAGAGCCTTATACGTCGCTTGCCGTTAATTTTGCCCAAGCAGAACGTGGTGATTGAGATCCTAGAGACTTGCCAGCCTAACGACGAGCTCTATCAGGTTGTCAAAGAACTTCATCAACTGGGCTATATGATAGCGCTTGATGATTTTGTCTACAGAGAGGCTTGGGAGCGATTCTTGCCGTTTGTGCAGATTGTAAAGCTAGACATTATGGCGATGGGTGTAGAGAAAGCGTGTGCTTTTGTTATACAACAAAAGGCGAAAGGAAGCCCTCGTCACTACCTTGCTGAACGTGTTGAGACTGAAGAAGAGTTTCTACAGACTAAACAAGCGGGCTTTAAGTTTTTCCAAGGTTTCTTTTTTAGTAAGCCTATTATGGAGAAGCAAGTTTACATCAGCTCTGAGCAGCTGGTGGCCATGGAGCTTTTCCAGCAAGTGTGTGTACCTGAAGTCGACTTTGATAAGGTTGAGCAAATTGTTTCCAAAGACGTGACGCTCTCTTATAAGCTGCTGCAATTTGTGAATACGCTCAGTCCTCGCTTAGATTCTGAAATTTCCTCTTTTCGCCAGGCACTTATTTATCTCGGTCAAGAGAAGCTTAAATTGTTTGTCTCTCTTACGGTTGCATCCTTTATTTCTAGTAATAAGCCGAAGGCACTGTATGAACTTTCATTGCAGCGAGCTCAATTTTGCCGTTTGATGACCAAACATCCTCAATTCAAACAGCACCGGGATCAAGCCTTTATGATTGGTTTGTTTTCTATCTTAGATGCTTTGATGGACCTCTCCTTAGATAAGTTGCTGCATCAGCTTCCTCTCTCTAATGAGATTAAAGGCGCACTTCTGGAGCGTGAAGGTCCGTATGGCTGTTTATTGTCTCTAGGAGAGTGCTTTGAAATGGCAGATTGGCAAGGTGTGGAGCGTCATCGAGCGCATTTAGGTTTGTCGCAAAATGAGGTGTTCTCAGCGCTGGCAGATGCGCAGCGCTGGAGTCAAAAAATGCAATCGCTTAGCTAGCGAGTCTTGGGAAGTACGTCCAACATATTTTGGTAGGCCATTTTGTCTGCGATGTTCTTAGGCAGCGCTGACAAAATGGGATGCCAAGTGCTTAATGCGGTTTGCTGATAACCAAATGCTCCAACTACGTCGCTGCCAACCATAAATCGATCTGGGTAAGCCTCAATAAGTGCTAGCCAGCGTCGATCCAATTTGCCCTCAGGCATCATGACGTCGATCAGAGTCCACGACGCCAAAATATAGAGATTATCATGCTCGCTGAGTAAATCTGAGACGGTTTCATAGAGAAACTTCATTTTAATAGTGCGAGTAAGAGTGGACGTGGTACCTGCGTGAGCCCATAGAAAGCGGGTGTCTGGATTGGTGCTCAATGCTTGCTCGAGTTCTTGTAAATAAAGTGGATTATCTTCTCTTTGCGACGTGATATTGGTGTGCAACAGCACGGGCAAGTCGTATTGTGCGGCGAGCTGATACACTTTTTGCAACGCAGGGTGATTAGCGCGCGGTTTCTCGTCGGCAGTCAAAGCTGTTAAATGATCATGTCTAGTAATCACTTCGCCAATACCTTGCCAGAAACCAGATCGATACTTGAGTTCCTTTTCAATAAGCTCTGCGGCATTGAGATCGGTAGTATTAAAGCCGCTCAGGAAAGGATGTAATCTGGCTTGGCTTACCGCGGGTAACGCTTCAACTTCGCGGGCAATCAATTCGTCTGTGTGCGAATAATAGTAGACCGGGGTATCATCGCCATAGACAAAACGCGGTGCTTTAGGAGCAGAAGCATCCCACTTCTTAATAACAGGTAGCCCCATAACATAGGCGTGTTCGATATTTAGCTTATCCATGTTATCTATCAGAGCTTGAGCGCCTTCTGAACGCTGAAAGTAGTCGACAAGATGGACTTCAGCGTCGTTGACTCTTCCTTGATAGGCTGCGCTGCAACCAGCCGACAAAATGGTGATAAGCGCAACAGATAAATGCTGACCTAGCTTTACTCGCAGATCCATGAGTCACTTCCATGTTTAGTTAGATAATTAAAGCTAGCATGAGTCTTACTAGCAAAGCTAAATAAATTAGCGAGTTAGTGAGAAGTGTAGGAATTTGTCCCCTTGATAGGTTAACTCTCCTTTATCACCTGGGTTGAGGTGGTGATAGTAATGAACACCAATTTGAAATTCGCGTTTAGGACCAAATGTTCCTTTCTGGATGTAAATCCAATATTCATCTTCTTGGGTAGGATCGTCGGTAACGACGATTTGTTTATCTAAGATAGTGACTGCCGCTTTTCTCTCTGGAGCATTAACACCCACAGTGTGCTTTTTTTGTACATAAACAAAAAGATAGCCAGCAAGGATGATCAAAACGATGAGAATAATAACCAGTGATATAGGCATGTAAACCTCGTATGTCTAAGTGGCCTGGAACTAAGATCGCACATATTCAGAAGAAAATAATCTGCAACTCCCGACCATCGAGTCAATTTTAGGGTCATATCACACAAAAAATCGCATTTTTAGGCTTAAATCTTTACTTGAATTTACCTAACAATTGTCGAATTCTTAATACAGATAGTTAACAATGGAGTGAATGAAATCTTTGGATAGTAGCCAGCGCACCTATTTTCACATTTTTGCTGGTTGTGGGAGGGATGCTTATGTCTGACATTGAAAGTGTAGTGTTGCGAACGAGACGCTTAGAGAAGTTATTGAGGCAGCAATATCGTGCTGATGGAAAAGGTTTGCATCAACTTGTCTCAAGCTGCGAAGAACGGCTGCCACATGATGTCATTAGCAAACTGAGATATATTGCCACTATCCGCAATAAAATAGTCCATGAAGATGATTATGAGCTAGACGATAAATCTGGTTTCATGAGAGCTTGTGATGAGTGTGAACAGGAGTTAACCCCGAGGAGCAGCCGATTCATTTGGCGCACAGCCATGTGGCTGATGGCACTGATCACATTGCTTGCGATGGGCTTTTACTATGTGCACTGGGAAAAAGTGCTCCATATCTTATCTAAGTAAATAGTTAAAATGAAAAAGGGACGCGAAAGCGTCCCTTTTTTTGTCTTTCTAGCGTTGGCTAGTAAAGAATCGGCAGTGTCATTAATCCAACCACGACGGCTATCATCACTAGACCCTGCTTCTGAGAAGATGAAATCATAACACTGCTCCTTTCTTGAATTCCTATCTTGTTAAACAGAATAGCACTGTTTTTTAATGTTTGGCAAGTTAGAAAGTAAATATCTTCTATTTTTTGCAGTTTTCTTTCCATTAACTAGCGATTAATGGTCAATAAAACAGTGTATTTTCGTAGCTTTAAATCTGTTCAATGTTGTGTTTTTGATGGTTTGTTGTTTTTAACTTAATGATATTAAAGAAAAAATATAGATCACAAAATTGATTATTATTAAAGCTTTGGATTATATTGTCTTCGATCGCTTTGTTTGGTCTAAGTGGGCTTTGTGTTGGTAAGTGGTCAGGATGTTGAAGAAAATCTTGTTCAGTGAGAGTGAGGGGCAAAAAATTCTTAGTATAAGAGAAGAAAAGTTGCAATTTGAACTATAGTCTAAGTGCAGTGGACTCTTGGTTGTCATCTTTTAAGTATTGAAATATAAAGATATTAGTGACTTTTTGTTTCGTAGTTCTCTTCGCTGATTTTAGTTCATTAGTGGAAACTGACTTCCGATCTCTATGTTAAAGGGAAAACGTTTGCTTTTGTTTTTTAGCTAATGATTAACAAGAGTCAGTTCATTTTCGATGATCTGGCCCACTGTCAACGGCAATCTTATTTAATTTAAAGCAAGTCCAACTTTTCAACCTTACTACTGGACAGCAAAAGTGAGCTCCATACACTGGCGTGGATAACAAGAATTAGGTGTGTGTATGTGGAGTTGGCTGGCGATAGCTTTATCGTGTTTGCTGTTTATTTTTGCTGTAGAAAAAGGTGATAAGTCTCGAAGTGTGCTTTTTAGCGCTTTGACTCATAGTTTACTAATTGTGCTGTTGGCGACTTCAGGTTTAGAAACCAAGTATGAGCTTTTGGTGCTACTGGGGTTAGTTGTCTTCTTATTTAGTGATGCTTCTGGTCAATACACTCGGTTTGCCAAGCTTAGTTTTGTTGGGTATCTAATTGCTCAATCTCTCTATGGCTGGGCGATGTGGGGACAGGTGAATAGCCAATTTGTGCTGTGGTTGCCCGCTTTGATGCTATGTATCGCTATAGTCACCTTTTTTCTACTGTTACCTCGCCTTGACTCATTTCTGGTTCCAGTGACCGTGATGGGCATTTCTTTAGTGCATTTAGTGTGTGCAGCAGGTGAAGCCTGGTTAGCACAAAGTGGCATGTCATCTTTATTAGGCTTCTTGGGAGCGCTCACCATGGCCCTATCTGCCATGTTATTGGCGTTAGATAAATATCGTTTTCACTCGCGCCGTGCGCGCTATGCCATCTCTGGAAGCTATTATTTAGCTCATGCGTTAATCGTGGCTTCTGCGATTAGCTAGCACAAAAAAGTGTGCGATTGAGGTAGATCATCACGGAAGGGACCACTTTAACGTTAATATTCAATCGTTGATTTAATGAGGATTACCAAATGACCGCTGCTATCCATGCTCATAAAGTGCTTAATCTGTTACGTGAACAACCAATGACACGCGAACAGTTAGAACAAACCGTTATCGAGCAATTTGGAACTGAAGCTCGTTTCCGCACTTGCAGCCGTGAAGGCTTTGACCTTGATTCGCTGTTGGCCTTTTTTGTTGAAAAGCAGAAAGTGATTGAGAATCAGGGAGTATGGGAGCTAAACATAGAGAGAGTTTGTTCTCATTAGACGAGATTGTTTCGACTAAAAGACGACAACTAAGCCTGCTATACTTCACGAAAATCTATCGTTAGCAGGCTGTATTCATGGATATACTCTCCGCGGCGACCATGTTGTTCCTCATCATGGACCCGCTCGGCAATCTCCCTATTATTCTTTCCATCTTAAAACATCTAGATCCGAAACGAAGGCGGAAAGTTCTAGTACGCGAGTTATGCTTCGCTCTACTCATTCTGATGTTGTTCCTTTTTGCGGGGCAGAGCATACTGACTTTCCTTCATGTTAAACCAGAAACATTGAGTATCTCTGGTGGTATCATTCTATTTATTATTGCGATAAGAATGATCTTCCCACAGGCGGGCAGTGTGGCTGGCTTGGCGGCGGGTGACGAACCGTTTATTGTTCCTATGGCTATCCCGATGATTGCTGGGCCTTCAGTGATCGCCTCCATTCTATTGTTATCAACACAAAACCCCGACAGTTTAACGGAACTGTCGTTTGCAGTTCTCATCGCTTGGGGTGCTACTTTCTTTATTTTGATGTTCTATAGCTTCTTCCATAAGTTGTTAGGAGAAAGAGGTCTGAAAGCGGTCGAGCGATTGATGGGCTTACTGCTCGTTATGATTTCGACACAGATGTTCTTAGATGGGATAAAGAGCTACTTGGGAAGTTAAAAAAGAAAAGCCGCATTCGCGGCTTTTCTCTTATTTGTTTTCAGTATCTTCTGCTTTATCGGGAGCAGGTCCCATCATGTGTTTTTGTCTAATATCGAGCAGAGCGAAAATACCGAACGCTAGAATAGAGTATTTTTCCCATGTGCCTAGCTTGAGCTTGTCACCAAAGGCGCCAAGGAAAATGGCCATCTGCACACCATGCATTAAGAACAGAAAGGCTGTCATGATATACAGCGCTATCGCACCTTTTCCTGGGAATGGATGGAAAATATTTAGTATCAATACAAACCAAACAAATCCAAAGGCGATCTTCGCCAGCATTAACAGTGCTTTCATTTTGTTTCCCTCTCAAATAATCGATAACAAACCTGACCTGCCGTTTTTTCTTTTAATGGATCCCAGTGCTCAGGGATGAAGTCGAGTTGTAATTCTTTTTCCGTTTCAATATAGATTAACGCATTGTCGGCAAGCCAACCATTATCTTCAAGTTTTTGAATCACTTCTGGTAGCAAGCCTTGACGAAATGGAGGATCAATAAACACCACATCGTGTGGTTGTCCTGGTTGGTCTAAAAAGCTTAGTGCATTGCCGTGATGGGTGACGATATTGTCTGCCTTAACAAGCGCTACATTACTGATAATCTGTTGGTAAGCTTTGTCGTTGAGCTCAATCATAGTGACTTGCGCAGCTTGCCGAGAAGCCGCTTCAAATCCTAAGCTGCCTGAGCCAGCGAATAGATCTAATACCTTAGCGTGTGGAATATCTTGCGCTAACCAGTTAAACACCGTTTCTTTGACTCGATCGGTGGTTGGACGGAGTCCTTCTGCATCGTGAACCGGCAGTTTTCGTCCGCGCCACAGTCCGCTAATAATGCGCACACTCCCCATTGGTGCCTTACCCCCGCGAGTGGCGCCTGAACGAGATGTCGTCTTCTGGGACGGTTTTTGTGATGGAGTTTGCTTGCGACGTCTAACCATAGATTTTTTGACCGACAATTAAGTGTTACTATAACGGGCTCATTAAAGAGCTTAATTGGATAAGTGACGAAGTGTACCAATCTCTGACAAAAGTTTTCACTGCTTTGTCGCAATTATTTTTTGCATCGCTTGTCGTAAATAGATAGCGTTTTAAGCAAATCCGAATTTAAGACCATTTGAAAAGACAGTATTCAGGATAGTTTCAGATGACAGAAAAGAAAAAACGCGGGTTACTCTCGTGGCTTGGCTTTGGTGATGAAGAGCAAGCACCGCAAAAACAACAAGAGACATCTGCTGACGTTGAAGCCGAACAACCGCAGCAAGAAAGTAGTGATGTTGAGGTCACCGCAGAAACAGCACCTGAAACGGTAGAGCAGGAACCAACAACTGCGGAAGAGGTTGCAATACCTGAAGCGGAAATCAACACTGAAAGAGCAGAAGCAGAAGCAGAAGCAGAAGCAGAAGCAGAAGCAGAAGCAGAAGTGATTGCTCGAGTTCAAGAGCAAGAGAAGCCAACTGAGAGTTTCTTTGCGCGCCTAAAGCGTAGCCTAAGTCGCACAAAAGCCAATATTGGTGCAGGTTTCTTTGGCTTATTCAAAGGCAAAGAGATCGACGATGAGCTGTTTGAAGAGCTTGAAGAGCAGCTGTTAATTGCTGACGTTGGTATGAACACCACGGTTAAGATTATTGATAGCTTAACTGAAAAAGCCTCTCGCGCTGATCTTAAAGACGGTGAAGCTCTGTATGGTCTGCTTAAAGAGGAAATGGCAGAGATTCTAAGCCATGTTGAGAAGCCTCTGGAAGTTGATAGTACTAAGATGCCTTTCGTTATACTGATGGTAGGGGTTAATGGTGTTGGCAAAACAACCACCATTGGTAAGCTTGCTAAGCAGTATCAAGCCCAAGGTAAGAAAGTCATGCTGGCTGCGGGTGATACCTTCCGTGCTGCAGCTGTTGAGCAGCTTCAAGTATGGGGCGAACGCAATGACGTACCGGTTATAGCTCAGCATACTGGCGCGGATAGTGCGTCAGTAATTTATGATGCTATTGAAGCCGCAAAAGCGCGCGGTGTTGACGTTGTGATTGCTGACACCGCAGGTCGCTTACAAAACAAAGCCAACCTAATGGAAGAATTGCGCAAGATCGTCCGTGTTATGAAGAAGATTGATGAGTCGGCACCGCATGAAATCATGCTAACGCTAGATGCTGGCACCGGTCAAAATGCGATTAGCCAGGCGAAACTGTTTAGCGATGTAGCACCGCTGACGGGCATTACGCTGACGAAGCTGGATGGAACCGCGAAAGGTGGGGTTATCTTTGCCTTAGCTGACCAGTTTCAAATCCCAATCCGCTATATTGGTGTGGGCGAAGGTATTGACGATTTAAGACCATTTGAAACACAAGACTTTATCGACGCACTGTTTAGCCGAGAAGACTAAGTAAAACTCAAGGGATGCGCAGCATCCCTTGTCAAAAATAGGCATCCAATCAGGGGAATGATTCGGTGATCAAATTTGAGCAAGTGAGCAAGGCTTACCGCGGTGGTAGACAAGCGTTGCAAAAAGTGGATTTCCACCTTCGACGCGGCGAAATGGCGTTTTTAGGTGGCCACTCTGGCGCAGGTAAAAGTACGCTACTAAAACTGATCTGTGCGATTGAACGACCAACCGATGGTCGTATCCTTTTTAACGATCACGACATCAGCCGTTTGCCATCAAAGGATATCCCTTTCCTTCGTCGTAACATTGGTATCGTATTTCAAGACCATCGATTACTAATGGATCGCAGTGTATTTGATAACGTGGCGCTGCCAATGCGTATCGAATCTATCTCTGAAAATGAAATCAAGCGTCGAGTTTCCGCAGCCCTAGATAAAACGGGTTTACTGGATAAGGCCAAATGTCTACCGAGTCAGTTGTCTGGTGGTGAGCAGCAGCGCGTGGGTATTGCTCGAGCAGTTGTGAACCGACCTACTATGCTATTAGCAGATGAGCCTACCGGTAACTTAGACCCTGAATTGTCCAACAAAGTGTTAAAGCTGTTTGAAGAGTTTAACCGCGCAGGCGTATCCATTTTGTTGGCGACACACGATATCCATTTGGTTCGCTCTAGACCTCAATATCGTTACCTTGAACTGAACCAAGGATTCTTAAGTGAGGTCAGTGATGGTGTTTAAACGTAAAAATAGCAAGCCAAAAAAGCATCGTTTAAAGTCGGATAATTTCTTTACTGTGCATTGGAAGCAGGCAAAAGCGTCTTTAGTAGAGATGTGGCAGCGTCCATTGGGTAACATTCTAACTCTGGCGGTTATTTCTATGGCGCTAACCATGCCAGCTTGTCTTTACCTCCTAGGTAAGAACGTCGTGGCAGTGACCTCTAACGTGGCGAGCCAATCGCAAGTCACCGCGTTTATTTCCGTCGGTGTGCCAGATGCAAGAGTGTTGGTACTTAAAGACGCAATTGAAGGTTGGGAAGAGGTCAGTTCGGTTAAGTACATTACGCCGCAAGAGGGTTTAGCTGATCTCAGTGAGCACTCTGGTCTGGATCAGGCTCTGAGTTTGCTTGACGGTTATGCGCTTCCTGGGGTGCTTACCATTATTCCAGTGAATGCCGACGTACAGACTGACCGAGACTTAGTAGCTAAACTGCGTACTCAAGAAGAGATTACCGATATTCGCCGCGATGAAGATTGGTTGAGTCGATTTGATGCAATCAAAACCTTAGCCTCAACATTAGTCGTGACGTTATCGGTGCTGATGTTGGTTTCTGTATTTTTGATTGTGGGCAATACATTGCGCTTTAACGTATTAGCCAATAAAGAAGCCATTCAAACCATGAAATTGATTGGTGCGACCGATGCTTATATTTTGAGGCCGTATCTCTATTCAGGTATGTGGTTTGGGTTGTTAGGTGCGGTTGTTGCTTGGTTGTTGACGGCGTTGATTACTGTCCTACTCAATAGCGCTGTGACCGACCTTGCTACTCTGTATGATAGTGATTTCCGACTCCTTGGCCTCGGCTGGGACGAGACCTTGCTAATCCTGATGCTCGGACTATTCTTGGGGACGGGCGCAGCAAGAATTTCAGCTAAGCGTCACTTAAAAGAAATTGAACCGGTCTAGAAAACTCAGGTCAGAATATTGATTGAGCGGCAAAGCTGCTCAATCCTGACGCAGAGTGTAACAATTGTTCGCTTGTACGTGACTATTAATAATTATGTAGTTATTCAGTGAGATAGTGGGAGCTCAGTCCCATCTGGGCAGAAAATACCTATTAATGAATGAAATTTAATCGGCATTTACCCTTGTTTAGACCAATTGATTATGCATAATTACTAACCCCTTCTTGAATCTCAGCCTATTAAGGTTCAGTATTGATGGATTGAGAAGGCGTTAATCCCACTCGACACGAATGAGGAAGTGAATGGCAAACCAAGCGTATCCAATGGCATTAGTGACACAAGATAGCCTCGATGGCTACATCCGCTCAGTCAACAGCTACCCAATGCTGACGGCTGATGAGGAGCGTGAACTAGCAGAGCGATTACACTATGATGGTGAAATAGAGGCAGCGAAAGGGCTGATTTTGTCTCACCTACGATTTGTTGTTCATGTTGCTCGTGGCTATTCTGGCTATGGGCTTCCTATGGCTGACTTAGTTCAAGAAGGCAATATTGGTCTGATGAAAGCTGTGAAGCGCTTCAACCCTGAAGTAGGGGTAAGACTGGTATCTTTCGCGGTGCATTGGATTAAAGCGGAAATCCATGAATACGTATTACGTAACTGGCGTATCGTGAAGATTGCGACGACGAAAGCTCAGCGCAAACTGTTTTTTAACCTACGTAAGTCGAAAAAACGCTTAGGTTGGTTCAACAATGGTGAAGTAGAAACGGTAGCAAAAGAGCTGGGAGTCGAGCCATCAGAAGTCAGAGAGATGGAATCACGTCTCGCGGCTCAAGATTCAACGTTTGAAATGCAAAACGATGATGACGATACCGGTTCATACACTGCTCCTGCGCTTTATCTTGAAGATAAGAGCTCAGATCTCGCAGAAGACTTTGAAGCTCAGAACTGGGAAACTCACACCAATAACCGTTTAGGCCACGCGCTTGCGACGCTTGATGAGCGTAGCCAACATATCGTGCGTTCTCGTTGGTTGGATGACAACAAATCTACGTTGCAAGATTTAGCCGATACCTACGGCGTGTCTGCGGAGCGTATTCGCCAGTTAGAAAAGAACGCAATGAAGAAACTTAAGGCAGCCGTCGGCGAGTTTTAAGCTTGGTTTAAAGCAGAATAAATGATTAAGGCCGAGATCGAGAGATCTCGGCCTTTTTACTTTTGATCGGAGAATCAAAACGATCGAATTATGTGATCACATTTTTCACTTGTGTCCTGTGGATAAGTCTGTGACAAAATTATTTACCAACTGTCAGAAAGCAGCGATAAACGGTCGATTGAAGCGCTTTTGGAACTGGGGATACCTTTTGCTTTACACACAGATAGATCAAGATCATACCTAGATGTTGTGGATCATTGGATCTAAAAGCACCTTATCAACGCAATCCACAGAGTTACACACAGATGGTGGTTTTTTAAGCTTAAGTGGATAACCTTATTGATTATCGGTACTTTGACAACACTGAATAGTGATACTATCAGACGTGAAATAACAACGTATAAAAAGCATCGAATCCAAACTAAATTTGATATTGATTGGTGCACAAAGAAAGTGAAGGTTTAGACTCTATGGAGCAGTTTCAACACATCGATGTGGTCAACGCACATCAACTACTGAGCAGTGACTCAGAAGCACGATTGGTGGACATTCGTGATATTCAGGCATTTACCGTGGCGCATGCCTCGGGTGCATTTCATCTTACCAACGACAGCATTGTTGATTTCATGCAGCAAGTGGAGTTTGAGTCGCCAGTGTTGGTTATGTGCTATCACGGCATCAGTAGCCAAGGTGCGGCGCAATATTTGCTAAACCAAGGTTTTGAGCAGGTATATAGTGTTGATGGTGGCTTTGAGGCTTGGCAGCGCGCCGAATTACCAATAGAGAAATAACTATGATTAGATTGATCACGATTCAAAACCCGAGAATGGGTCAGGCATTTATCGATTATATGGCATCGAGAAAGATTGATGTACAAATGATGCCTGAAGGAAGTGGTCAATTTGCCTTGTGGCTGATACATAGTGAAGACCAAGTCGAGGCGGAGGCTGAACTCAAGCAATTTCTGACCGAACCTAATCATCCGAAGTACCAAGCCTCTTCTTGGGACATGGCTGAGACGCGACAGAATAAATTCCATTATCAAACACCCAGCTTTATGTCATTGCTTAAGGCAAAAGCCGGCGTGGCGACTTTGAGTATCATGCTCATCTGTTCAGTGATTTTTATCTTGCAACAGCTTGGTTGGGGGGAAGCTATCTTTGCATCTTTGCATTTCCCTGCTCTCGACGGACAGCAATGGCAAATCTGGCGTTGGTTTACTCACGCACTGCTGCATTTCTCGGCATTACATATCATCTTTAACTTATTGTGGTGGTGGCAGCTAGGAGGCGATATTGAGAAACGTCTTGGCTCTTTGAAGCTTATTGAGATATTTTTGATATCGGCTGCGGTATCTGGAACCGGACAATACTGGGTTGAGGGTGCAAACTTTGGTGGCCTGTCAGGCGTAGTTTATGCGTTGGTGGGATATCTTTGGATGCTCACTTGGAAACGACCTGAGCTTGGTCTTATCATTCAAAAGCCTATCGTAGGCTTTATGTTAGTTTGGCTTATTCTCGGTTTCTTCCAACCTTTCTTGGCGATTGCCAATATGGCGCACCTAACTGGTCTAGCAAGCGGTATCGTATTAGGGTTGGTGGACAGCCAGCGTTTGAAAGCGCGTTAGGTTGCGCTTCCTATTGGTATAAGTATTTGGTAAATAAAAGGTCGGCGATGACGGCCTTACCGGTTTCTGCTAACAGTAGGTTGTTGAGATTTTCAACTAAGGCGTGACGAATTTCTTCTCGACCAGCCAAAGATTTGATGACATCTGCATTTTGACGACCGAGTAGCTCTACAACCGCATCACGAATAAGTGGTTGATGATGTTCAATAATAACAAGGTCGCTGGCATCTGCGACCATAACGTCGATTCGTACTTGAACATAACCGAGTCGCTTGCCCTCAGTATAAAAGTTCGTCGTCAACTCTGGTTCTAAAGTAAAATAAGCGAGGCTAGGAGCAGTAGAATCTGCCGAAAGAGCAGGGAATGTGACAGTCAAGCCCATGATAAGGAAAAACTGGCTTAGGTAACGTTTACGCATATTTCTCTCTTTCTAACTCCATTTAGCCGATATTCCATAAGCCTAATTTTGTTACAATAGCACGATACAACTAGAGTTTATGGCCTCTTCGAGTGGTACAATACGCCATTCAGAAGAATAATGATTGTACGCCTTAAGCGCGTGTTATTGAATAGCAAAATGAATGATTCAGTTTTCGATTATCTGAAAGTATTAAGCCACGCTCAATGGCAATCTCCAGAACAGTTTCGATTTACCAATGATAATGTCTTGCAATGGTTAACAGAGCAGGGCTCTTTGTCACATAAATTAAGTGCTCATTGTGATCACTTCGCAGTAGAAGTGGTGCGCAACGAAGCCAGTACTCCACAATGCATGTCACATGAAGAAGTGGAGTTACTTGATCACGAAGCCTGCTGGCTACGAGAGGTGGTGCTATCAGGCGATGATGTGCCTTGGGTCATCGGTCGCACATTGATGTCGCTCGATGCCATGGATAGAAGCCAATACGACATTTCACAACAAGGAACTGTACCTATTGGGGTCACCGTGTTTTCAAGCTCAGATACTAAGCGTGATGCACTGCAAGTGGCTATGATCTCGACTCCGCAAGGGGACTTGTTTGCTCGTCGTTCTCGTTTGTGGGTCTCAGGACATCCAATATTGGTCGCGGAGCTTTTTCTTCCCGACTCGCCGGTCTATAACATGGAGAGTGAATAATGACCTCGGCAAAGGCAAAAGCCTATTGGCAGTTAATGCGAATGGACAAACCCATCGGCTCGTTACTGCTGCTCTGGCCAACACTTTGGGCGCTGATTCTTGCGGCCGAAGGGATACCAGATTTGCATGTATTAGTGGTCTTCTCATTGGGGGTGATCATGATGCGCAGTGCAGGTTGTGTGATTAACGACTTTGCAGATCGCAAGGTGGATGGTCATGTAGAACGCACCAAACTTAGACCGCTTCCAGCAGGTTTGGTGTCATCAAGAGAAGCTATAGCGCTGTTCCTTTTCCTCGCTATTGCGTCGTTTATCCTTGTATTGACGATGAATACTCTGACGATACAGCTGTCGTTTGTTGGACTATTTTTAGCGTTTATTTATCCATTTATGAAGCGCTATACCCATCTACCGCAATTGTTTTTAGGACTGGCTTTCAGTTGGTCGATTCCGATGGCGTGGGCTGCACAAGCAAATGAGCTGCCACCTATGGTTTGGTTTGTCTTTGTGATTAATGCCCTTTGGACCATTGGCTATGATACTCAATACGCCATGGTTGATCGTGACGATGACTTAAAAGTAGGGATCAAATCGACGGCAATCTTGTTTGGTCGCCGTGACAAACTCATCATTGGTTTATTGCAGTTTGCCACGTTACTTATGCTGTACACATTGGGTGGATGGTATGAACTCGGTGCGAGTTATTATTGGAGCTTGCTGGTGGCTGGGGCATTGTTTGTTTATCAACAATGGCTCATTAGACAGCGTGAGCGAATGCCGTGCTTCCAAGCTTTCCTCAATAACAACTATGTAGGCATGGTGGTGACGATCGGTTTGCTAGTAGCATTTTGGCCGTAGCAAGATAGAGAATAAAACAAAGGCGCTATTGAATAGCGCCTTTGTTATTTATGGGATTTACTCAGAAGTAGGTGCTTCTTCTATAGCATTTTCTACATCGCTTTGATGCACACTCTCCTGAATAGTTAATCTCACCTCAGGGTAGAGCAAGCTGTATAGCAGGCTAGCTAACGTTTCGGTAGCGGCGCTATCACAGTTACCTTCTACGTCAAGGTAGCCTTGTTCCTTCAGGGTGCTGAACAGAGCTGCAAAGGCTCCTTTATCAAAGAACTCCGGAGCATTAATGCCATGAAGACGACCAAGACGCTGGGCAATTTCTTGGCTCTTCTGCTCCAAATCACTCTTGCCTAGCTCAGGGTAGCTGGCCAGTAGGTTAAGTGAAATCGCATAACGTTGAAGCGTCTCGGAAATCGTTCTACCTAGTAACATCAAGGTTTGAGTGTTGGATTGGTTCATTGAGACAAAACCTTGTTCCACTACAACCAGTTGCTGGCGCTCAAGTTCTACAACGATGCCGTCAACGGCCTGTTCCAACTCTGCCTGGTCTAGATTCAAGAACAGCTCTTTCTTGAGGAAAGGATATAGCTTTTCCACATTGTACTTGATAGCTTCAAGTGACAATTTATGTTGGCGAATCAACATTTGTGCAATCAAAGATGGCAATGCAAACAAGTGGATGATGTTGTTGCGATAGTAGGTCATCAGAATCGACTGGTGACGATCTAGGGAAATAATGTCACCTAAGGTATCAGATTCAATGACAAACTTGTCCAATGACTCGGCGTGAGCTACCAATTCTTCTGCTGAATCGTTAGGCAGCGTGCTAGTTTGTGAATAAGGAACATGCTTAAGCAGCGACAGATAACAATCAATCTGTGACACCAAGCTGTCACGAGATAACGCCCGTTGACGTGAGGCAAGCAAGGCTGTGGCACACAGCGTTAATGCATTAGTTGCCGCAGCATCGTTAATGTTAGTCATCATCTTGGTCGCAAGATCGTTTACTGCAGGTACCAACCACTGTGGTTTACTGGTGCCCATTGGATCAATGTCTTGCGTCCAGTTTGGCGCGGCTTCATTGAGATATTGATTGAGTGGAATTGGCTCACCAAAGTTCACATAGCCTTGACCAAAGTTGCGCAGTTTACGAATGGTCTTGATTACTTGGCCTGCATTCTCTTTTTCTTTGCGCTTACCACGTAGCTCTTTGGCGTAGGTGCTCACTTCCATCACATGTTCATAACCAATGTACACGGGAACTAGAGTGACAGGGCGGTTGAGGCCGCGTAACATCGCTTGAATCGTCATTGCCAGCATGCCGGTTTTTGCTTGCAGTAAACGGCCAGTACGTGAACGACCGCCTTCGCTGAAATATTCAACGGAATAGCCTTTGGCAAATAACTCTGCCAAATATTCGCGGAAAATCGTCGAATAAAGCTTATTTCCCTTGAAACTGCGGCGAATAAAGAACGCGCCACCACGACGGAAAATAGGCCCTGCTGGGAAGAAATTGAGGTTAATACCCGCAGCAATGTGCGGTGGTACCATGCCTTCACGGTAAAGAACATAGGACAATAATAGATAGTCCATATGACTACGGTGACAAGGTACATAAACAATTTCATGACCGTCTTGCGCTAAACGGCGCACGGTAGAAGCGTTATTGACGTTGATGCCTTGATAGAGTTTGTTCCACAGCCAATGAAGGATATGGTCGCCACTTTTTATCAGCTTATATGAGAAGTCAGCAGCAATTTCATCCATGATTTGATGAGCTTCTTTGCGTGCTTTTTGTTCACTAATATCGTTAGCTTGCGCGTAGTCTGTGATCGCTTGCTCAATCACTTGGGAGTTGAGTAAACGATGGAATAGTACTTGGCGGTTTGGCAGGTTAGGGCCAGAGGCAGCGAACTTCTGTCTTGAGAAGTGGATACGGGCTACACGCGCCAGTTTGTGAGCGATAGATTCATCCGTGCCATGTGAATCTGCCATATAGCGTAGCGACACTACTGGGCTAAAGCGCACCATGCAGTCCCGACCTGAAGCAATAACCGCGAAGGCTTTTTGCAGACCGTTCATCGGTTGCAGGTAAGGCTTTGGTGTTTCTTCTTTACCAGGTTTACGGCCCCAAAGAACGGTGGTCGGAATAACCTGAACATCAAGTTCACGGTCTTTCTCGTGCTCTTTAAGTAAGTCAGAAAACAGTGCGATGGATTCGTTCGGAACGTTCTGGTCGCTACTAATGAGAGTTGGTCTTGAGGCGATGAAGACAAAGCGACTACGCTCTTCTCCATTGAGCACGATAGGCTCTAATGGATCCGGTAACCCAACGGCCAAGGCTTGCTCTTGTAATGCGAGCAGATCGACATTGGAGCTAAACGGAAGGGCGTACACCACAGGTTTCGTTGCATCGATATTGTGGTCTTCGATAGGGTTAGATGGAATCGCCGTCCCTTTTACCAATACCGACATTGGCAGTTTAAGAAAGGAACGGAACAGTGATTGTCCTGAAGACATAAAGGTTCACAGCCTCAATTTGTTCGAAAGAAACAATGCCTGAGAAGCACACATACTATGAATTGTAGTGTGTTAATCCTAGGCACTATATTTAGAGCGGTGCAAGCATACCAGAAACTGGTCTTACCTTTTAATGAAAAAACTCGTTACATCCTAATTCGGTGTTTTTTGCTCTGTCTGAGTTAGATATGGTGTTAAGCCGCTAAAAAAACAACCAATTGTCTTTGCAATTAAACCATTACTGGATATACTCACAGTTAACTGTATAAACAGACAGGTGAATTATGAAGCCGCTAACGCCACGACAACAGCAAGTTTTTGATTTAATCAAAAGCAAAATAGACGATGTAGGTATGCCACCTACTCGTGCCGAGATCGCGAAAGAGTTGGGTTTCCGCTCTGCGAATGCGGCAGAAGAACACCTAAAAGCTCTAGCACGTAAAAAAGCCATTGAAATTATCCCTGGTGCATCTCGAGGCATTCGTATTCTGCTTGAAGATGCTGCGAACGAAGACGCCGGCCTGCCATTGATTGGTCAAGTTGCTGCGGGTGAGCCTATTTTGGCGCAAGAGCATGTTGAAGCACACTACCAAGTTGATCCGAGCATGTTTAAACCACAAGCTGATTTTCTGCTGCGTGTTAATGGCGAAAGTATGAAGGACATCGGAATTATGGACGGCGACCTACTTGCAGTACATAAAACGCAGGATGTTCGTGATGGACAAGTGGTGGTTGCACGTGTCGATGACGATGTGACGGTAAAACGACTCGAGCGCAAAGGCGCGACCGTATTGCTGCATGCAGAAAACGAAGAATTTTCTCCGATTGAAGTCGATCTAACTGCTCAGCACCTTGCTATTGAAGGGGTTGCGGTTGGTATTATTCGCAACACTGATTGGATGTAATAGCACTAAGGCAGATAAGCAAACGACTTCTCTGCCTTAAATTCTACGCGTTTTTGATGAAATTGTAGAAAAAATACCCGTCTCCACTCCCCACCGTGCTCACTTTCTGGTATGTTTCGCATCCTTGTATCGTTCAGGAGATAAATTGTGGAAGCTTGCCCACTGTGTGCGGGACTTTCTGTACACCATTATCACAGCGATAAGAAGCGAGATTACTTGCAGTGTGGTTCCTGTCAGTTGGTGTTTGTACCAAGGCAGCAACGACTTGATGCGAGCGCGGAAAAAGCGATTTATGACCTTCATATCAATGATCCTAGTGATGCTGGCTATCGACGTTTTTTATCTCGACTAGTTTCACCACTACAAGAACGATTATCACAAGGCTCAAAAGGTCTCGATTTTGGCTGTGGCCCGGGCCCAACCTTGTCTTTGATGTTCGAAGAGCAAGGCTATGACATGTCGCTGTATGATTTGTACTATTATCCAGAGAGTTCGGTATTAGATAATAGCTATGACTTCGTCACAGCAACGGAAGTTATTGAGCACTTGTATGAGCCAGACTTAGTTTGGCAACAATGGTTATCGCTCATTAAGCCTGCGGGATGGTTAGGCTTAATGACTAAAATGGTGGTTGATGTGGATGCCTTTGCCAAATGGCACTACAAGAACGACCAAACCCACGTTGTATTCTTTAGTCGAGCCACCTTTGTGTATTTGGCACAAAGAGATGGGCTGGAGTTAGAATTCATTGGTAATGATGTCATTTTACTGAGGAAGCTTACGTAATGAGTCGTAAGAAAAAATCGAGAAAGCCAGGCGCGAATCCAGAGCCTGTAATTGTTACACGCAACCGCACTGAATCGGATGTGGAAGGTCGCTTACGCAAGCGTTTGAAAAAGCGCAAAGGCCAGAAGTCTGGCAGTCGTCATTCAGAAGGTTCAAAAACCAAACAGGCAGGCAGCGCAGCAAAGCTAGACCCGCGTTTAGGTAGCAAGAAAAAAATCCCACTTATCGTTGATGATAAGAAAAAGCCAAGTAAACAAGAGCGTCGTTTATCTGCTGAGCAAGAACTTGAAATGCTCGAAAATGATGCACAGCTTAACGTATTGCTTGATCGTATTGAAAGCGGTGAAAACTTGGGTGCAGGTCTGCAAAAATACGTTGACGAGAAACTTGACCGAATTGAAGTACTGATGAACCGTCTTGGCCTAATGGAGCCAGAGATTGAAGATGAGTTTGAATCATCTATGGCTGAAGAACCTCGTCAGACAAAGGGCAAAGCAAGCAGCGATGCTGATTTGTTGTCTCAATTTGAAGAGCTAGACATCGACCAATTCAAGGATTAATAAGGGTAGAGTAGATGAATACCTTCACACTGTTAGCCATTGCTGGTGCCATCATTATTGTCGGCTTGGCTAGTTATGCGGGCTATTTGCTACTGCAACTTAAAAAGCAAAAGGAGTTGCAACAGCAGCACCGCGACTTGGCTATCCAAAAGCGAAATGCCAACATTTTTGAAAGCGTCGATACGATTTGTTTAGCGACGATTCAAGGGCAATGTGATGTATCAGAAGCGGCGATTAGACTCTACAACATCATGGACTACGTTCAAGGTAATGACCGTGTCGATTTTGATGAGAGCTACCCTGCGACTTCTGAGCTATATCATATCGTTAAAGATATGCCACGCGGTGATGCGCGACAAGAGATGAAAAAGCAAGACCGAATGCGGGATAACCTTACACGTCAGAAGGCAGAAGCGCGTTTGAATGACGCAATTATCGAAGAGCTCAAAGACCTTCAGCAGAAGGTTAAGCCACTGAACAATGCCATTGATATTAAGCTTGTAGGATAGCCTTTTCGTTTCGTTGGTCATGACTAGTGATCAAGCTAGCATTTTTGTTGACGATTTGAGCAAAAATGCAGTTAACGGCGCTCCCTGTCATATTCCTGTGGCAAAATAGCGCCTAGTTGACGCACCGCCAATCTGCGTTCGTTAGGTTGCGATTGGGGCGTCAAGAAACACATGTTTATTGGAAGTATTACCATGTCTCAAAGTCAATCAGAAACTAAGCAACAGATAGTCTGGGATCAAGCGATTCTCGATAAGTATAACTACTCGGGTCCTCGTTATACCTCATATCCGACCGCTGTCGAGTTCCACGAAGCTTATACCATCTCTGATTACGACATGGCGTGTACTCAATATCCAGAACGTCCACTATCGCTGTACGTTCATATTCCGTTCTGCCATAAGCTTTGCTATTACTGTGGCTGTAATAAAGTGATTACCCGTCATGCACACAAAGCCGATGAGTATCTCGATGTTATCGAACACGAAATTCGTCAGCGTGCATCATTGCTTCAGGGTCGTAAAGTGACTCAGTTGCATTTTGGTGGCGGTACGCCAACCTTCCTAACCAAAAGCCAGATCAGTCGATTGATGGCAATTCTTCGTGGTGAGTTCTTCTTCCAAGAAGGTGCTGAGATCAGTATCGAAGTTGACCCGCGTGAAATTGAGTTGGATATGTTGGACCATCTGCGCTCAGAAGGCTTTAACCGCCTGAGTATTGGCGTTCAAGACTTCAATAAAGAAGTGCAAAAGCTGGTGAATCGTGAGCAAGATGAAGAGTTTATCTTTGCCATGGCTGAGCGCGCCAAACAACTAGGTTTCCGTTCAACCAACCTCGACCTTATCTATGGTTTACCGAAGCAAACGAAACAGCGTTTTGCCGAGACACTTGAGCAGGTTCTGACCATGCGTCCAGGACGTTTATCGGTGTTTAACTATGCTCACATGCCAAACTTATTTGCCGCGCAGCGTAAAATTAAAGACGAGGATCTTCCTCAAGCTGAAGAAAAAATGGCGATCTTGCAAGATACTATTGCGACGTTGACTGGCGCAGGCTATCAGTTTATCGGTATGGACCACTTCGCTCTTCCTGAAGATGAACTAGCGGTTGCACAGCGTGCGGGTGAGTTGCATCGAAACTTCCAAGGTTACACGACGCAAGGTGATTGCGACCTAGTTGGCTTTGGTGTTTCTGCGATTTCTATGATTGGCGACAGCTACGCACAAAACCAGAAAGAGCTGAAAAAGTACTACGCTCAAGTGAATGATTTGAGACATGCACTGTGGAAAGGTGTGGTCCTTGATAAAGATGACTTGATTCGCCGTGAAGTGATCAAGCAGCTTATCTGTAACTTCAAGCTCGACAAAACATTTATAGAAAAGACCTTTGGCATTGGCTTCTCAAGCTATTTCGCTGAAGATATGAAATTGCTGCAAACGTTTATTGATGATGAATTAGTTGCAGTGTCAGACGATTCGATTGAAGTGACACTGCGTGGTCGTTTATTGATTCGTAATATCTGTATGTGTTTTGACAAATATCTACGTCAAAAAGCGCGTCAGCAACAGTTCTCCCGCGTTATTTAATACCTACCGGATTTTTCATTTTGGTCGTAGCAGCCTGCTGCGGCCATTGTTCTAACGGTGTCGGTCGACCATACAAATACCCCTGTGCATGATGACAGCCAAGGTCATGAACGAGCTTAGCTTGCAGTGGTGTTTCAATCCCTTCAGCCACAAGCGTAAACCCAAAGCTGCTTGATAGCTTAGTGATTGCTGCAACAACACTCTGCTCAGCATTGTCTGGAGTCAGTCTATCTACAAAGGCTTTATCGACCTTCAGGCTATTAAATGGCAGCTTGTGGAGATAGGCGAGGGAAGAATAGCCAGTACCAAAATCGTCGATAGCAATATTAACGCCAAGCGCTCTAATTTTGCTGAGGTTGCCAAGGGTGATTGGGTCATTGTCAGCTAGTCGCGATTCCGTCACTTCGACGGTAAGCTGACTTGGCGAAAAACCTGCTCGTTTGAGCAGTCCTGACAATTCATCCACATAGCTTGCGCTCGCTAGTTCAATGACTGAGACATTAATGTGTAATTGAAAGTGCGCAGGTAACTGTTGTTGTTTGATAGCTTTGACAACGGTTTCGAGGCTTTTCTCTGCCATAATCCGACCAATACTGCTAATCAGTCCCGAACCTTCAGCAATAGGAATGAAATCCAAAGGAGAAATGAATTGTCCTTCATCATCACGAAGTCGCAGTAGAGCTTCAGCACCTAAAGTTTGGCCATTGTCGAGTTCAATAATGGGTTGGAAATGCACCTCAAACTTATTGTTATCAATGGCATGACGTAATGTCGCTAACAAGCGCGTTTTCTTTTTCGAACTCTCTGCCATGTCGGGGGTATAAATGCAGCAGCGCTGACAATCAAACTTTGCGTGGCTATGGGCAATGCCTGCATTTCGCAGCGTTGTGTCTGTTGTGTCCTCTCCGGTAATAGGTGCGATACCAATAGAGACCTGTAACATTAATGGCTCACCTTGCATCACGAAGGGGACGCTGAATATCTGTCTAATTCGATGTTGATAACACATCTGTTGCTGTGGCTTCACATCAGGTAGGTAGATGGCAAACTCGTCACCGGCAACTCGCCCTAGCACACCATTTTCAAGCAACACCCACGCTTTGAGTCTCTCTGCAATGACGGAGAGTAAAATATCACCTTGATGGTGACCTAAGCTGTCATTGATATCTCTAAATTGATTAATACCGAGCAGCATCATACAGCCGCTGTTGCTTTTCATTGCATTGCAGGTCTCAATAAAGCCTTGTCGGCTATACAGCTTGGTCAAGCTGTCACGGGTGAGCTGTTCTCGCAAAGTATGAAACGATGCTTGCAAGTGTGAGCGCATGGCGGAGAAGCTTTCTACGAGCAGCGAGATCTCTTTGATACGATTGTTTTTGGGTAATGGGTAGTCCCAAGAGCCATTAGAAATCTGTTTTGCCGCCTCAGCGGTTTCAGACATAGGCAGAATCAGTCGGTTGATGATGACGATACCGACAAGTAACCCCAGCACGCCTAAAATCAAGCCCGCGATTAGCGTTTGGTTGCTAATCATGGGTATATCGCCAAGCAGAGCGTGATTGGAGATAGATACCACAACGTACCAACTTAAATTGGTATCAGTTTGATAATGACTAACCATCACATAATGGGTGTCTCCCCGGTAAGGAAAGGCGAATAAGTGAGGTTCAGTCAGTTCGGTATTATCTAAAGTTTGATCAAGAAAGGTCAAAGCAGGATGCAAGCGGTCAGCCATTGATAGCCTTTGCCCGTTAGCATCGAGAATCGATTCATCATCGGCTTGTGCGATGAGCTGACGCTGGTTATCAATAATAAAGACTTGCGCGTTATGGGCGTGTTTTAATTCATTGAGAAAGAGACTAAAAGTATCGATCTGTACATCAACAGCAGCCACTCCAACGAAGGTTCGAATGTCTCCGTCTGAGCTAAATACCGGAGCGAGAGCAGAAATTGTCACTTCTTGTTCCGCGTCGGCGTTGGCATACAGCTTTGACCACATAGCCACGGGGTTTTCTTTGACCGGCTGGTACCAAGGGCGCAATCTTGGGTCATAAGGTTTTATGGTATCGATGACTTGAGACTGTCGGTTTTCACCTTGGTAGATATTAAGCTGCTCACCAGTATTCGCGTCCTTTACCATCAAAGAGTAACCGTTTGGGGTATGAATGGACTTTGCATCTCGTATGGCAAGGAATTCACCTAACTCGCCGCCAAAACCCAATAAGTCAATTTGCGAAAACTCAGTATGAAGGGATTTAAAACTGGACAGCAAATAATCTTCGATAGCTAGAGCATCATTGGCGGAATACAGCTGATGGTATTCAATCGCATGAGCTAATGCGTCGGCCGCTGCCATCGGCCTTTCAAGATAGATATCTAAGCTCTGAATCACGTTGTAGCTTAAGCTAGTAAGCTGCTTTTCACTTATCTCCAGCGCAAGGTCGTCGTAGTGCTCTTTCTGTAGCCATAAAATGGTGCCGATCGAGCACAGAAACACCAAAATAAATGGTGTGATTAGGGCTTTCTTGAAGGAGATTTTCAGTAAACCTGGCATATGCTCTGATGTTGTGTGGCAACGAGCTCGCAGATAGGCCTGAGGCTTTGCCGTAACGTATTAATAATCAATAGTTATAAATCGGCCGATTGATAGAATTATTTAGGTCATTTGAGACTAAATGACCTAAATAATGGCGGTGCGTTAGGCAAGTCGATGATCTAATAAGAACTTTGTTAGTAGAGTTCTTTTAGCTTTCTAGTAAGAGTATTCCGTCCCCAGCCGAGCACTTTCGCTGCATCTTGCTTATGGCCATTGGTGTGGCTAAGAGCTGCTTCAAGCAATATACGCTCGAATTGCGGTTGTGCATGGTTAAGTATTTCTGTCTCACCAGACTCAAGGGCCTGCTGAGCCCATGAAGAGAGTAGTGACTGCCAATCCCCAGCACCGATATCAGTAATGCGTCTTGGCTCTTCTAATAACTCGGTAGGCAAATCACTTGGTAGAATTTCACTGCCGCTGGCCATTACCGTGAGCCATCGACAGGTATTCTCAAGCTGGCGCACATTTCCCGGCCAGTCGAGCTTATTTAAGATATCCACTGTGTCCGGATTAAGAGACTTGGTCTCCACACCGAGTTCTTCTGCTGCTAAAGACAAGAAATGCAATGTCAGCTTTTCAATATCCTGTTTGCGTTCTCGAAGAGATGGGATATGGATACGAATGACGTTAAGGCGATGGAATAAATCCTCACGGAATTCGCCTTCGGTCACCAGCTTTTCGAGGTTTTGGTGAGTCGCGGCGACGATACGTACATCTACTTTGACTGCAGAGTGCCCACCGACACGATAGAACTGTCCATCGGCTAAAACGCGCAGCAATCGAGTCTGAATATCCAATGGCATGTCACCAATCTCATCTAAGAATAAGGTCCCACCGTTGGCTTGTTCAAAACGTCCTTGGCGCACGCTATTTGCACCAGTAAATGCACCTTTCTCATGGCCAAATAGCTCTGACTCGATAAGGTCTTTGGGAATTGCCGCCATATTGAGTGCGATAAAAGGTTTGCTAGAGCGAGGACTGTGGCGATGTAAGGCTTGCGCGACAAGCTCTTTACCCGTACCTGATTCACCATTAATGAGTACAGAAATGGAGGAACGAGATAAACGGCCAATCGCTCGAAACACTTCTTGCATAGCGGGCGCTTCACCAATAATTTCCGGTGCATCAGCTGCGATCACCTCTTCCTGTGAAAGAGCACTTTTCTGCTCTAGGCTGTGAGTAATAGCGCGCTCGACCAGAGTGAGGGTCTCATCGATATCAAAAGGCTTAGGTAGGTACTCAAAGGCGCCTTTTTGGTATGCGTTTACCGCCGCATCGAGATCAGAGTGTGCGGTCATTATGATGACTGGTAAATCTGGGGCGCTTTCTTGAACTCGATTTAGCAGTTCAATGCCGTCAATACCGGGCATACGGATATCGGACACCAATACATCCGGTGTTTCCCGCTCCAATGCCATTAGCACGCTTTCTGCATCGGCAAATGTCTCGCATTTGATATTTGCTGATGAAAGGGTTTTATCCATTACCCATCGTATTGAGCTGTCGTCGTCGACGACCCATACATATCCTTTACTCATAGCCAAACTTCCTTACAGCAAGCCATATTAAGTCCTCTTTCTCCTTGAGGTTAAATAGGCAGATAAATAGTAAAAATGGTGCGACCTGGCCAACTTTCTACATCTATTTTTCCATTATGTTGGTCGATCAAATTTTGCGAAATGGACAGCCCAAGACCCGTTCCGCCTTCTCTGCCACTTACCATGGGGTAGAACAGCGTATCTTGGAGTTCGGCCGGAATGCCGGGGCCATTGTCAATAATCTCTATCCGAGCAGCGAGTTTATGGCGCTGTCCATGAATATTGGCTTGATGCACAGTGCGCGTGCGCAAGGTGATTTGCCCATTATCTTGTTGTTTTAATATTTGCGCGGCATTACTGGTAATGTTCAATAACGCTTGTTCGATTTGGTCGGTATCCATCAAGATCGCCGGTAGACTAGGGTCATAGTCTCGTTCTATGGTCAGGCTGGTTCCTGCATCAAGCTCTACCAACTGACGTACCTTTTCTAAAATGAGGTGCAGATTTTCTTCTTTTTTCGTTCCTGGACGTTGTGGCCCAAGAAGCCTATCGACCAGCGCTCTTAATCGGTCTGCTTGTTCAATGATGATATTGGTGTACTCATTAAGTGAGGGATCAGGCAGCATCTTTGATAAAAGTTGTGCCGCACCTCGCAGGCCACCAAGCGGGTTCTTTATCTCATGAGCAAGGCCTCTTACCAGCAACTTTGCAGCTTGTTGTTGGGCATGCTGGTTGAGCTCCTGAGTCAGCCTTTTTTGCTGACCAATCTTACGCATTTCCACCAAAAGCATCAGTTCCTTATTCCAAGATAAGGGGCTAACAGTCACCTCTAATAACAGCGGTTTGCCATCAACAACTAAAGTGACATCGCTATCGGTAATACTTTGACCACTTTGTAGAGGTTGGGTTAGCAAGGCCAAGTCTAGAGAAGCGTGTTGAATAAACTGAGAAAGGTGGCAATTAAGCAGTCTCTTGGAACTTTGCGAGAACAATTGCTCTGCGGCAGGGTTAGCGTATTGAACTGTTAATCCCTCATTGAGCATCAAGGTCGCCGTTACCACATTATTGAGTATTGCACTGGTGAGTTCACAGTTTGCCACACGCTATCCTTAATCGATTTTGCATTGCGTTGCTCTATGATGGTGCGCTGCACGCAATGTCTTTTGTTTATGCACTAAAATGGTGCATTGATAATTCCAAGTATGGCGCAATTTTTTATAGAGTAAAAGCGTAAACGCTGATGGCTATGGCGATTGCACCGATGCACGATGTAAATGCACTGTTATCGTATTGGACGATGCAATAACCTTGCCGTTTTGTTGCGCTTGAATGGTTAGGGTGTGAGTTCCTCGGTCAATGGCGGTTAATGACCAATGAGGAGTAGTTTTCGGTGCACCATATACCTTGCCATCGAGAAGAAGTTGCAGCTTGGCTGCGACGTGAAGCTTGCCATCTATGTGACCAATAACATCGAAATTACCAGCGTTGTTGCGAATGGTGGCATCGTGAGTGGGATTGCGGATGCTGACTTTTAGCCTGATAGGCTTGGGGGTTGGCGTTTCTGAGAAAGAATTTGTTGCTGGGGAAACGTCATTGCTGGAGTAAGGGGCGGGAGGGTCAGGCAACACAACTAACGACGATTGCGGGTTAGTAGGATGATCACTGAAGTGCTGCACACCTTTTTCATCGACCCAGGTGTAGATCTCTATACTCCAAGATAGGGGACTCAGGATACACAGTATCAATATCAGGGCAGATTTCATGTTAGCGGAACCTTGCTTTACTTAAGAGTCCTGATGGTAATGCTGCAAGAAATAACACGGACATAAAAAAGGCCCGCCTGCGAGGCGAGCCTAATAATTGGTTGTAAACCTTTGAATTATACTGAGTAGTATAGTTCGAACTCAAGTGGGTGAGTTGTCATGTTTACTTTCTCTACGTCTTGAGACTTAAGATCGATGTAAGAATCGATAAAGTCATCAGAGAATACACCGCCAGAAGTTAGGAACTCACGGTCAGCGTCTAGACACTCTAGCGCTTCTTTTAGTGAGTAAGCCACTGTTGGGATCTCTGCAGCTTCTTCAGCTGGTAGATCGTAAAGGTCTTTGTCCATTGCTTCACCTGGGTGGATCTTGTTCTTGATACCGTCAAGACCAGCCATAAGCATTGCAGCAAAGCATAGGTATGGGTTTGCTGATGGGTCACCGAAACGTAGCTCGATACGACGCGCTTTCGGGCTTGGTACCACTGGGATACGGATAGAAGCAGAACGGTTACGTGCAGAGTAAGCAAGCATAACTGGTGCTTCGAAGCCTGGTACAAGACGCTTGTACGAGTTAGTTGATGCGTTGGCAAATGCGTTGATTGCTTTAGCGTGCTTGATAACACCACCGATGTAGTAAAGCGCCATTTCAGATAGGCCGCCGTACTTGTCGCCAGCGAATAGGTTAACACCGTCTTTCGCTAGAGATTGGTGAACGTGCATACCAGAACCGTTATCACCTACTAGAGGCTTAGGCATGAATGTCGCTGTCTTACCAAATGCGTGAGCAACGTTGTGTACAACGTACTTGTAAACTTGGATTTCGTCCGCTTTAGCGGTTAGCGTGTTGAAACGAGTAGCGATTTCGTTCTGACCCGCTGTTGCTACTTCGTGGTGGTGAGCTTCAACAACTTGACCCATTTCTTCTAGAACTAGACACATTGCAGAACGGATGTCTTGAGAAGAGTCAACTGGAGCTACTGGGAAGTAACCACCTTTAACGCCTGGACGGTGACCTTTGTTACCACCTTCGAAGTCAGTGCCTGTGTTCCAAGCCGCTTCTACGTCGTCAATCTTGAAGAATGAACCAGACATGTCTGTTGCGAATTTAACATCGTCAAATAGGAAGAACTCTGGCTCTGGACCAACAAGTACAGTATCTGCAATGCCAGTAGAACGTAGGTAGTCTTCTGCGCGCTTAGCGATTGAACGTGGGTCACGGTCGTAGCCTTGCATTGTTGCAGGCTCAAGGATGTCACAACGAATGTTCAGAGTTGCATCTTCAGTGAATGGGTCTAGAACTGCGCTTGCCGCGTCAGGCATCATTACCATGTCTGATTCGTTGATGCCTTTCCAACCAGCAACTGATGAACCGTCGAACATTTTGCCTTCTTCAAAGAAGTCTGCATCTACTTGGTGTGCAGGGATAGAAACGTGCTGCTCTTTACCCTTAGTGTCTGTAAAGCGTAGATCTACGAATTTAACTTCGTTCTCTTGGATCAGCGATAGAACATTTTCTACTGACATCTTGGAAAACCTCCAGTGTTATTAAAGCGGTTAAGTACTCGATTAGTGCTAATCGGCATTGATTAACGTCTGCTTATTGAAGTGCGTTAATCGATGCTGATTTTACTAAAGCTAAAACCGTGCCAAAAAATAAATCCGTTATTTTTCATAGTGTTACAAAATTACTCATCATAATGGAGCAAGATGATGCACCAAAATGATCATTGAATGCACCTTTATGGTGCAATGTTAAATTTCTGCACCAAGTTGAATCAATGATGCCATACATTCAGCATGGTTTTTGAATCGGTGTCAACTGCAATCCTACGATGAGCAGATCGGCTGCGCTAAAATAGTGAATTTGGCGCTAGCGCCCGATATTTACGGCAAAACTAGCTTAAACCGACTATGTTTAAGCAAGATTTCAACGAAGAAGATCACAACTCTCGTAATTTCTGGTATATTGCGGGCGTTTTTTTAATCGAGTCAGCGGCTATCGTGCGGCGACTCTTGACTGAGTGAAAGAAATCTATGTCAACTCCACAGATTGATAAGTTAAGAAACATTGCGATTATCGCGCACGTTGACCACGGTAAAACTACCCTTGTTGACAAGCTACTTCAGCAATCCGGTACTCTAGAGTCTCGCGGTGAAACTGAAGAGCGAGTTATGGACTCGAATGATATCGAAAAGGAACGTGGTATCACGATCCTTGCTAAAAACACAGCGATCAACTGGAATGATCACCGCATCAACATCGTAGATACTCCGGGACACGCGGACTTCGGTGGTGAAGTTGAGCGTATTATGTCGATGGTAGACTCTGTACTGCTGATCGTTGACGCTGTAGATGGTCCGATGCCGCAAACTCGCTTTGTAACGCAAAAAGCATTTGCACATGGCCTTAAGCCTATTGTTGTTATCAACAAAATCGACCGCCCAGGTGCTCGCCCTGATTGGGTTATGGACCAAGTATTTGACTTGTTCGACAACCTAGGTGCATCTGACGAACAATTAGACTTCCAAGTGGTTTACGCATCAGCGCTAAACGGGTGGGCAACGTTGGAAGAAGGCGAAGAAGGCGAGAACATGGAACCATTGTTCCAAGCTATCGTTGATAACGTTGAAGCACCTGCTGTTGACCCTGAGGGTGCACTGCAAATGCAGATCTCTCAGCTAGACTATAGCTCTTACGTTGGTGTTATCGGTGTCGGCCGTGTGACTCGTGGTACGGTTAAGCCGAACCAACAAGTAACGGTTATCGGTGCTGATGGTAAGACTCGTAACGGTAAAGTAGGTACAGTTTTAGGTTACCTAGGCCTTGAGCGTCACGAAGTTCAGCAAGCAACTGCAGGCGATATCATCGCAATCACTGGTCTTGGCGAGCTAAAAATCTCTGACACTATCTGTGCGCAGGGTGAAGTGGAAGCGCTACCAGCACTGTCTGTTGACGAACCAACAGTAACCATGACATTCCAAGTAAACACGTCTCCATTCGCAGGTAAAGAAGGTAAGTTCGTGACTTCACGTAACATCCTTGAGCGTCTAGAGAAGGAACTGGTACACAACGTAGCACTACGCGTTGAGCAACTGGATGATCCAGATAAGTTCCGTGTATCTGGTCGTGGTGAACTACACCTATCTATCCTGATCGAAAACATGCGTCGTGAAGGCTTTGAGTTAGCGGTTTCTCGTCCTGAAGTTATCATCAAAGAAGAAGATGGTCAGAAGCAAGAACCATACGAAACTGTAACTATCGACGTAATGGAAGAGCACCAAGGTAGCATCATGGAAGCTATCGGCTTACGTAAAGGTGAGCTAACGGACATGGCTCCAGATGGTAAAGGTCGTATTCGTATGGACTTCATGATGCCATCTCGTGGTCTAATCGGTTTCCAAACTGAATTCATGACACTAACGTCTGGTTCTGGTCTTCTATACCACACGTTCGATCACTACGGTCCATTCAAGGGCGGTGAGATTGGTCAGCGTGTAAACGGTGTACTTATCTCGAACGGTGCTGGTAAAGCGCTAACAAACGCACTGTTTAACCTACAAGAGCGCGGCCGTATGTTTATCGGTCACGGTGTTGAGGTTTACGAAGGCATGGTTATCGGTATCCATAGCCGTGACAACGACCTAACGGTAAACCCGCTTAAAGGTAAGCAGCTAACTAACGTTCGTGCTTCTGGTACTGATGACGCACAGGTTCTTACTCCGCCAATCATTATGACTCTAGAGCAAGCACTTGAGTTCATCGATGATGACGAGCTAGTAGAAGTAACACCTGAAAGCATCCGCATCCGTAAGAAGTTCCTTTCGGAAAGCGATCGTAAGCGTGCAAGTCGCGAAGCTAAGTCTTAATTGATTTAGGTGAGATGTAAAAAAACCAGCCGCGAGGCTGGTTTTTTTGTGTTTGCTTTTTCGAAGACGCTAAAGGTTGAATAACTTAAAGTAACTGTTTCAATACTCTATCAGCTTGAACTCGAGTAATTTTCTTCAGCAATTTTTGTACAGGCGCTGGATAGTTTTCCACTTTTTCCAACTGCTTATAGGTACAGATCAACTGGGTGTGTTCAAGGATGTTTTCCACCTCAGCCTCAAACTTGTCGACAAGATGCGAGTAATGATCCTGAATCAAAATGGCATTCTCTAAATCCAAGCTCCAAGCTCGTGGATTTAGGTTGTTGCCTGTAATCAGCATATAACGCTTATCGACCCAAATACCTTTTAGGTGGAAGCTGTTGTCATCATGTTTCCATAGGCGAATGCACAAATTGCGACTCGCGATATGTGCTTCGTTAGCTTTAGCAAAGCGACGCAGATTCATTTCATAGAGGTAAGGCAAACCACCAATGGTTTTGAAGTCTTCCTCTGGAGAAATGTAGAAATCGTTCGCCGTCTTATCACCCACCACGATTTTCACTTTAACACCGCGTTTCAGGGCACGCTTGATTTCTTTTGCTACCGACTTAGGGAAGTTGAAGTAAGGGGTACAAATAAAAATCTCGTCTTTAGCGCTAGCTAATAGCTGATTGATGCTTTGGTTAAGCTTGTTTCGACGCTTACCAATACCAACAATAGGTGTCACCGCTACTTGGTGTTCATTACTCGGCTGGGCATTAAATTGATAACGTGCCTGAGACAGTGAACCACGCAGTTGTCGGATTTCTGCCTTAATATCTTTTGTCGTTGGCTTTTCTGGCAATGACAGGTCGTTGACGGCAGGATTGGCAATCAGTTCGATTGCAACAAACTGAGCCATACTATTTGCTAGTTCAGGGTTGTTCAGAACATGGTAGCGGTCGAATCGGTAACGCTCATCGTAATTTAAGTAGATGTTGTTAAGACTAGCGCCGCTGTATATCACTTTATCATCGATAATAAAGCCTTTAAGGTGCAAGACCCCAAATACTTCTCTGCCACGCACTGGAATACCGTAAACAGGAACGGCATGCTCGTGGTTTTGTCTAAACTCGCGATACATCACTGCGTTGCCATCAGACTGGTCAGCGCCAATCAGACCACGTTGTGCACGGTGCCAGTCAACACAAACAGCAATATCGAGAGCCGGATTCTTTTGCTTTGCTTGATAAAGTTCAGTCAGGATTTGGCGTCCAGCGTCATCATCTTCTAAATACAAAGCGACTAGGTAGATTCTTGATTGTGCTTCGCGTATCGCTTGAATTAAATACTCGCGATAATCTTTAGCGGAATACAATACATCCAGTGCATTGGGATCCTGCGCGATTGAGGGAAGCTGTTCAAAAGAGTTCCTAAGAGCCATCATATGAGGGACTGTACCTTTGGTCATTGCAAAATTGCGAACCTAGAATTTTACCAAACTCTTGCCCTAAATGGGTAGTAAAGCGTTGATAAGTTTAACGGGGATCAATGTATCGCATAGCTGCCAGTGCTTTTCCGCCGTGAATATAACGAGAAAACAGTTGCTTAAGAGGACCTGGTAGCTCTTCTTGGGTAATCACTTTAAAGCCATGTTGTCCATAAAATCCCTGTAAATGTTCTAGTGCAAAACAAAAATCGTTATTGGTCAGCTCATTTTGTCGCAGTTGTGCCATGAAATGATGACCGATACCTTGTTGGCGGAAGTCTGGAAGAACCAGCATGCCGGTCATCAATCGATACTGCTCGATGGTACGAAATCGTACGAGGGCACAGAGGCTGTGGCCTTGGCTAAGAGTGAGAATACGTTCATCACTTTTTGGTTTGCCAGCTGGGTAGTGTGCTTTATACAGTTTTTTGGCAATCGGCAGTTTAATGGGGTCTAGCATACCGAATTTTAACGTATCCATAGCCAATGCTCGTTTCAAAAGGATAGAATAGCGGCAGTGTAAGCCATCAATGAATGCCCATGCAAACTGAAAACAATGCCCAACTTCGCCCATTTCACACCTTTGGTATCTCACAGCAGTGTCAGGTGCTAGTAGAAGCTGAATCGGTCGACGACCTAATTGCGATTTACCAAAACCCAGACTGGCAAGCGCTACCTAAACTGATGTTAGGTAAGGGCAGTAACATGTTATTTACGGAGCCTTATCAGGGCGTTGTTATCATTAATCGATTGCAAGGTATTTCGTACTCCAGCTCAGAGACTGAACATCTTTTGCATGTATCAGGGGGTGAAGACTGGCCGAGTTTGGTGGAATGGTGTGTAGAGCAGGGTTACGCTGGTGTTGAAAATTTGGCTTTAATCCCTGGCTGTGCTGGTAGCGCACCTATTCAGAATATTGGTGCTTATGGCATAGAGCTCCAGCAAGTATGTGATTATGTGGAGTACCTTTGTTTAGACAGCTATACCATAAAGCGGCTGTCTAATAATCAATGTCGTTTTGGTTATCGTGACTCCATTTTTAAGCACGAGCTGAAAGATAAGGCGCTCGTGACCGCCATTGGCCTTAAGCTAAACAAAACATGGCAGCCTATATTAAGTTATGGTCCGTTACAGTCTCTTGACCCAGAAACGACCACGCCAAAAGAAGTGTTTGATGTGGTCGTGAATGTGAGAAAAGAGAAGCTGCCAGATCCAGCTGTGACTGGCAATGCTGGAAGTTTCTTTAAAAACCCGATTGTCAGTATCGAACAGCATGAAACGCTCAAAGCGCAATACCCAGCGCTAGTGGCGTATCCATCGGGTGACAAGATGAAGTTGGCTGCTGGTTGGCTTATCGATCAGTGTGGTCTGAAAGGGCATACTCAGGGTGGCGCCATGGTGCATCCTAAACAGGCTCTTGTATTGGTGAATGCCAATAATGCCAAGGCGGAGGATATTGTTAACCTTGCCGCTTATGTCCGCGACTGTGTGCTGAAGAAATTTAATGTAGAGCTTGAGCATGAGGTACGCTTTATGGGTGCTCAACAAGAAGTGTATTTAAAGGAGCTGCTATGAGAGAGCATCATGTGAAATTAGCGATTTTAGAGCAGCTTTCTCAAGGCGGATTTCACTCGGGTGAGATGTTGGGTGAGCAGCTGGGTATTTCTCGTGCCGCTGTAAGTAAGCACATTAAAGGCATTCGTGATTGGGGGGTTGATATCTTTCGCGTTCAGGGGAAAGGCTATCAACTAGCGGCCCCTATGGAACTGTTGTCCAAAGAGAAACTATCGCGAACTGTTACCTCACCATTTGAGTTGATTCCTATTATCGACTCTACCAATCAATACTTACTCGACAAACAAAACAGCTTAGAGTCGGGTGCGGTGTGCATTTCTGAGTACCAGTCTAAAGGCCGTGGCCGCCGTGGCCGCCAATGGGTATCACCATTCGGTAGTAACCTTTATCTCTCCATGTATTGGAAGTTAGAAGCAGGAATGGCAGCGGCGATGGGGTTGAGTCTGGTGATTGGCGTGGCGATAGTTGAAGCCTTGGAACAACTTGGGATTGATGGTGTAAAACTTAAATGGCCGAATGACCTGTATTTTAATGACAAGAAGTTAGCCGGCATTTTGGTTGAAATGTCAGGCCAAGCTGGTGGCGCGGCAAACCTAGTCATGGGTATGGGTATGAATCTAAATATGAGTGAACAAGTAGAAGGCATCGATCAGCCTTGGACCTCACTCAATGAAGTGGCAGACAAACCATTTAGCCGTAACGATTTGGTGGTGGCCTTTATCAAGGCTTGGCAGAACGCTCTAGAAGATTACGAAATGTGTGGCTTACACGGTTTTGTTGAACGTTGGAATCGTCATGATAACTTTTTGGATCGAGAAGTTCGTCTGGTGATGGGCAATCGAGACATTCAAGGTATTGTGCGCGGCATCGATGCCACTGGCGCCGTTTTACTGGAAACAGAAGCGGGCATTCAACCATTTATTGGTGGTGAGATCTCTCTGCGTAAACTGAACTGATGTGGCTTAACTTATCACTAATTTAGCAACTTCACTCACTACATCAAATATTGTTACCACACTAGATATTGTTATCCCTGCGTAGGCAGGGATCTACCTTTGGCGCAAACAACCCCTCGTCAAAAACAGCCTACTTCCTCAAATAAACCGTCTCAACATTATGATCTTTACCTTTCTGTAAAATCAATTGAGCCCGCTCTTTGGTTGGCAAGATATTCTGCACTAAGTTGATCCCATTAATCGATGCCCAAATATTCTTCGCTTTGGTTTTCGCTTCTTGTTCATTCAACTGGGTATAGTGGCTGAAGTAAGAGCCAGGCTTAGTAAAGGCGCCTTGGCGGAATTTCATAAAGCGCTGCACATACCAGTTTTCAATGCGTTCACTATCTGCATCGACGTACAAAGAAAAATCGAGAAAATCAGAGATAAACACGCGATGTGGATCGTGAGGGTAGTCCATGCCACTTTGCAGGACATTGAGACCTTCGATGATTAGCACGTCAGGTAGGTCGACGACTTTCTGCTCATCAGTAATATCGTAAGTTAAGTGTGAATAGACGGGAGCGACAACGTTACGCTTACAAGCTTTGACATCGGAAACAAACTGCACCAATCGACGCATATCATAGGACTCGGGAAAGCCCTTTTTCGCCATTAACCCTTTTTCTAACAGTACCTTATTAGGATGAAGGAAACCGTCAGTCGTAATAAGTTCTACCTTAGGGTGGTTTTCCCAGCGACTGAGTAACGCTTTTAGCAAGCGAGCCGTGGTACTTTTCCCGACCGCAACACTACCGGCAATACCAATAATGAATGGTGGCGTATGGTCACTTTGTCCCAAGAACTCTTGAAGAACGGAGTTGCGACTCTGTCTCGCGGCAACGTACAGGTTAAGCAGACGAGAAAGAGGCAAGTAAACATCAGTGGCTTCCTGTATCGTCAGGTTTTCATTAATACCCTGAAGCTCTTTCAGATCATCTTCTGTTAATGTCATAGGGACAGCGTTGCGAAGTGCAGACCACTGCTCGCGACTAAATGACATAAAAGGGCTCATAACTCACCTAACTTAAGGTTTCCATACACGTAGAGTGCTGAACATACCTGAACAAAGGGATAAATCAAATATTTCATGCGACACTGCGTGCGTAATTCCCCGAAATGTGTACAAAAAGTCGTCAAAAAGGAAGAATGTGTGAAAAAACGAAATTTTTTTTGATTTAACGGTTGCATCAGCAAGATTCATTCAATAGAATGCGCTCCACTTATGCCGACTTAGCTCAGTAGGTAGAGCAACTGACTTGTAATCAGTAGGTCACCAGTTCGATTCCGGTAGTCGGCACCATTTTCACTTTGCCTAGGGCAATGATGACGAAAATGGTAAGTAAAATTTGGGGGGGTTCCCGAGTGGCCAAAGGGAGCAGACTGTAAATCTGCCGGCACTGCCTTCGATGGTTCGAATCCGTCCCCCCCCACCATATTCTTTAGGGAATAGCTCTCAGAGTTACGTGTTGCGGGCATCGTATAATGGCTATTACCTCAGCCTTCCAAGCTGATGATGCGGGTTCGATTCCCGCTGCCCGCTCCAACTCATTTAGAGTGCTGATATAGCTCAGGTGGTAGAGCGCATCCTTGGTAAGGATGAGGTCGGCAGTTCGAGTCTGCCTATCAGCACCAGCTCTCAAAGCAATATTTCCTTTTGATACTTTCTTTTGCCTCAACTATGTTTAGAGGCTAAGAGAAGCTTTATTACCAAGATTTTTTGGTTGCGTGGTCTTCAAAGCCACCTAAATCCGTACCTAGAGGGACAACTCATGTCTAAAGAAAAATTTGAACGTACGAAACCGCACGTAAACGTTGGTACTATCGGCCACGTTGACCACGGTAAAACAACTCTAACAGCTGCAATCTGTACTACTCTTGCAAAAGTGTACGGCGGTGAAGCGAAAGACTTCGCATCTATCGATAACGCTCCAGAAGAGCGTGAGCGCGGTATCACAATCGCAACTTCTCACGTTGAGTACGATACTCCAACTCGTCACTACGCACACGTAGACTGCCCAGGACACGCGGATTATGTTAAAAACATGATCACTGGTGCTGCGCAAATGGACGGCGGTATCCTTGTAGTTGCTGCTACTGATGGTCCAATGCCTCAAACTCGTGAGCACATCCTACTAGGCCGTCAGGTTGGTATTCCTTACATCATCGTATTCATGAACAAGTGTGACATGGTTGATGATGAAGAGCTTCTAGAGCTAGTTGAAATGGAAGTTCGTGAACTTCTATCTGAGTAC